>NZ_AP023189.1:6037142-6338571 GCF_012767755.2 Pseudomonas tohonis
CCACGGATCTGCATCTCTTCCAGGCGGGCCAGCTGGCGCAGGCGGGTCTCGAGGATGTATTCGGCCTGGACCTCGGTGAGGCCGAAGCGCTCCATCAGCACCGGCTTGGGCTGGTCCTCGGTGCGGATGATGCGGATCACCTCGTCGAGGTTGAGGAAGGCGATCAGCCGGCCTTCCAGCAGGTGCAGGCGGTGCTCGACCTTGTCCAGGCGGAACTGCAGGCGACGGCGCACGGTGCCGACGCGGAAGGTCAGCCACTCGGTGAGCAGGGTGCGCAGGTCCTTGACCTGGGGCTTGCCGTCCAGGCCGATGATGTTGATGTTCACCCGGTAGGTGGACTCGAGGTCGGTGCTGGCGAACAGGTGCTGCATCAGCGCCGCGTGGTCGACGCGGCTGTTGGTGGGGATGATCACGATGCGGCAGGGGTTCTCGTGGTCCGACTCGTCGCGCAGGTCGGCGATCTGCGGCGCCTTGGAAGGCTTGGCCTGCATCATCGCGGCGATCTGCTCCAGCACCTTGGCGCCGGAAACCTGGTGCGGCAGCGCGGTGACGACGATGTCGCCGTCCTCGACGTGGTACACGGCGCGCATGCGCACCGAGCCACGGCCGGTCTCGTAGATCTTCAGCAGGTCGGCGCGCGGCGTGATGATCTCCGCCTCGGTCGGATAGTCCGGCCCCGGGATGTGTTCGCAGAGCTGCTCGACGGTCGCCTTGGGCTCGTCGAGCAGGCGCACGCAGGCGTTGGCGACCTCACGCAGGTTGTGCGGCGGCACGTCGGTGGCCATGCCCACGGCGATGCCAGTGGTGCCGTTGAGCAGGATGTTCGGCAGGCGCGCCGGCAGCACCAGCGGCTCTTCCAGGGTGCCGTCGAAGTTCGGCCCCCAGTCCGCGGTGCCCTGGCCCAGCTCGCTGAGCAGCACCTCGGAGTAGCGCGACAGGCGCGCCTCGGTGTAGCGCATGGCGGCGAAGGACTTGGGATCGTCTGGCGCACCCCAGTTGCCCTGGCCGTCCACCAGCGTGTAGCGGTAGCTGAAGGGCTGGGCCATCAGCACCATGGCTTCGTAGCACGCCGAGTCGCCATGGGGGTGGAACTTGCCGAGCACGTCGCCCACGGTGCGCGCGGACTTCTTGTGCTTGGAGTCGGCGTCCAGGCCCAGCTCGCTCATGGCGTAGACGATGCGCCGCTGCACGGGCTTGAGGCCGTCGCCGATATGCGGCAGGGCGCGGTCCATGATCACGTACATGGAATAGTTGAGATAAGCCTGTTCGGTGAACTCGGCGAGGGAGCGACGCTCCACGCCTTCCAGGCTGAGATCGAGGGATTCGCTCATGCGTGCCTCACGGTGACATGTGTTGGCGCAGCACCAGGGTGCCGTCGCGCTGGGTGAATTCGAGTTGTTTGAGGGCGCTCATGCCGAGCAGCACCTCGTCGCCATCCATGCCGGGCGCGATGATCGCGGGCACGTCGGCGAGGACGATCTCCCCCAGCTGCAGCTCGCGCAGCCGGGTGCGATGGCCATTGCTGCGGCCATTCGCGGTGCTCAGGGTGATGGGCTCGCCCGGGACCAGGCCCAGCTCGTCGGCCAGGGCATCGGGAACGGCCACGGCGGTGGCGCCGGTATCCAGCAGGAAGGTCACCTGGCGGCCATCGATGCGCCCGTTCATCAGGTAGTGCCCCTGCCGGCTGCTGGCCAGGCGCACCTCCACGTAGCCGTCGCCGCGCCGGGACTCCGGCACCTGGTTGGGGTTGCGCTGGGCGTCCTCCCAGCGACCGAAGAAATGCGTGGCCAGGAGCATGGCGATGCCCCAGGCGAGGATCAGCATGACCCTGCCCGCGCGCTTGCCCGGCGCCTGCTCGCTCATGGCTGCTCCCAGCCGCCGCTCGGTTTGGCGAAGCGCCAGACGATCGGTCGCTGCTCGCCATCGGCCCGGGCCTTGTCGCCGTTGTCGAGCACGATCCAGGCGCCCTCGGCATCGACCCAGAGGCCTTCGGCCATGCCCCAGTCGACGTCGTAGCGACGCGGCTCGGCCAGTGCCTCGGCGGCGAAGGACCAGCAACGCTCGACGCTGCCCTTGCTCGGGTCGCGACGGCAGATGCGGTGGGCATGACGCTCCAGGGTGTACAGCTTGCCGTTGTGGAAGGCCAGGTCGGAGAAGTCCCTGGACATCGGCACGCCACGACCCAGGCCGGGCGGCGGGGCATCCTCGCCGGCTTCGCTGAAGAGCACGCAGCCGCCGGAGCAGCCCCAGGTGGACTGCTTGCGGTGCAGCACCATCAGGCCGCGCCGTTCGCGCTCGGCGCCGAGCCACAGGCGTTCGCCGGAGGGTTCGACGGCGATGCCTTCCAGCAGGGCGTTGAAGTGCAGCAGCATGCCGCTGGCGCGGGCCTGGCGGACCAGGCTCTCCGGCAGGCGCAACCAGTCGGCGCTGCCGGCGTGCGGTACCTGCAGCACCGCCGCATGGGTTTCGCTCACCAGGTAGCGGTTGCCGGCGGCGTCGCAGGTGATGCCTTCGAAGTCCAGTTCGTTGCCGCGCACCATGCTCATCGCCCAGTTGCGCACACGAACGCCCCACGGCAGGCCGCTGGGTGGCGGTGGCGGGGCGACGAAGCGCTCCGCCTCGGCCTTGAGCACGCCTTCCGACGGTACCAGGCGGAACAGGCGGTCATCGACCCGGTCGGAGACCACCAGCAGCTCCTTGCCACAGAGGGCGATGCCGGAGAGGTTGCCCTCGGCGACACCGTCCACCGGGTACTCGGCGCTGAGCTTGAGTTCCTCGACCGGCGGGGCGGCCCACAGAGGCGAGGCGGTCAGCAGCAGGGCGAGAAGGACACTCGCCCTCACACCAGGACCTCGGCCAGGTTGCCCTTGGACTCCAGCCAGGACTTGCGGTCGCCGGCGCGTTTCTTCGCCAGCAACATGTCCATCATCTCGTGGGTGCTTTCGCCATCTTCCAGGGTCAGCTGCACCAGGCGCCGGGTGTTCGGGTCCATGGTGGTTTCGCGCAGCTGCAGCGGGTTCATCTCGCCCAGGCCCTTGAAGCGGGTGACCTGCGGCTTGCCGCGCTTCTTCTCGGCCGCCAGGCGATCGAGGATGCCATCGCGCTCGGCGTCGTCGAGGGCGTAGTAGATCTCCTTGCCCAGGTCGATGCGGTACAGCGGCGGCATGGCCACGTAGACGTGCCCGGCTTCCACCAGCGGGCGGAAGTGACGGACGAACAACGCGCACAGCAGGGTGGCGATGTGCAGGCCGTCGGAGTCGGCGTCGGCGAGGATGCAGATCTTGCCGTAGCGCAGTTGCGCCACGTCGGGGGTGCCCGGGTCGACGCCGATGGCGACGGCGATGTCGTGCACTTCCTGGCTGGCGAGCACTTCGCCGCCATCCACTTCCCAGGTGTTCAGGATCTTCCCGCGCAGCGGCATGATCGCCTGGAACTCCTTGTCACGCGCCTGCTTGGCCGAGCCGCCGGCGGAGTCACCCTCCACCAGGAACAGCTCGGAACGCATCGGGTCCTGGCCTGCGCAGTCGGCCAGCTTGCCGGGCAGCGCCGGGCCCTGGGTGATCTTCTTGCGCTCGACCTTCTTGCCCGCCTTGAGGCGACGACCGGCGTTGCTGATGGCCAGCTCGGCCAGTTGCAGGCCCATGTCGGGGTGCGCGTTGAGCCAGAGGCTGAAGGCGTCCTTGGCGACACCGGCGACGAAGGCGGCCGCCTCGCGGGAGGACAGGCGCTCCTTGGTCTGCCCGGAGAACTGTGGGTCCTGCATCTTCATCGAGAGGACGAAGGCGATGCGTTCCCAGACGTCTTCCGGAGCCAGCTTGACGCCACGGGGCAGCAGGTTGCGGAACTCGCAGAACTCGCGCATCGCATCCAGCAGGCCCTGGCGCAGGCCGTTGACGTGGGTGCCGCCCTGGGCGGTGGGAATCAGGTTGACGTAGCTTTCCTGCAGGGACTCGCCGCCCTCGGGCAGCCACAGCAGGGCCCAGTCGACGGCCTCCTTGTTGCCGGCCAGGCTGCCGACGAAGGGCTCGTCCGGCAGGCGCTGGAACTCGCTGACCGCGTCCACCAGGTAGGAACGCAGGCCATCCTCGTAGTGCCACTCGATGCGCTCGCCGCTGGCCTTGTCCTCGAAGCTGACCAGCAGCCCCGGGCAGAGCACGGCCTTGGCCTTGAGCACATGCTTGAGCCGGCTGACGGAGAACTTGTGCGAGTCGAAGTACTTGGCGTCGGGCCAGAAATGCACGCTGGTGCCGGTGTTGCGCTTGCCGACGGTGCCGATCACTTCCAGGTCGCTGGACTTGAAGCCGTCGGCGAAGGTCATGCGGTATTCGTTGCCATCGCGCTTGACGCGCACCTCGACCAGGGTCGAGAGGGCGTTCACCACCGAGATGCCCACGCCGTGCAGGCCGCCGGAGAACTGGTAGTTCTTGTTGGAGAACTTGCCGCCCGCGTGCAGCTTGGTGAGGATCAGCTCGACGCCGGGCACCCCCTCTTCGGGGTGGATGTCCACCGGCATGCCGCGGCCATCGTCGATCACCTCCAGCGAATTGTCCTCGTGGAGGATCACCTGCACGCTCTTGGCATGGCCGGCCAGGGCTTCGTCGACGCTGTTGTCGATGACTTCCTGGGCCAGGTGGTTGGGCCGGCTGGTGTCGGTGTACATGCCCGGGCGCTTGCGCACCGGGTCGAGGCCGGAAAGGACTTCGATGGCGTCTGCGTTGTAAGCGTTCTGCTGGGCCATGGGGTCTCTTCGTCAAAGGGTGGAAAAGTCGATATCCCGCCACAGGCTGGCGGGAAAACCGGCGTACGCCAGCAGGGCCGGCAGGTGGGCAGGGAAATGCTGGAAACCATGGTCGCCACCGGCCTCGATGCGCAGGGCGCAGGCACGGTAGTAGCGCTCGGCGTGGCGGTAATCCAGGGTTTCATCGGCCGTCTGCAGCCAGACCTGGTAGCGGGCCGGGTCCTGCGGGGGCGGAACCTCCAGCTCGGCCAGGGCATCCACGTGCGCCTGCGTCAGCTCCCAGGTCTCGCCGCTGTAGTAGTTCTTCTGCAGTCCCAGTTGGCCGTCGAACAACCGGTGCGGGGCCACCGCGGGGTTGATCAGTACGGCCCTGAGCCCGTGCCGCTCGGCCAGGAGGGTCGCATAGTAGCCGCCCAGTGAGCTGCCGACCAGCACCGGCCGCCCCAGCTCGGCGAGGGCCGCTTCGAGCTGGGCGATGGCCTCCCGCGGGTGGTGGTGCAGCGCCGGGACGCGCAGTCGCCCGGCCAGGCCCAGGCGCTGCATGAGCGCGGCGAGCTGGCGCGCCTTCTGCGATTCGGGCGAGCTGTTGAAGCCGTGGATATAGAGAAGGGAGGGCTGTTCGGTCGACACGCGGCATCCTGGCAAGTCTGGCGGGCAAGCTGTACTTCTTGCCGTGCCGCAGCGCTAAGGTCAATAACCTTTGACGCTGTAATCCACTTCGAAGTCGATACCGGTGACCCGCGATACGCCGGTTTCCAGCACGCCATCGGCCTGCAGGCGCAGCCAGCGGTAACCCGGCGCCTCGGTGTCGACCTGGAACTCCTCGCTGCCCGGCGCGAACTGCACGCAGGTGGAGGGCGAGGCCAGCAGGCGCACGCCATTGCGCATCTGGTCGAACTCCTGGTGCACATGGCCCCAGAGCACGGCGCGCACCTGGGGGAAACGGTCCAGCACGGTGAACAGGGCGTCCGGGTTGCGCACGCCGATGGGGTCCATCCAGCGGCAGCCGATCGGGACCGGATGGTGGTGGAAACTGATCAGCACGTGCTTGTCCGACGCCTCGCTCACCGCCCGCTCCAGCAGCGCCAGCTGCTCCGGTGGCAGGTGGCCGGGAACGGCGCCACCGATGGTGGAGTCCAGCAATACCACGCGCCAGGCGGGGAAGTCGATGATCGGGTCGAGCAGCCCGGTGCCGGCACAGACCTGCTCCATCACCTGGACTTCGTCGTGGTTGCCCGGGAACCAGCGGCTGTCGGCGGGGATCACCGCGCAAAGGTCGCGAAAGCGCTCGTAGGACTCGACGCTGCCATCCTGGGACAGGTCCCCGGTGGCCAGCACCAGGTCGATATGCGGCTGCTCTTCCAGCACCCGCTCGATCACCCGCTGCAGGCTGTCGGCCGTGTTCATGCCCAGGAGTCGCCCGTCCTCTTCGGCAAATAGATGACTATCGGACAGCTGCACCAGCAGCACCGATGAATCAAAGGCGAGAGTGGACGCGCTCGACAAGGCGGTCTCCTTGGGCGGAATGAGATGAATTATGGTGGTTCAGGCGTGAAACGGTAAACCCGAGAAGCGGGACTGGATCACATTCGCGAGCGCCAGGAAATCGGCAGGAAGCGGATTTTCTAGAGCACGGGCTCCAGTTCGTGGCCACAGGCCAGGCAATGGCTCAGCCATTCGCCGAGGAAGACATTGAGCTGGCTCTTCTCGTCGGGCTGGTGCATGTCGGCGTTCGGATAGGGGTAGAAGCTGCGCAGCCGCCGTGCATTCTCGGCCCCGACCACCTCGGCCATGCGCGCATCGTGGTAGACGCGCACCTCCAGCTGCGGCGAGGGCAGCCAGGGCAGGCTGAGCTCCTGGCGCACCTTCAGGGTGGTGGTGTACGGGCAGGCTTCGACCACGTCCAGCGCCAGCACGCCCACCAGCCGCTCGCCCTGGCTCAAGGCCACGCGGCGCGAGGACTGGACCTCGCGCATCTGCGGCAGCAATCGCATCAGCCGGGCGTAGTTCGCCTCGCAGGCCGCTTGCAGCCCGACGAGGTCCACCCGGTAGCGATCGCGCAACAGATTCACGTCCACATCCCCCGTACTTCATCCCGGTTCAGTGCCAGCCATTGCAGGGCGATGATGGCGGCGGCGTTGATGATGCGGCCGTCACGCAACGCAGCCAGCGCATCGGCGAAGGACAGCACGTGGACGCGGATGTCCTCGCCCTCCTCGGCCAGCCCGTGCACGCCACCGGCGCCGCTGCTGTCGCAACGACCGACGTACAGGTGCACGTATTCGTCCGATCCCCCTGGAGAAGGATAATAGGCGGTGATCGGCCACAGCGACGTCAGCGTCAGGTCGGCCTCCTCGACGGCCTCGCGGCGCGCCACCTCGTCCGGCTCCTCGTCCTTGTCGATCAGCCCGGCCACCAGCTCCAGCATCCAGGGATTGGCGCTCTTCTGCATGGCGCCGACGCGGAACTGCTCGATCAGCACGACCTGGTCGCGTTGCGGATCGTAGGGCAGCACGCACACGGCATCATGGCGCACGAACAGCTCGCGGCTGAGCGTCGGCCCCATCTCCCCGGAAAACTGGCGATGACGCAGGTGCAGGCGATCCAGGCGGTAGAAGCCACGGAAGCATTCCTCGCGCTCGATGATCTCGACCGCGTCCGGCCCGGGTTTGAAGGTATCTATCATCTACGCCTCACTCGATCTGATGGTCCCGCGTTTCGCGCATCCTACTCTGGCGATTCGCCTCGCGCAGCCTCTTTGCAGATGGATTTGCGGCTGGGATCATGCGCTCCTGCGAGCGAACTCGAACCGCCACCGGCAGTCGAAGCACGCAATCCATAACGACTCCCCACCCGATGACGAATTCAATCCCGATGCACAAGAAACTGCTCCTCCTCGGCTGCGCCCTCCTGCTCGGCGCCTGCCAGGCGCTGACGCCCGGCGACAAGGGCCTGGCCGTCAAGCGCGATGCCTGGGAACACCTCAAGCCCGGCTGCCAGGGCGACAGCTGCCCGCTGGTGAACATCGACGTCATCAGTTTTCCCGACCATCCGCAGCTCAGCGAACTGGTGACCCAGCGCCTGCTGCGCATGACCGCCGACGCACCGGACGCGCCGTTGCCGGCCTCGCTGCAGTCCTACGAGAAGGATTTCCTGCAGCGCGCCGAGCCCGGCTGGGCCAGCTACCTGCAGGCCAAGGTACGCGAGCAACGTGACCAATTGACCATCATCGAACTGTCCAGCTACCTGGCCACCGGCGGTGCCCACGGCATGCCCGGGCGCGGGCTGATCAACTACGACCGCACGCAGGACAAGGTGCTGACCCTGCGCGACATGCTCATCCCCGGCCAGGAAGCCGAGTTCTGGAAGCTCGCCGAGCAGGCCCACCAGCGCTGGCTGGCCGCCAACAAGCTGGACCAGGACCCGGAATACGCGAGCACCTGGCCCTTCCAGCGCACCGAGCACATCGCCCTCGGCCGTGGCGCGCTGCTGCTTAAGTATGACGTCTACAGCATCGCGCCCTACGCTGGCGGCCACCCCGAGCTGACCATCCCCTATCCGCAGCTCAACGGGATACTGAAGCCCCAATACTTCCCCGGCCGCGGCTGAGGGACCCCAGCAGCACCTGCAACCCGCCGGCCAGCAGCAGCGCCGGCAGGGTGGCGCCCACCTCGGGCATGAAGTTCGCCAGCAGGTGGTACACCGCGACGCCACAGAACCAGGCGGCCAGCGTGTCCCAACGCAGTGCGCGGCGCGGCGCCAGCTCCTCGCGGCGGCGGCGCAGGACGAAGTGGTCCACCAGCACCACGCCGAACAGCGGTGCGAACACCGAGCCGATCAGCAGCAGGAAGTTCTGGTACTCGGCCAGCGGCGCGAACCAGGCGATCAGCGTGCACAGCGCACCTATGGCCAGCGCCAGGCGCTCCACCTTCACCGGCACCAGGATGCCGCTGGAAACCGCCGCCGAGTGGATGTCGGCGAAGGCGTTCTCCGACTCGTCCAGCAGGATCAGCAGCAGCGGGATACCCAGCCCGGCACCGGCCAGTGCCAGCAGCAATGCGTTGACCTCACCGCTCGGCGCGAAGGCCAGGGTGTAGGCGACGCCCAGGCTCATCAGCCAGAAATTGCCGAGGAAGAACCCCACCGCGGTGCCGCCGAACACGCTGCGCGCACGCTTGCCGAAGCGCGAGTAGTCGGCGATCAGCGGCAGCCAGGACAGCGGCATGGCGATGGCGATGTCGAAGCCCAGGGCGAAGGGCAGCGAGCCGTCGCCGCCACGGGCCCAGATCGCCCCCAGGTCGGCCTTGTCGAACAGGTTCCAGGTCAGCCAGATGCAGGCGCCCAGCAGCAGCCAGATGCCCCACTTGCGCAGCACGCGACGCACGAAGGTGAGCGGGCCGGTCACCGCCAGCAGGGTCGCCAGCGCGCCGAAGAACAGGGTCCACAGCGCCGGCGAGGCCAGCGCGCTGCCCTCGCCCCAGGCACGGGTGGCCAGCAGGCTCGCGGCGTCACGCATGACGATGATCTCGAACGCGCCCCAGCCCACCAGTTGCAGGAGGTTGAGCAGCGCCGGCAGCACGGCGCCGCGCCGGCCCAGGGCCAGGCCGAGGGTGCCCATGGCCGAGAGGCCGGTGTCGCTGCCGATCACCGCCGCGGCGCCGAGCAGCAGCACGCCGACGGCGGTGCCGCAGGCGATGGCCGCCAGCGACCCGGCCAGGCCGAGCCCGGGCGCCAGCAGCGCACCGAGCTGCAGCACCATCAGGCCGACGCCTAGGGAGAACCAGAGGGAGAACAGGTCGCGCGCGCCGAAAACGCGCTGGCCGGCGGGAACCGGCAGGGACGGCGAGTAGCTGGGGGTGGTCACGATGAAGGCCCTGGAGAGTGGACGAAGAAGGCCCGGCACAGTGCGCCGGGCCCGTGGGTGCAGCAGCGAGGCCGGTCAGACCTGCTTGTAGATCACCGAGCCTTCGTCCTTGAAGCGCGCCGCCTGCTCCTGGAAGCCGGCCTCGATGGCCTGGCTCTCCTCGGAGAGGCCGTTTTCCTTGGCGTAGTCGCGCACCTCCTGGGTGATCTTCATGGAGCAGAACTTCGGCCCGCACATGGAGCAGAAGTGCGCCACCTTGGCCGAGTCCTTCGGCAGGGTCTCGTCGTGGAAGGCGCGAGCGGTGTCGGGGTCGAGGCCGAGGTTGAACTGGTCCTCCCAACGGAATTCGAAACGCGCCTTGGACAGGGCGTTGTCGCGGATCTGCGCCCCCGGGTGGCCCTTGGCAAGGTCGGCGGCGTGGGCGGCGATCTTGTAGGTGATGATCCCGGTCTTCACGTCATCCTTGTTCGGCAGGCCCAGGTGCTCCTTGGGCGTGACGTAGCAGAGCATGGCGCAACCGAACCAGCCGATCATGGCGGCGCCGATGCCGCTGGTGATGTGGTCGTAGCCGGGGGCGATGTCGGTGGTCAGCGGGCCCAGGGTGTAGAACGGCGCCTCGTCGCAGCATTCCAGCTGCTTGTCCATGTTCTCCTTGATCAGCTGCATGGGCACGTGGCCCGGGCCTTCGATCATGCACTGCACGTCGTGCTTCCAGGCGATCTTGGTCAGCTCGCCGAGGGTCTCCAGCTCACCGAACTGCGCAGCGTCGTTGGCGTCGGCGATGGAGCCCGGACGCAGGCCATCGCCCAGCGAGAAGCTGACGTCGTACGCCTTCATGATTTCGCAGATTTCCTCGAAGTGGGTGTAGAGGAAATTCTCCTGGTGATGCGCCAGGCACCACTTGGCCATGATCGAGCCGCCCCGCGAGACGATGCCGGTGACGCGCTTGGCGGTCAGCGGCACATAGCGCAGCAGTACGCCGGCGTGGATGGTGAAATAGTCGACGCCCTGCTCGGCCTGCTCGATCAGCGTGTCGCGGAACAGCTCCCAGGTCAGGTTCTCGGCGATGCCGCCGACCTTCTCCAGCGCCTGGTAGATCGGCACGGTACCGATGGGCACCGGCGAGTTGCGGATGATCCACTCGCGGGTCTCGTGGATGTGCTTGCCGGTGGACAGGTCCATCACCGTGTCCGAGCCCCAGCGGATGCCCCAGGTCAGCTTGGCCACTTCCTCCTCGATGGAGGAGCCCAGGGCCGAGTTGCCGATGTTGCCGTTGATCTTCACCAGGAAGTTGCGGCCGATGATCATTGGCTCCAGCTCGGTGTGGTTGATGTTGGCGGGGATGATGGCGCGGCCGCGGGCGATCTCGTCACGCACGAACTCGGGGGTGATCACTGCGGGGATGCTGGCGCCGAAGCTGTGCCCGGCGTGCTGCTCCTTGAGCAGGCCGGCGGCGCGCGCCTCGGCCAGCTTCATGTTCTCGCGGATGGCGACGAACTCCATCTCCGGGGTGATGATCCCCTGGCGGGCGTAGTGCATCTGGCTGACGTTGCGCCCGGGCTTGGCCCGGCGCGGGTTGCGCACGTGGGCGAAGCGCATGGCGGTCAGCTCGGGGTTGGCCAGGCGCTCCTGGCCGAAGCTGGAGGACAGGCCGGCGAGCAGCTCGGTGTCGCCGCGGTCCTCGATCCACTGCGAGCGGATGTCGGCCAGGCCCTTGCGCACGTCGATGGTGACGCTCGGGTCGGTGTAGGGGCCGGAGGTGTCGTAGACCATCACCGGCGCGTTGATCTCGCCGCCGAAGGCGGTGGGGGTCACGTCCAGGCTGATCTCGCGCATCGGCACGCGGATGTCCGGGCGCGAGCCCTGCACGTAGACCTTCTGGGAACGGGGGAAAGGCTGGATGGATTGCTGGTCGACCTGGGCGCTTTCGCTCAGGTTCGCTTGTTGTTTTGCAGTCATCGGCTAGCTCCTGGGTGATGTCGGAGCGAACCTGAGGGGCAGAGTGCACCGGGACCGGTGCCGAGAGGAGCCTCCCAGGAATGCCGCAAGGCGCGGGAGGCGCATCTTGTTCCCTACGCAGGCCTTAACCTGATCAGGTTCAACGGGATCCGGAACTTTCCGATCTCAGCCTCCGATTCGAGGCACCCCGACAAGAACGCGGCCAGTCTAAACAAGCCCCTTCCACAAAACCAACCCCAAGGTCAGAAATAAATGACCAGCCCGTCCGAAACCGACGCCCGGACCGCGTCACGCATTCATTGTTCCCGGCAAGCAACATAACGTGTTGCAAACTACACTGACCCCGCCATGGGGCCGTCTTGACCGCGTATCACGGCAGCCGTAGCCTTGCCCGACTTCACTGAATCTAGGATTGATCATGCTGCGCAGACTCTCACTGGCTGTTGCCGTGGCCTCCGCTTTCGCGGGTAGTGCCTGGGCAGCAGAGGCCCCGCTGTCAGCCAAGACGGATCTCGTGACCGTCTACAAGGACGCCGTAGACAACAACGCCGATCTCGCCGCCGCGCGCGCCAACTTCGAGGCCGTGCGCGAGGCCGTGCCCCAGGCCCGTTCCGGCCTGCTGCCGCAGATCAATGGGGGTGCCACCGCCAACGACACCCGCACCAAGCTCGACGAGCCGTCGGCCACCAGCTCGCGCAGCGGCATCGCCTACCAGGCCAGCCTGAGCCAGCCGATCTTCCGCGCCGACCGCTGGTTCCAGCTGCAGGCTGCCGAGGCCAGCACCGAGCAGGCCTCCCTGGAATTCTCCGCGACCCAGCAGAACCTGATCCTGCAGACCGCCGAAGGCTACTTCGCCGTGCTCCGCGCCCAGGACAACCTGGCCTCCACCAAGGCCGAGGAAGCGGCGTTCAAGCGCCAGCTCGACCAGGCCAACGAGCGCTTCGATGTCGGCCTCTCCGACAAGACCGACGTGCTGGAAGCCCAGGCCGGCTTCGACACCGCCCGCGCCAACCGCATCATCGCCGAGCGCAACGTGGATGACGCGTTCCAGGCGCTGGTCACCCTGACCAACCGCGAATACGCCTCCATCGAAGGCATCCAGCACACCCTGCCGGTGGTCGTGCCCGCGCCGAACGACGCCAAGGCCTGGGTCGACACCGCCGCCCAGCAGAACCTCAACCTGCAGGCCAGCAACTACGCCGTCGACGCCGCTGAAGAAACCCTGCGCCAGCGCAAGGCCGGCCACGCACCGACCCTGGACGCCGTCGCCCAGTACCAGAAAGGCGACAACGACAGCCTCGGCTTCACCAACAGCGCCGGCAGCCCGGTGCGCTACGGCAGCGATGTCGAGCAGCGCACCATCGGCCTGCAGCTGAACATCCCGATCTACAGCGGCGGCCTGACCAGCTCCCAGGTGCGCGAGTCCTACCAGCGCCTGAACCAGACCGAACAGCAGCGCGAAAGCCTGCGTCGCCAGGTGGTGCAGAACACCCGCAACTACCACCGTGCGGTGAACACCGACGTGGAGCAGGTGAAGGCTCGCAAGCAGTCGATCATCTCCAACCAGAGCGCCCTGGAAGCCACCGAGATCGGCTACCAGGTCGGTACCCGCAACATCGTCGACGTGCTCGATGCCCAGCGCCAGCTGTACAGCTCGGTGCGCGACTACAACAACGCGCGCTACGACTACATCCTCGACAACCTGCGCCTGAAGCAGGCGGCCGGCACCCTGAGCCCGTCGGACCTGGAAGCCCTCGCCAGCTTCCTCAAATCCGACTACGACCCGGACAAGGACTTCCTGCCCCCGGACCTGGCCAAGGCCGCGGAAGCCAGCCTGAAGAACAAGAGCAACTACTGAGTAGTGCTCGCGACATGAAAAAGCCCGGCTCTTGCCGGGCTTTTTCATGCCTGCCGTCGGCATGGCCTGACGCCCCCCATCCAGGACTGCTGATTGGCGGACGATGACTGGTATCAGATGCTGATACCATGAACAGCAAACAGAGCGGCACACTTGAAGCGATCTTCACCCGCCCCACCGCCAGGACACTGGAATGGGCCCGTATCGAATCGCTGTTTCTCGCCCTCGGCGCCCGATCCATCGAAGGCAACGGCTCCCGCGTACGCTTCGAGCTGAATGGCGTGATCGCCAGCTTCCACAGGCCGCATCCGGAGAAGGAAGCCTAGCCTTACCAGGTACGCCATGCCCGTACCTTCCTCGAGCAAGCAGGAGTGACTCCATGAACGTCATGAACTACAACGGCTACTCCGCACGCATCGAGTACAGCGACGAGGACGGCCTGTTCGTCGGCCATGTCGCTGGCATCCGCGATGTCGTGGGTTTCCATGGCGAGTCGGTTCAGGAATTGCGGGAAGCCTTTCGCGAAGCCGTCGAGGACTACCTCGCCACCTGCGCGAAACTCGGGCGTGAGCCGCAGAAGCCTTATTCCGGAAAGCTCAGCCTGCGCATCGAGCCGGATGTTCACGCCACCATCGCGATCAAGGCCGCACTGGCCGACATGAGCATCAACCAGTGGATTGCCGATACGGTCCGACGCGCCGCACAGGACTGACTCAGTCCCGATAATCCGGCGCCACCCGCTGCAACAGCCTCAATAGCGCCTGCCAGGCCAGGTCCATCGCATCCGGGTCGGTCAGTTCACCCTCCGCCACCGGCCGTGCGGGCTCGTTGAACTGGCGCTGGGTGTGCTCGCAGACCTCGTGGGGCGGCAGCAGCAAATCGCCACCGGCCTGGGCCGCCACCTGAATGTCGCAGGCCTTCTCCAGGTAGTACATGCGCAGGAAGGCCTGGGCCGGCGTCTCGCCGACCGTGAGCAGGCCGTGGTTGCGCAGGATCATCACCGGCTTGTCGCCCAGGTCCGCCACCAGGCGCTTCTGTTCGTCGAGGTTGAGCGCCACGCCCTCGTAGTCGTGGTAGGCGACGCGGCCGTAGAACTCCATGGATATCTGGTTCACCGGCAACAGCCCGGCCGGTTGTGCGGCCACCGCGCACCCGGCGCGGGTGTGGGTATGCAGCACGCATTGGGCATCCTCGCGGGCGGCATGGATGGCACTGTGGATGACGAATCCCGCCGGGTTGACCTTGTAGCGGGTGGGCTCCACCGGCCGCCCCAGCAGGTCGATCTTCACCAGGTCGCAGGCGCGGATCTCGTCGAACATCAGCCCATAGGGATTGATCAGGAAATGGTGCTCCGGCCCCGGCAACCGCACCGAGATGTGGGTGAAGATCAGGTCGGTCATGCGGAAATGGGCGATCAGCCTGTAGCAGGCTGCCAGCTCCTGGCGCAGGGCGCGCTCCTCTGCGGTGCAGGACGAAGTCGGAAGCGGGGCGTGCAGGGGCGTCATGGCGATCTCCGGGGGAACTGGCGCAGGTTCGGCCGCCAGCGATGGCGGCCACGGGAATGCAGGCAAGTATCGCGCCGTCCTAGCGCACCGCCCAGGCATTGAAGCGCTCTTCGAGCTCCTCGCCGTGATCGACCCAGAACTCCACATCCATCGGCAGGCTCGCCGCCAAGGCTTGCGGGGTCGCCGGTATCCAGCGGGCCTGCTCCGCGTCCAGCGCGGCTGCGGCATCCCGGTTGGTCGGCCCGTAGGGAATGCGCTGGATGTACGCCAGCTGGGGCTCCTTGCGATTGGCGAAGGCGATCAGTCGCTCGGCCCGCTGCGCATGCCGAGAGCCCTTGATGATCGCCCAGTAGTCCATGCCGTAGAGGCTGCCCGGCAGGACCAGGTCGAGGTTGCGTCCTGCCCGATGAGCCGCCGCCACGCGTCCCGAGTAGGACGAGGTCATCACCACATCACCCGCCGCCAGCCACTGTGCGGGCTGGGCGCCGGCCTCCCACCACTGGATCTGCGACTTGATCCGGTCGAGCTTGGCGAAGGCCCGGTCGACGCCACCCGGGCTGGCCAGCACCTTGTAGACCTCCCCCACCGGCACGCCGTCGGCCAGCACGGCGAACTCCAGGTTGTAGACCGCACGCTTGCGCAGCCCGCGCTTGCCGGGGAATTTCTCAAGGTCCCAGAAGTCGGCCCAGGAGGTCGGCGGGGATTGCAGCCGGTCGGCGTCATAGGCCAGGGCGACACCCCACACCAGCGCGGCGGAACCACACTCCTGGGCGGCATCGTCGACCAGCCGGTCGCGCCCGCCGATACGCTGCCAGTCCAGGCGCTCGAACAGACCGCTCTCACAGCCCCGCACCAGGTCAGGCCCTTCGATCTGCACCAGGTCCCAGTCGACGTGGCCGGTATCGGCCATCACGCGGATGCGCGCCATCTCGCCGTTGTATTCGCTCTGGATGATCGGCTTGCCGTCCTCGGCCGCGAAGGGTTTGAAGAAAGCCTCGTCCTGGGCCTTCTGGCCGTCACCGCCATAGCCGACCACCACCATGTCGGGGGCACCCTGAGCCACGAAGGCGGGCGCCAGCAGGGCGATGAGGAGGAAAAGGCGAGGCAGGCCGGTCGAGTGACGCGGAGAATCGTAGCGCATGGTGTTTCTCCCATTGTTCTTGTTGTGCGGGGATGGCCCGTCGAGGGGCAGGGATCACGCTAGATGCGCACCAGTAAAAAAACAAGTTGATTTTTTACCAGGGATAAACAAGTAATGAATTCATAAGAACCCCAGCAACCCTGCGAGGATTGCCATGCACGCTTTCCCCCACCTGTTCGAGCCCCTGCAGCTCCGTGGCAAGCGCCTGAAGAACCGCATCATGTCCAGCGGGCACGACACCAGCCTGCCCACCGACAACCGGGTCAACGATGCCCTGATCGCCTACCAGCGCACCCGCGCCGAAGGTGGCGTGGGCCTGATCGTGCTGCAGGTGGCGGGCGTTCATGACAGCGCGCGCTACACCTCGCACGTGCTGATGGCCACCGAGGACGCCTGCATCGCGGGCTATCGCGAACTGGCCGAAGCCTGCCATGCCCACGGCACCCTCGTGCTGTCGCAGCTGTTCCACCCGGGGCGCGAGATCATGGAGACCGCGAGCGGCCTGCTGGCGGTGGCCTATGCCCCTTCCGTCTCCCCGAACGAGCGTTTCCGCGTCATGCCCCGTGCGCTCGACCAGGGGATGATCGACGAGATAGTCGCAGGTTACGGCGCCGCCACCCGCCGCCTGCGCCAGGCCGGCCTGGACGGGGTGGAAGTGGTGGCAAGCCATGGCTACCTGCCCGCGCAGTTCCTCAACCCCCGGGTCAACTGCCGCGAGGACGGCTACAACGGCGACCTCGAGGCACGCCTGCGCTTTCTTCGCGAGGTCCTCGCGGCAGTGCGCCTGGCCGGGGGCGAGGACTTCATCGTCGGCCTGCGCATCTCCGCCGACGAGCGCGATCCCCAGGGCCTCGGCGAAGACGAGACACTGCAGGCAGTGCTCGCCCTGGAGCCCGAACTGGACTACGTGCACCTGGTGGCCGGCACATCCGCCTCCTTCGGCGGCGCCGTGCACATCGTCCCGCCCATGGCGGTGGAGCCGGCCTACCTGGCACCGACCGCCGGCGGGTTCAAGGCGCGCCTGGGCATCCCGCTGTTCGTCACCGGGCGCATCAACCAGCCCCAGGAGGCAGAGCGGATCATCGCCAGCGGCCAGGCCGACGTCTGCGGCATGACCCGGGCACTGATCTGCGACCCACTGATGCCGGAGAAGAGCGCAAGCGGCCGGGTCGACGACGTGCGCGCCTGCATCGCCTGCAACCAGGCCTGCATCGGCCACTTCCACAAGGGCTACCCCATCTCCTGCATCCAGCACCCGGAAACGGGGCGCGAGCTGCGTTACGGCCAGCCAACCACGACCAGCCGGGCGCAGCGGATCATGGTGGTCGGTGGCGGCCCGGCGGGCATGAAGGCCGCTGCAGTCGCCGCGCAACGGGGCCATCAGGTGACCCTCTACGAAGCGAGCACGCAGCTCGGCGGCCAGGTGCTGCTGGCGCAACTGCTGCCCCGGCGCAGCGAGTTCGGCGGCGCGGCCACCAACCTGCAGCGGGAGATGGAGCTGGCGGGCGTGAAGGTGGTGCGCAACACCCGCGTCGACCGCGCGCTCGTGGAGCGCGAGCGGCCGGACCAGGTGATCATCGCCACCGGCGCACGGCCCTACTGGCCGGATATCGAGCGCGGCGGTGAACTGCAGGTGGTGGATGCCTGGCAGGTGCTGAAAGGTGAGGTGCAGGTCGGCCGCTCGGTGCTGGTGGCCGACTGGCGTTGCGACTGGATCGGCCCCGGCATCGCCGAGCGACTGACCCGACTGGGCCACTCGGTGAGGCTGGCGGTGAATGGTACCCATTGCGGCGAAAGCCTGCCGCTCTACGTGCGCGACCAGATGGCCGGAGAACTGCACCGCCTCGGGATTCCGATCACCCCCTACGCGCGCCTCTACGGCCACGACGACAGCACGGTGTACATGCTGCATGCGGCCAGCGGCGAGCCGCTGCTGTTCGAGGACGTCGACACCCTGGTGCTGTGCCAGGGCCACCAGCCGCTGGACGAGCTGGGCGCGACGCTGGAAGGCCTGGTGCCCTTCCAGCGCATCGGCGACTGCCTGGCCGCGCGCACGGTGGAAGAGGCGATATTCGAGGGGCTGCAGGCGGCCTGGGAAATCTAGGGCGCGAGGGGCACGCCGCTGCTTTACAATGCCGCGTTCGCGCGGGGCCAGCCCTCCGCCCAGCCCCAAGGACCGGAGGGATCATGAGCCCCAGCCTGCCGCCGCCCGGCACCGCCAATGCGCCCGAGAGCCAGTTCCTCGGCACGCGCATCCGCGCCTTGCGCAAACGTCGCGACATGACCCTCGCCGAGCTGGCCGAACAGAGTTCGCTGACCGCCGGCTACATCAGCCAGCTGGAACGCAACCTGGCCTACCCTTCGATCCCCGCGCTGTTCAACATCGCCCGCAGCCTGGGCGTCACCATCCAGTGGTTCTTCGCCAGCGAAGCGCCCACGGCCGAAGCGGACAAGGGCTATGTGGTGCGCAAGAACAGCCGCATGAGCGTGCACTACGACGACGGCATCATCGACGAGCTGCTCAGCCCGCAGCCGAGCCGCTCGCTTGAGATCCTCCATTCAAGATTCCCGCCCGGCACCTACAGCGAAGAGAGCTACAGCCATGAAGGCGAGGAAGCCGGCTACGTCCTCAGTGGCGAATTCGAGCTCTGGGTCGGTGAGCGGCATTTCCGGCTGGCCGAAGGCGACAGCTTCTCCTTCTCCAGCCAGGAACCGCACCGCTACGGCAACCCTGGCGACAGGGACACGCTGATCATCTGGATCATCACCCCGCCCACGTTCTGAAGCCGCTGCGGGCGATCACCAGAGCCCGAGTCACCCCAGCTCGCGCGCGAGCCCGGCGAGCAACCGCTCCAGGGCTCCCTGGTTGGCCTTGAGCACGGCGAGCCCGGCATCGCGCATGCGAGCGGCAGCGGCGCTGTCGTGCCAGAGGCCGGCAATGGCGCTGCGCAACGCGCAGGCGTCGGCCACTTCCACCAGCGCACCGTTGTCGCGCAACTGTGCGGCGATATCGAGGAAGTTGAACAGGTGCGGGCCGCTCAGCACCGGCTTGCCCAGCGCGGCCGGCTCCAGCAGGTTGTGCCCGCCGTTGGGCACCAGGCTGCCGCCGACGAAGGCGATGTCGGCCAGGGCGAAGAGGAACAGCAGCTCGCCCATGGTGTCCCCCACCAGCACCGAGTCGCTGGCGGTCACCGCCTCGCCGCCGGAGCGGCGCACGGCGGCGAAGCCCTCGCGGCGGCACAGCTCGAACACCGCGTTGAAACGCTCCGGATGGCGCGGCACCAGGATCAGCAATGCATCGGGACGCTCGGCCAGCAACTGGCGGTGAGCCGCGAGGACGATCTCGTCTTCGCCCGCGTGGGTGCTGGCGGCGATCCAGACCGGGCGCTGCATGGCGCCCCACTGCTCACGCAAGGCGGCGGCACGGACGGGCAGTTCCGGGTCGATGCGCAGGTCGAACTTGATCGAGCCGGTCACCGTCACCGCCTCGGGTCGGGCGCCCAGGCTGCGGAAGCGCTCGGCTTCTGCCTCGGTCTGCACGGCCAGCCAGCTCAGCTCGGCGAGCATCGGCGCAGTCAGCGCATGGAAGCGCGCGTAACCCCGTGCCGAACGCTCGGAAAGCCGCGCATTGGCCAGCACCACCGGCACGCCGCGCGCGTGGCACTGGTGGATGTGGTTGGGCCACAGCTCGGTTTCCATGATCACCGCGAGCTTCGGTTTCAGCAGGCGCTGGAAGCGCGCCGCCGCCCAGGGCAGGTCATAGGGCAGGTAGCAGTGCTGCACCTGGTCGCCGAACATCGCGCGGATGCGTTCGGAGCCGGTGGGCGTCATGCAGGTGACGGTGATCGGCAGCTGCGGGTGACGCTCGCGTAGGGCACGGATCATCGGCGCGGCGGCGATGCTCTCGCCCACGGATACGGCATGCACCCAGATGCCGCCCGGCCGCAGCGGCGGCAAGCCGAAGGCGAAGCGCTCGGCGATGCGCCGTGCATAGGCCGGAGCGCGCCAGGCGCGCCAGGCCAGGCGCAGGGCGATGAGGGGCAGGCCGAGGTGGAACAGCAGGGTATAGAGGGTGCGATTCATGGGCGCGGAGCTTATCAGAGCGACGGCCCGGGATCAGCCGATCGCCTTGAGGTGCTCGGCGAAGCAGTCGGCCAGCCACAGCGCCGCCGGGCCCAGCGCCTCGTCGCGGCGGCAGACCAGCTCCACCACCAGGGGCGGCGGCGTCCAGTCGCTGCTCAGCTCCACCAGCTGGTTCTGGTAGGTCGGGTACTGCACCACATGGCGCGGCAACCAGGCCCAGCCCAGGTTGCGCATCAGCAGCTCGGCCATGGTGTAGAAGCTGTCGGTGCGCCAGATCGAGGGGCTGAGCTGCTCGCCGCCGGGGTAGCGGCTGTCCTGCGGCGCCATCAGCAACTGGCGGTGGCGGGCCAGCTCGCGACGGTCGACATGCGCCACACCCGCCAGGGGATGGCCGACGCCGCAGACGGTGACCATCTCGATGGTGCCCAGGCGCTGGCGCTCCAGCGCCTCGGGCATCTGCTCGTGGTGGAACAGCAGGCCCAGGTCGGCGCGGCGCTCCAGCAGCTTGCGCGCCACGTCACCCTGGGCGCCGCTGGCCAGTTGCACTTCCAGCAGGGGGAACGCCTTGGCCAAGGCCTCCAGGCTGTCGAGCACCGGCTGGTAGGGCATGGCCTCGTCCTGGGCCAGGCGCAGGCGCACCTCTTCACCCCGCACCAGCCCGAGCGCGCGCCCCTCCAGCCGCTGGCACTGGCGCAGCACCTCGCGGGCCTCCTCCAGAAGGGTGCCGCCGGCTGCGGTCAGGCGCGGCTGGCGGCCGCTGCTGCGCTCGAAAAGCGTCACCCCGAGATCGGCCTCCAGCATGGCGATGGAAGTGCTGACCGCCGACTGCGCCCGGTTGAGCCGACGTGCCGCCGAGGAAAACGACTGGCCTTCGGCGACGCTGACGAACAGGCGGATCTGCTCAAGGTTCCACTGCATGACCTATCTCCATTACAGATGGGTAATCACTTTATCCCATCATTGCGGCGGCTAGAATCGGCAGCCGGAAAACCCAGGAGGCCACCATGACCGGCTATCTCTACCTCGCCATCGCCATCACCGCCGAAGTGATCGCCACCACCTCGATGAAGGCCCTCGACGGCTTCAGCAAACCCCTTCCGCTGCTGCTGGTGGTGGTCGGCTACAGCCTCTCCTTCTGGATGCTCAGCCTGGTGGTCAAGAGCATCCCGGTCGGTATCGCCTATGCGATCTGGGCGGGCCTGGGCATCGTCCTGGTGAGCATCGCCGCGGTTTTCCTCTACCAGCAGAAGCTGGACATCCCGGCCATGCTCGGCATGGGCCTGATCGTCTCGGGCGTCGTGGTGATCCAGCTGTTCTCCAGCAGCACCGGCCACTGATCCACGTCAGCCCCGCCTCACGGCGCGCGTTATACTGCGCGCCGGTTTTCTTCGAGGCAGCTTCCATGTCCCAGGTTCTCAACACCGACGTCCTCATCGTGGGCGGCGGCGTCGCCGGCCTCTGGCTCGCGGCACGCCTGCGCAGCCAGGGCTTCGCCACCCTGCTGGTGGAGAGCGCCAGCCTCGGCGGCGGGCAGAGCGTGAAGTCCCAGGGCATCATCCACGGCGGCGCCAAGTACGCCCTGCACGGCGCGCTGACCGGCGCCTCCGAAGCCATCGCCGACATGCCGCGCCGCTGGCGCGAGGCCCTGGCCGGCAACGGCGAGCTGGACCTGCGCCCGGTGCGCCTGCTGTCCGACGCCCACTACCTGTGGTCGCCCGGCTCCCTGGCCGGCAACATCACCAGCTTCTTCGCCAGCAAGGCGGTGCGCGGCCGCGTCGACCAGGTCAAGGGCGACGCCCTGCCCCCGGCCCTGCAACACCCGAAATTCAAGGGCAAGGTCTATCGCCTCGCCGAACTGGTGCTGGACGTGCCGAGCCTGATCCAGCGCCTGGCCGACCTCGCCGGCGACGGCCTGTTGGCCGGGCGCAGCATCGAACCGCTGCGCGAGGGGGATGAGCTCGTCGGCCTGGTGGTCGACGGTCGCAGCATCCGCGCCCAGCGCATCGTGCTCAGCGCCGGTGCCGGCAACGAGGCGCTGCTGCAGGCCCTCGGCATCCAGCAACCGGCCATGCAGCGCCGCCCGCTGCACATGGTGATGGTCAAGGCGCCCGGGCTGAAACCGCTCTACGCCCACTGCCTCGGCGGCGGGCCCAAGCCGCGCGTCACCGTCACCACCCATCCCGCTGCCGATGGCCAGTGGGTCTGGTACCTGGGTGGCGACATCGCCGAAGCCGATGGCGTGGCGCGCAACGAGGCGGAGCAGATCGCCGCGGCGGAGAAGGAACTGCGCGACCTGCTGCCCTGGATCGACCTGGCCGCCGCCCGATGGGCGACCCTGCGGGTGGACCGCGCGGAGCCGGTGCAGAACGGCCTGGCGCGCCCGGACAACGCCTTCCTCGCCGACCAGGGCCGCCTGCTGGTGGGCTGGCCGACCAAGCTGGCGCTGGCCCCCGACTTCGCCGACCGGGTGATCACCGCCCTGGAACGCGACGGGATACGGCCGACGCAGCCGGCGCTCCTGCCCGAGCTGCCGCGCCCGAGCCTGGCGCAACCGGTCTGGGAGGAACTGCTGTGAGCCGGAGCCTGCACCACCTGCACCGTCCCCTGGGCGACACCGGCCTGATCGTCTCCCCCCTGGGCCTGGGCACCGTCAAGCTGGGCCGCGACCAGGGCGTCAAATACCCCTCGGGCTTCACCATCCCCGATGACGACGAAGCCGGCCGCCTGATCGGCCTGGCCCATGAGCTGGGCATCAACCTGATCGACACCGCGCCGGCCTACGGCCGCAGCGAGGAGCGCCTCGGCCCGTTGCTGCGCGGCCGGCGCCAGGACTGGGTGATCGTCAGCAAGAGCGGCGAGGAGTTCGAGGCGGGCCGCTCCAGCCACGACTTCAGCCCGGCGCATACCCGCCGCTCCGTGGAGCGCAGCCTGAAGCGCCTGGAGACCGACTACATCGACCTGCTGCTGCTGCACTCCGATGGCGACGACCTGCGCATCCTGCGCGACAGCGGTGCCTACGAGACCCTCGCCGAGCTCAAGCGCGAGGGCAAGATCCGCGCCTTCGGCCTTTCCGGCAAGACCGTGGAAGGCGGCCTGCTGGCGCTGGAGCGCGGCGACTGCGCGATGGTCACCTACAACCTCGCCGAACAGGGCGAGAAGCCGGTGCTGGACTATGCTGCCAGTCACGCCAAGGGCATCCTGATCAAGAAGGGCCTGGCCAGCGGCCATGCCTGCCTGGGGGCCGGCGTCGACCCGGTGAAAGCGAGCTTCGAGCTGATCTTCGGCCACCCCGGAGTCGGCAGCGCCATCATCGGAACCATCAATCCGCTGCATCTGTCCCATAATGTCGCGACGGCCGCCGAGGTGCTGCAAGGCCGTCCCTGAGCGCCGCAACAGCGGCCGACCCCGACGCAAGAAGGAGCCGACATGCCGCGAATCCTGGCCCGTAAAGACCCGGGGGCCTTCAAGACCCTACCCCTCCACGTGGAAGCCACCCCCGACGGCCTGACCTACCAGGCCCTTGGGTTGCCGCTGAACTTCACCCAGATGCTGGAACGCCGCCGACGCCCGGTGGAGGTCGCCGACAGCCAGCGCTTCGCCGTCGAGCTGGCCAACCTGGGCGTCTCCGTGCGCCTGACCCTGGAGCTGCAGGGTCGCGAGTACTGGGTGCTGGTGCGCCAGCGCCGGCTGGACCGCGGCGACACCGTGCTCAAGCTGATCTCCGGCTACGTACCGGCCCATGAACTCAACCTGCCGCTGCTCACCGCCATCCAGGAAGTGGCCGAGGAGTGCCTGATCGAGACGCCGGACGGCTGGCTCGGCGGGCGCTTCGCCGACACCTGGCTGCCCACGCCCTACCAGCGCCAGCTGCACTATCGCGAAGCCAGCCACTTCCGCCTGAGCCCCTTGTCAGGCGCCGCACGCCCGGTGCAGAGCGGCAGCCTGACGCTGCTGGAGCGCCCGCGTGCCTACGTGCACCTGCCCACCGCTTCGCTGCAACTGGTGTACGACATGAGCCTGGAGCTGCCGCGCGATGCCCGCCAGGTGAGCTTCTTCCACGTTGACGAAAGCCTGCACGACGGCGAGCTGGTTGCCGCCCTCGAACGCCGCCGTCCGGACATCTACCTGCTGCCTCGCGACCATGGCAAGCCCACCGGCGAGCTGCTGACCCTGCGCAACGGCGAGTTCAAGCCGGCCAGTACCCGGGGCGTCTGGCTTTCGGAAAGCTTCGCCGAACAGGACGGCTGGCTGGTGCGTGACGAACGCATCCGCTGGAAGGACTGGCTGGCCCGTGTCGGCACCGCTGAACGAAGCAGGCGCCTGGCCTGCTGAAAGTCCGAAGAATGCCCCCGCATAGGTGGGGGCGCGCACCGGGGCGGGTACCGCAGGCGCCGCAAAAAAGAACCCCGCCGGAGCGGGGCCAATCGGGCACTACAACAGAATCACTTGAGTTCGCTGGAGCTCTTGCCGAGCAGGCGACGGGCGACGATCAGCAACTGGATCTGCTGCGTCCCTTCGAAGATGTCGAGGATCTTCGAATCCCGCGCCCACTTCTCGAGCAGCTCGTCCTCGCCATACCCCAGCGCGCCGACCAGCTCCACGCACTTGAGCGTCACCTCGTTGGCCACGCGCCCGGCCTTGGCCTTGGCGATGGAGGCCTCCTTGGAATTGGGCAGCTTGTTGTCCGCCATCCAGGCAGCCTTGAGGGTCAGCAGGCGCGCCGCCTCCCACTCGGCCTCCAGCCGGTAGAGAGTGGCTTCGGCGTGGGTCACGCTGAGCAACGGCTTGCGGTAGTCGAACCTGCAGCCGGCCTTCTTCAGCAGCTCACGGGTGCGATCCAGCGAAGCCTTGGCCACGCCGATGGCCATGCCGGCCACCAGCGGACGGGTGTTGTCGAAGGTCTCCATGACCCCGGCGAACCCCTTCTGTACATCGATCTCCGCGTTGCCCAGCAGGTTGGCCGCCGGCACCCGGCAATCGCTGAAGCTGATGGACGCCGTGTCGGACGCCTTGATGCCCAGCTTCTTCTCCAGGCGGGTGACGCTCATGCCCGGCGTGCCCTTCTCCACCACGAAGGACTTGATCGCCGCACGCCCCAGGCTCTTGTCCAGGGTCGCCCAGACCACCACCGCATCGGCGCGCTCGCCAGAGGTGACGAAGATCTTCTCGCCATTGAGCACGTAGTGGTCGCCATCCTTCACCGCCGTGGTGCGAATGGCGGCGGAGTCCGAACCGCAGCCCGGCTCGGTGATGGCCATGGCCGCCCAGGTACTGCCGAAGCGCTTGAGCTGCTCCTCGTTGGCCACCGCCGCGATGGCGGCGTTGCCCAGCCCCTGGCGCGGCATGCCCAGCAGCAGGCCGACATCGCCCCAGCAGAGTTCGATGACCCCGAGCAGCGCCGAGAGGTTGCCGCCGTTGCGCACGCCCTCCTCCACCTGGCCGCTGCCGCGCTTGCTGGCGGACGTGGCGCCGACGGCGTCGGGGGAACCAGCGTTCATGCCGTCCAGCAGGGCGGCGAGCAGGTCCAGCTCCTTGGGATAGGCGTGCTCGGCCTTGTCGTACTTGCGGGAAATGGGGCGGAAGTAGTTGGCCGCCACCTGGTGCGCCTGGTTGGCCAGGCCACGGAATTTCTTCGGGGTTTCAAGGTTCATCACAAAGTCCTCAGAACCGGATTTCGATCATGCGAGCTAGAGGCATGCAAGGCGAAAACCGGCGAGAAAGCGCAATTTACGCGCTGTAAATGAGCATTCCGAGCCGGCTTTCAACGCTGCAGGCCCGACGCGCAGCCGATCGAAACCGGTTCTCACAGGTGCAAGCCGCCGGCCATGATGGCCACGGCGCGGAGGTCGCGGTACCAGCGCTCGGCCGGGTGCTCCTTGGTGAAGCCATGGCCACCCAGCAGTTGCACCGCGTCGGTGCCGATCTTCATCGCCTTCTCGGCGCACAAGAGGCGCGCCAGGTAGGCCTCGCGCTGGAAGGGCTCGCCACGCTCGGCCCGGGCGCAGGCGCGCCAGACCATCATGCGCATGGCATCCAGCTCGATGGCGATGTCCGAGACCATGAAGGCGACACCCTGGCGGTGGCTGATGGGCTCGCCGAAGGCGACGCGCTCGTTGCAGTAGGTGACGACGTAGTCCAGCGCCGCCTGGCCGGTGCCCAGGGCCAGGGCACACCAGGCGAGGGTGGTGAAATCGAGGAAGCGTGGGTAATCGAAGTCGGCGGCGGCCAGGCGATTCTCCGTCGGCACCTTGACGCCCTTCAGCAGCACCCGCGCCGTCGAACAGGCCTTGAGTCCCATGGCGGGCTCGGCCTGGCGCTCCAGCCCCTTGGCACCGCCCTCGACGAGGAACAGCGCCGGGCCATTCTCGGCCTCGGCGGCGACGATCAGCTGGCTGGCATTGAGCCCCTCGAGCACCAGGCATTTCTCACCGGTGAGCTGGTAATGCTTGCCCTTGCGCCGGGCCTTGGTGGCCAGGCGGTGGGGGTCGGCCAGCACGCCGGGTTCGCTGACGGCGATGGCCACCAGCGGCGGACGTTCCTCGCTGACGAAGGCCGGCAGCCAGCGCGCCTGCTGCTCGGGCGAGGCCCAGCGGCGGATGCAGTTGGCGGCGGAAAGCGGCACCAGCAGCGAGGCGGCCAGGGACATGTCACCCTGGCCCAGCGCCTCGGCGATCAGCGCGTTGCTGACGGTGGTGCGCTCGCCGGCCATGCCGCCGTGCACCTCGCCGACGCCGTAATGGGCGAGGCCCAGCTCCAGCGCCTGGTTGAGCAGGTCGGCGGGGATGGCACCGCGCGCATCGGCGTCGTGGGCGGCCGGGCGCAGCACTTCCAGGGCGAAGCCCTGGAGCATCTCCCTGATCATCTGCTGCTCGTCGCTCAGCGACAGGTCGAAGAGCGCATCCGGGTCGGCCTTGCGCGGCGTCTTGGCGGCCTTGCCGGAACGCTCGGCGACCATCTGGAAGCCGGCGCGGCTGCCGGTGTAGAGAAGCTTCTCGAAGGGCTTGCGCAGCTTGAACCGGTCCGGCCAGTCGGCCTGGGCGACGCGGTTCAGCACGGACAGGGCGCGTCCCTGTGCATCGGTACTCATGGGCATCTCGCTCCACGCAGGGTGAGGATGCCTGGATGATGCGCGCCGGACACAAGCGCGCCTATGACCGACGGGACGCGGGCGAGTGGCACGACGGCCACTCGCCCGGGGGGAGGATCAGCGGCTGCGGATCTTCTCGACGATGGCGGTGGTGGAGCTGTTCTCCACCAGGCCGAGGACTCGCACTTCGCCGCCGTAGGCCTTGACGATGTCGGCGCCCACCACCTGCTCGATGCCGTAGTCGCCGCCCTTGACCAGGATGTCCGGCTTGACCTGGCCGAGCAGGCGCTCGGGGGTGTCTTCGCTGAAGCTCACCACCCAGTCGACGGCGCCGAGGCCGGCGAGCACGGCCATGCGCCGGTCCACCGAGTTGATCGGACGGCCGGGCCCCTTGAGGCGGCTGACCGAGGCGTCGTCGTTGACCGCCAGCACCAGGCGGTCGCCTTGGGCGCGGGCCTGCTCGAGGTAGGTCACGTGGCCGGCATGGAGGATGTCGAAGCAGCCATTGGTGAAGACGATCTTCTCGCCGTGGGCGCGGGCGTCTTCGATGGCCAGCAGCAGCTGGTCGAGGCTCAGCACCCCACGCTCGGAGCCCTGCTCGCGCTGCACGGCGCGGCGCAGTTCGGGCGCGCTGATGGCGGCGGTACCCAGCTTGCCGACCACGATGCCCGCGGCCAGGTTGGCCAGGGCCACGGCCTGGGGCAGCTCCTCGCCGGCGGCCAGGCTGGCGGCCAGGGTGGAGATCACGGTGTCGCCGGCGCCGGTGACGTCGAACACCTCGCGGGCGCGCGCCGGCAGGTGCAGGGCGGGCTGGTCGGGGCGCAGCAGGGTCATGCCGTGTTCGCCACGGGTCACCAGCAGGGCGCCGAGGTCCAGTTCGCGCATCAGCTGCGCGCCCTTGGCGACGAGGTCGGCCTCGTCGGCGCAGCGTCCGACTATGGTTTCGAATTCATTGAGATTGGGGGTGATCAGGCTGGCGCCGCGGTAGATGCCGAAGTCCTTGCCCTTGGGGTCGGCGAGCACCGGGATGCCCTTGCGCCGGGCGGCCTGGATCAACGCCTGGTGGTTCTTCAGCGCGCCCTTGCCATAGTCGGACAACACCAGCACCTTGACCCCGGCGAGCAGGCGCTCGACCTCGACGGCCAGGGCCTCGGCATCGGTCTCGAAGGGCTCTTCGAAATCCATGCGCAGCAACTGCTGGTGGCGGCTCATGACCCGCAGCTTGACGATGGTCGGCTGCGTGGCGATGCGCTGGAAGCGCGCGTCGACGCCAGCGGCACCCAGACTGGCGAGCAGGCTGGCGGCGGCCTCGTCTTCACCGGTCACCCCCACCAGGGCCGCGGGAGCGCCGAGGGCCGCGATGTTCAGCGCCACGTTGGCGGCACCGCCCGGGCGGTCTTCGATCTGGTCGACACGCACCACGGGCACCGGCGCCTCGGGGGAGATGCGCGAGGTGCCGCCATGCCAGTAACGGTCGAGCATGACGTCGCCCACCACCAGAACGGGGGCCAGATCGAAACGGGGCATGGTGAGCTTCATGAAGACTCCAGAGCATGAAAAAACGGCGCGGATCATAACATAGCAGCTGACCCGCCCCGTCGCCGGAGGCCGTCAATCGGAAAGGCGTCTCACCCAGAAAAGCTCGTGGCGGCGCACCGCCTTGCGGAAGAAGTCGTCCTCGCCACTCTCCGGCCAGCGACGGGCGGCGAGCAGCCACTGGATGGTCCGGCGCAGGCGCTTCTTGAACGACAGCGGCACCTGCAGGTCATGCTGCATGGCCAGCGCCTGGGCCTTGTCCAGGCGCGCCTGTTCGCACAACACGGGACTCCACAGGTCATCCGCCGGCAACGGCTCGATGCACGGCGGCAGGGCGATGCCGCCTCCGGCCGGGCCCATGGGCCAGCGGTCGTTGTCCACCAGGTGGTTGGCATAGAGCAGTTGCACCGAAGGGGTCCAGCCACTCTTGCAGATGGCCTGGTCGAGGGCGCGGCTGGCCTGGACGTGGTCCGGATGCGGGTCGAGCTGCGGATGCGGCACCACCACCACGTCGGGCTGCAGGCGGGCCAACAGGGCCGCCAGGTCACCCACCAGGTTGTTCCAGGTCGGCGCGCCATCGAGATCGCCAGGCAGTGCCAGGGCGTTGAAGCGGCGGACGCTGCGGATGTCAGCCTCCCCGGATTCCAGCGAGGCGAAAGGCTTGTCCGGCTCGGCCTCCATGGCTTCCAGGCGCAGGCAGTAGTAGCCCAGCTGCAGGCACCGGGTAGCCGGTACGCCGCCCCAGAGCGGCACCGCCAGGCTGCTCCAGCTGCGCAGGCGCCCCTTGAGGCGTGCAGCGGCAGCGGTATCCAGCCCAAGGCGACGATAGACCTGGGCCTCGATCTCGCCCTGGGTCAGGGTGACGATGTGCACGTCGCTGCAACGGCTGTAGAGCCCGAAGGCCGCCAGTTCGGCATCGTCCGCATGAGGCGCGATGACCAGCACCCTCTTCCTGGCGTAGTCGGGGTTGCTGAAGGCATGCAGCGTGGCGGTCGGCGCCAGCCGGCAGAAACGCCCGCGCAGGCGCAACGTGCCAGCGGCCAGGGCGGCCTGAGCCCCGGAGAGGTTGATATAACGGCGCCCGTTCACGCCCCGCTCAAAGTCCTGGCGGTCGATACCTTCGCCACATTCGACCAGCACATGGGGGTCGAGCCAGCGACCGAGCCAGCGGCTGCGGATCACCACTTCCAGCACCAGCGTCTCCGCGTCCTCGGGCCAGGCGGCGGCGCCCGGGTCCAGGCGCCCATCCACCAGGCTCACCGGCAGTGCCCGGGCGCTGGCGGGGAAACGGTACTGGTAGTCATCCCGCGGTGAATAGAAGAGGTGATCGGCGAACCAGGCCTCGTGGGCGATCCAGCCGAGCACGAGGAGCACCGGGGTGGTACTCCAGGAGCCGAACCAGTCCAGCGCCATGAGCACCAGCAAGGCGCCGAGCATGAACAAACGCTTGTGGCGCCGATGGCGGCGCAGGAGCAGCTGCTTGCGTGTTTCCATTCACTCACACCCGAAAGACGGGAACCTTGTTGCACCAACGATCCTTGTATTCCACATCTGCGCGCCCGAACGAATAGCGCAGGGCCTTGCCTCTGGCCCGGGCATCTTCCCAAGCAGCCTGCGTGTTGACGAAGCTGAGGACGCTGCCGGGGCTGAAGTCCCGGCTTTGTGGATCGACGCCGCCGTTGATGTATTCGGCGCTGATCCATTCTGGAGATTCGACCCTGTACACCACCTGAACGGCGATGGGCGCTCCCTCCAGCAACAACAGGCTGCCGCTGAGGAATTCCCGCAGCAGCCCGAACACTTCTTCCAGATGCCCCTTGCCGGGCACATCGAAGCCCCAGCGACGCTCGAACAGTTCGGTATAGACGGCCGCCAGTTCGGCAGGCGCGAGTTCCGCGATCGGCTTCAGGGTGCCACCGGCCTCCTCCAGCAGGCGCAGCTCGCGGCGCTGGTTGTAGCGGAACTTCTTGGAGAACTCCTCGGGCGCACGGCACAGCGCCAGCGAGTCCTTCTGCAGGCGCAGCCCCCGCAGGCGGCTCTGGTTGGGTTCGCCCAGGTAGGCGCCGCGATGGCGCAAGACCGCTCCACTGTCCGGTCGCGCCGGCAGGAGCACCTCGGCGTTGCCGAGATCGAACAGATGACGCTTGCCGGCACGCTTGAGGGCATCCCTCGACAAGGCGAGGTGGCGACCCCAGGTGGGAGCGGCGGCTACCGGCTCGTCACCCTCGAACCAGCCGAGGTAGCGCACCGGGATGCCGGCCATCGCGGACAGGCGCTCCACCACATCCGGTTGGGTCACCAGGCTGCCGCCGAAACGTGACCAGACGGCGGCATAGTCGGCGGCATTCAGTGGGCGCCAGCCGCGTTCACGGCAGGCGCGTATCAGGTTCAGCACAGCCCTGTCCCTGGGATTGGAGGTCTCATCGTCATGCACATATCAGGCACATGTACCGCTCAGCCGCGCTCCGCCACGTGGGCCTTGTCCTCGGCGAACTGGTTGGCGTGCAAGCGCGCGTAGTAGCCATCCAGGGCGATCAGCTCGGCGTGGTTACCGCGCTCGACGATGCGGCCCTGGTCCATCACCAGGATCAGGTCGGCCTTCTCGATGGTGGACAGGCGGTGGGCGATGACCAGCGTGGTGCGGCCATCCATCACCCGGTCCAGCGCCTTCTGGATGTGCCGTTCGGACTCGTTGTCCAGCGCCGAGGTGGCTTCGTCCAGCACCAGCAGCGGCGCGTTCTTCAGCAGCGCGCGGGCGATGGCCAGGCGCTGGCGCTGGCCGCCGGACAACAGCACGCCGTTCTCGCCGACCTCGGTGTCCAGGCCCTGGGGCAGCTTCTCGATGAATTCGCTGGCATAGGCGGCCTCGGCCGCTCGCTCGATGTCCGCGCGCGGCGCCCCGGCGAGATCGCCATAGGCGATGTTGTTGGCCACCGAGTCATTGAACAGATTGACCTGCTGGGTCACCAGCGCGATGTGTCGGCGCAGGTTGCGCAGGCGGTAATCCTGGACCTCGACGCCATCGAGGAGGATCTGCCCTTCGCTGTGCTGGTAGAAGCGCGGGATCAGGTTGGCCAGCGTCGACTTGCCACTTCCGGAACGCCCCACCAGGGCAACCATCTGCCCGGGTTCGGCCGTGAAGCTGATGCCATCGAGCACGGATTTTTCGGTACCGGGGTAGCGGAAGGTCAGGTCACGCACCTCCAGCCTGCCCACCACCCGCTCGCGCTCGACGGTACCGGTATCGGTCTCCGGCACCTCGTCCAGCTGCTCGAAGATGCTCTCGGCACCCGCCACGCCCTTCTGCACCGTGGAGCTGACCTCCGACAACTGGCGGATGGGCTTGGGCAGCATGCCCGCAATAGTGATATAGGCGACCAAATCGCCTGCAGAAGAATCACCCCGCATGTACAAGACCAAGAACATCAACACCGCCATGGCACTGAAAATCACCAGTTGCAGCATCGGCGTGTAGACGGCACCGGTCTTGGTCATGCGCAGCTGCTTGTCGGTATTGCTCTGGCTGGCGTCGAGAAAGCGCGCTTCCTCGTAGGGCTCGCCACCGAAGCTGCGCACCACGCGATAGCCCTGGATGGTTTCGGACGCCACATGGGTGACATCCCCCATGGCCACCTGGATTTTCTTGCTCTGCTTGCGGAACTTGCGGCTGGCCCCAGTCACCATGACGGCGATCAGCGGCAGGATCGCCACCATGACCAACGTCAGCGCCCAGTTCATCCACAGCAAAGTGGCGAACAGGAAGATCACCGTCATGCCTTCACGGATGACCACCTTGATGGCGTCCGTTGCAGCACCCGTCACCATGGTGACGTTGAAGGTGATTCGAGAAATCAGGTGGCCGGAATTGTTGTTATCGAAATAGCGATTCGGCAACACCAGCAAGTTATTGAACAGCGCCACCCGCAAGTCATGAACCAACCCAAGGGAAACCTTAGCCAGAAAATAGTTACCCAGATAGGAGCCCAGGCCCTGCCAAGCTGCAATCAGCACGATGAGCAATGGAACCGCCTGCAGTAGCTGCAGATCCCGCAGATAAGGGACGCTTGGGAAGAGCACAGCTTCAGGATTGCTCAGCCCATCCACAAAGTACTTGAGGATCCCACCGAGCATGGGTTGCGTGGAGGCGAAGATGATGAAGCCCAAAATGCTGATCAGGAACATACCCACATAGGGGCGGACGTAGCCCAACAGGCGCAGGTATATTCGTAGGCTTGAAGTCGATGGCTGATCGTGACGACTCATAGGGCTCGGTACTCGAAAAAGAGCGCAGATTGTAGCACAGAGCCCCCAAGCCACTGACAACCGTGCCTCGCCCTTGGGTATGATACGCGGCCACTGAACGAGGCCCTTCGATGCAAGCTCTGAATCATGAGACTTATCTGGAGCTCAGCTCTGGAGCTGAAGTGCTGGAACGAGACGGACATGGAGAGAAGGTGCTGCACCTGGTCGACGGCAGCATCTTCAAGCTGTTCAGGCGCAAGCGGTTCCTTTCTTCCACTGCTTTTTATCCCTACGCGCAGCGTTTTTCTGACAATGTCGAACAACTCAAGAATAAGGGCATTCCCTGCCCCGAAATGATCGGCGTCTATCGAATCAAGGGAATTGATAGGGATGTGGTGCATTACAAACCACTTCCGGGAGAAACACTAAGGCATGTAAAAAACAGGCTAGATAATGATGACGACCTCCGGAGACGCTTGGGCATATTCATCGCAGAGCTTCACGCCAAAGGAATCTACTTTCGTTCCCTGCACCTTGGAAATATCGTCCTTACTCCCGACGAGAAACTGGGGCTCATAGATATTGCAGACCTGAAGAGCCTGAACAAGGCGCTCAGCCAGTCCATGCGACTGCGGAATTTCCATCATCTGTTGCGATATCACGAAGACCGAAAATGGCTGATCCCTGAACAGAACACGGTTTTTCGAAATGCTTATCTATCAGCCGCAGAGCTTGGCAACTGCGCAACCTTTAGAGACCGTTTGAGTTCCATATGAGTGATGAAAAACAGCCTTGCAACCTTGCCACACCATACAGCCGATTCGAAAAAGCCGCCGAGTGGCTGACCATCAACATTCTTCCTGTAGGCTTATTTGTGCTGCTGACAGGAATGTTCTGGGTTTGGGATCGCGCGCTCTACCACAAAGCTTATTATCTCTTCTTGGCCGCCCCGACTCTGCTCGTCCTATTGATGCAACCCAAATGGATAAGGCACCTTTTTTCATCTCCCCTGCTCATCGCATTCGCGGCGTTTAGTATCTACACGCTGATCACTTTGAACTGGACAAGTTCCGAGGACTCTGGCAGCTCTCTTGCAAAGCGTCCTCTCTACGTTCTCTTTCTATTTTTCGCTACTGGCCTGCTGGCACATGCCGCACCAGACAGGATCATGAAAAGCATGCGCTACAGCGCATGGCTCGCAAGCCTCGCTGGCGCCATGACGCTAGCATTCCATCTATATAGCGGAGCATCCGACCGTCTAACAGGCTACGGCGCGCTCTACAACCCGCTCCTGAGTTCTCATGTCTATGGCTTCTTTCTCGTTATATGGGGAGCCCTGTGGTTTTCGAAGAAGCAAATACTCGATATCCCATCAATCGGATCATTGGCTATCCTAGGTGCCCTTATAATCGCCACGGGTTCAAGAACACCATTGTTGGCAATTGCGTCGGCAATCATCTGGCTAGCATTAACTCAATGGAACAGGCGCAGCCTTGTCGTACTGGCAACACTCGGACTTGCCGGAACAGCGCTACTTCTACTTTTCCCCGAAGCGCTGACCAACAGGGGACTGTCCTATCGCCCTGAAATCTGGCAGCGGGCCTGGGCGCTCATCATGGAAAAACCCTTGCTTGGGCATGGCTACGATGCGCCCTTAGCAATACCGGTGCCGGGTGTGACGCTTGTAATGGCCGACCCCCACAATATGCTACTGGCGGTGGCCTACTATTGCGGTTTCATTGGCGTGGCATTGTGGCTGGCTCTTTATCTCACAGCCCTTGTAGCAGCCTTGCGCAATCGACAGGAGCCACTCTCCTGCATTGCATCGACGCTATTGGTCTTTGGTTTTGTAGCCAGCATGACGGAAGGAGGAGCGTTTCTTTCTCGTCCGAAAGAACACTGGTTCCTTATATGGATTCCCATGGCACTCATAATGGCGGCTGAAGTCATAGCCCAAAAAAAGCAGCGTCAATCACACAGCCAACCGAAATGATCAAAGGCTGATAGAACGCGCCTGCCGACTCATGAACGAATAAGCAGGCGCCAAATCCCTCTCAATGTCTTCGAATCCCAGAACCTGAGTGGAATATTCGCGAGCAATTCGCGCGCCAGAGCCTTATCTTGTTGCGCACACTTGAGCAGCATCGAGTTTCGGAAGTTCGCGCATACTTTCTCGTAGGCCGGGTGTTCGCTGAAACGATCATAGGTCCGCAGCACGTTATCGACCATGAACCTGTAGTTCTTATAGGTATTATTCTCATGCACCCGATAAAGAGCCAGCACTTCAGCCAAGACATCAATGAAGTAACCTGCATTGGTTATCTTCAGCTCCACCATTAGGTCCTCAAGGCGTACATCCACCTCGAATCCACCGACCTTCTCCAGTGCCTCGCGACGAAATAACAACGTAGGAGCAGGCGCGCCAGGCTTTCGGTTGAGAAACACATCGTCAAAGTCCAGTCGACGAGCAGAACTGCAGCCAACCTTCCCATCGGTCTCCCCGAGAGCATCTATGATACGGATATTTCCCGCGCAGATTCCCACCTCAGGCTTCTCGGACATATATGCAACCTGAGTCTTGATCCGCTCAGGAAGCATGATGTCATCCGAGCCGAAAGGGGCAATCAGGCTTCCTTTCGCCCGAGCAAGGGTCTCATTGAGCGTTCGCGAGAGCCCCTTGTTGGACTGAGTTCTAAAGTCGAACCCATGGATTTTCCGAAGTGACTCGATACGAGAAACGCTTTCATCGCTAGAACCGTCATCCACAACCAACAACTCGATATTCGTATAACTCTGCCCCAACACGCTAAGAATGCTGGCTTCGATGTAAGGGGCGTGGTTGTAAGATGCAATTATTACGCTAACCAAGGGCAACTGTTGGCCACTCATCTGAACCTACTCACATTGGAACTAAGGCGTTCGCGGAGCATTCTCCACAAGGATGGAGGCTGAAACGAAGGCCAGGGCTCATTTATCACGGCAAACATATGTCGCGCCAACCTCACATGACTGAGATGCTCCTTCACAAACCGGCGGCCACTCTCGGAAATGGATAATGCTTGCTTGGAATCGCTTCGCAGATCGGCCAACCTTGTACGCAACTCCTCGACATCTGAATACAAGACCAGATCGATACCATCTCTGAGCCCAATGGCACGCTCCTCTATTCCCTGACGCCAAGCGAATAGAACACATCCACTTGCCATCGCCTCGAAGTTCTTGGCCATGTACTCGCCCAAGCCCACATCTGCACTGATGAAGAACTTGATCCGGTTGAGCATCTCCCAATATGGCCGTCCAGGCTCCGTACGCAGCAGTTGGACAGGTTCGTGCTCAACCAACTGATCCAGAAGGGCCTTTCGCCCTGCATAAGCCGCACTCGCGGTGCGCCCAATGAAGCCCAACTCGATATCACGCTCAACGACTTCACTCCGGACCATACGTGGGTCATAGCCCTTGGGAATGAAGTTGGCATTAAAACCTTCCGCCTTGAGCTTCTCTGCAGTGCCTGCCCCAGTCACTATCATGCGCGCATTTGGAAGGCTGCGGTAGAAACGACTGAACCGCCCCCTCCAACGAGAGCTATCCAGATAGTTCTGACAGGCGTCCTCTTCATATAGCAATAGCCCTGGAATCTGGCGAAGGACGTGAGCCTGCTTGGCGATGTTTTTAAAATGCAGATCAATCAATACGCGGTCATATTTGGCGAGGTCCAGTCCTCGAAAGAACTGCTTCAGGTTACGTTGCTCATCCTTGCTCAGCAGCTTTAGATCGAGATCAACGAACCTCCCCAACTCTTCGTAAACACATGAAATATCGGGCTCTCGCCGTGCGGAGCTAAGAGCCAGAACCTTCATCAACGTCGCTTCAGACACAGAACGAGCGCCTTTCGGGTATATGACCATTTGAGCAACGCGCGCCAATCCGTGCGCAGCGCCTCCCTGTAGTAATGCCAAGCACCAGCATGGTCCCCAGCCAGCATGCAGGTACGAAACAACGACAGGCAACGCTGCGCCTTGTAGCGATGACGCAAGCCCTGTCCTGCGGCAGGCAGACTGCCAAACACTTCGTCGACCAGCTTCAGGTCCACCTTTCGTGCTGCTTCCGCGCTATGGCGCAGGCTGCCGGGGTGCTTGTGGATGCGTGCGAGGGAGAACTCCAGGCGCTGTACCGGCCCATGAGCCAGGGTGTAGGCGAACACGGGGATATCTTCGCTATGACGCAGATGCTCCGGATAGGGACGCTGGAGCAGAAGGTCACGCCTGAACACGCAGGCGCCATGGCTGATGGCTATGGTCTTGTCCAGCAGGTAGGCAGACAGCCGCTCGGCAACACCTTCAGGAACCTGCGAGGCAGGGTGTTCGCGCTCGCGGCCGTCAGGTTGTACCGCTACATGGCCGGCCAGCCATAGCCCAACGCCAGGCTCGGCACGCAGCTGCTCGCACAAGCGGGGCAGCATACCGGGCACTAGCTCATCATCGGCATCCAGCAGCAGAACGTAGTGCCCACCGGCGAGGCGTACGCCGTGGTTCCGTGCAGCAGAGGGGCCAGCGTTCTCCTGCCGCACACCTTGGAAGCGTCCGCCATAGCGCGCGATCAAAGTCTCGAAAACAGCCCGAGTGTCATCGCTGGAGCCGTCGTCGATGACCCAGAGCTCCACATCAGCGCCGGCCTGCGAGAGTATCGACTCGACCGCTCGCGGCAGCACCCCGGCGTAGTTGTATGCCGGGATGACGACACTGAGCAGCGGGCTATCCGACATTGTCATACCAGTCCACGCCATCCTTGACGACCAACACGTCTTCCATGATCAGGTACTGCAGGTCCGAGCCGTAGAACATGTTCAGCGCGTCGGTGGGCGAGCAGATCATCGGCTCGCCACGACGGTTGAGGGAGGTGTTCAGGGAGACGCCGTTGCCGGTCAGTTTCTCCAGTTCGAGCATCAGGTCGTACCATCGCGGATTGTGGCGGCGCTCCAGGACCTGGGCGCGGGAGGTGCCGTCCTCGTGCACGACTTCGGAAACGCGCTCCTTCCACTCGTCGTTGACCTCGAAGGTGAAGGTCATGAACGGGCTCGGGTGGTCCACCTTGAGCATCTTCGGCGCCACGGTGTCGAGCATCGACGGGCAGAAGGGCCTCCAGCGCTCGCGGAACTTGATCTGCTCGTTGATGCGGTCGGCGACGCCGGGGATGCTCGGGCAACCGATGATGGAGCGGCCGCCCAGGGCGCGCGGGCCGAACTCCATGCGGCCCTGGAACCAGGCCACCGGATTGCCGGCGACCATGATGCTGGCGATGCGCTGCGGGGTGTTCTCGATGCGCTTGAACACCGGCTTGTTCGGGTGTTTGGCGCAGGCGGCGATGACGTCCTCGTTGGAGAACGACGGGCCGAGGTAGACGTGCTCCATCTTCTCCACCGGCACGCCGCGCTTGTGCGAGACGTAGGCAGCGGCGCCTACGGCGGTGCCGGCGTCACCGGAAGCGGGCTGGACGAACAGCTCCTTCACGTCCGGGCGGGCGATGATCTTCTGGTTCAGCTTGACGTTCAGTGCGCAGCCGCCAGCGAAGGCGATCTTGCCGGTCTCGCGCAGGATGTCGCCGAGGTAGTACTCCATCATCTCCAGCGCCAGCTTCTCGAACAGCGCCTGCATGCTGGCGGCGTAGTGGATGTAGGGGTCGTCGGCGATGTCGCCCTGGCGTTTCGGGCCGAGCCATTCGATCAGCTTGGGCGAGAAGTAATAGCCCTTGCCGTTCTCCTTGTAGCGGCGGAAGCCGATGACGTTGGCGTACTCGGTGTTGATCACCAGCTCGCCGTTCTCGAACTTGGCCAGGCGGGAGAAATCGTACTTGGCGGCGTCACCATAGGGCGCCATGCCCATGACCTTGAACTCGCCGTCGAGCATCTCGAAGCCGAGGTACTCGGTGATCGCGCCATAGAGGCCGCCGAGGGAGTCCGGGTCGAAGAATTCCTTGATCTTGTGGATCTTGCCGTTCTCGCCCCAGCCGAAGAAGGTGGTGGCGTACTCGCCCTTGCCGTCGATCCCGAGGATCGCGGTCTTCTCCTTGAAGCCGGAGCAGTGGTAGGCGCTGGAGGCGTGGGCCAGGTGGTGCTCCACCGGCTCGATCTTCACCTTCTTGGCGTCGAAGCCCAGTTGCTCCAGGCACCAGACGATCTTGTTGCGGTAGCGCTTGTAGCGACGGTTACCCATGAGGATCGCGTCGAGGGCGCGGTCCGGTGCGTACCAGTAGCGCTTGGCGTACTGCCAGCGGGCCTTGCCGAAGAGGCTGATGGGCGCGAAGGGGATGGCCACCACGTCGACGTCGGACGGCTTGATGCCGGCCTGCTCCAGGCAGAACTTGGCCGATTCGTAGGGCATGCGGTTCTTCGCGTGCTTGTCGCGCACGAAGCGCTCTTCTTCAGCGGCCGCGATCAGCTTGCCGTCGATGTAGAGCGCAGCGGACGGATCATGGCTGAGGGCGCCGGAAAGGCCGAGAATCGTCAGTGCCACAGTGTTAAGCCTCTTCAAAGCAGCTGAAAGCCCGGAGCGGGAAGCGCAGGCCTGCAGCAGTCATAGGGTTCACGCCCCGTAGGGCTCTTTCTTCCAGCTTCAAGCTCACGGCTTCAAGCTGTCTTGGGTAAACGTCGGTCCAGCAGCTGGTACAACGCCGAGTCGGCAGGCCAGTTGCGCAGGAAGCGGGCGCGATCACGGGCATAGGCCTTGGCGAAGCTGCGCTCGCTGCGGTGCTGCTGCACGGCGTCGAGATCGATGAGGCACCAGGCGCCGTCCTGCCAGAACAGGTTGTGTCCCTTGAGATCGCCATGGCTGATGCGCTCGCGGATCAACGCGGCGAACAAGCGGTCCAGCGCCTGCAGATCGGACTCTGCCGGCAGGCCATTGCCCTGCGGATCGACCTGGGCGTCTCGAAAACGGGCGATTATATCGTGCCCGGACAGATATTCGGTAATCAGGTAGGCACGGCCCCGGAGCCAGCACCAGCGGCGCTCGATCATTGCCAGCGGGCGCGGCGTGGCGATGCCGAGGAAGGCCAGGCGATTGCCCTCCTTCCAGCTGTGCCAGGCGCGGCTCGGGCGCCAGAAGCGCTTGAGCCAATGCAGCGGGCCCTTGATGTTGTAACGCTTGAGCAACACCGGCCGCCCATCGATTTCCACCTGCGCCACGGTGGCGGTGCCGCCGCCCTTGAGCAGGCGACCGGCGGCGATGGCCGCATCGGGATCGGCCAGCACCGGCGCCAGAGCATCCAGCGAATCACGCCGGGCGGCGCGCAAGCCGAAGGCCGAGCCGATCACGCTGAACAGGCTGCAATCGCGCCCGACCTTGCCGAGGAAGTCGCGCAGGCGCCAGCGGCGTACCCGGGCGATTTCCTTCTGCAGCATCTCCAGCGGCAGCGCGTGTTCGCCGTTGGCCAGCAGGTAATGCACCAGCAGTTCTTCGAGGAAGGGGTCGAGGCTCGCCGGCAACTGGGCGAAGAACACGCCGAGATTGGCCAGTACCTTGTCCCGCGCCAGACTCTGCCCGGGGGACTCGCCACGCACGCCGCCGCCATCGATCAGTCGCAGCGCACCCTGGTGGCGAAGGATGTTGTCCAGGTGCAGGTCTTCCTGGACCAGGCCCTTGCCGTGCAGTTGGCCGACCAGCGCCAGGGCCTCGCCCAGCACGGCCTGCTGGCCATCGGAGAGCGGCGCCTCGGCTTCCACCACGCGCCAGTCGTCCCACAGGCTGCGGGCACCCTCCAGGTAATCGAACAGCAGCCAGCCGCCCTGCCCCGCCTCGAAGCCCTGGGCCAGCAACGCCGGCGTCGGCAGCCCCTGCTCGGCGAGCAGCCGCGCACCGGCCAGTTCGCGCTGGTAGTGACGCTCCGCCTTGGCGCCCACCATCAGCTTGGCGAGCACGTCGCGCCCCTGCCAGCGGGCACGCCCGACATAGCGTTGCCCGGGCAGCACGCGGAACAGCTGGATGAGCTCCAGGCCGCCCTCGGCGTCCACGAGCAGCGGCAGGGTCGGCGCACGACCGGCGCCGGCGAGTTCAGCCAGCTTCAAGCGCGGCGCTCCTTGTTGCGACGGCGCGCACCGAGGCGCCGGACCCAGGTGTCGACATCGCTGCTGGAGTGCCCGGCGCCCAGGTAGGCCACCAGCAGCTCGCGCAGCTCGCTCTCGCCCCAGGGGTTGGCCCGGCGCACCAGCGGCTCGAGGTCCTTGACCCGGTCACGACGGCCCAGCAGCAGCGGCCGGGTCTTCTCCAGGTCGATCAGGCAGCTCTCGTAATGCCCGCCGATCTCGCGCAGGAAGATGTGCTTGGGGTAGAAGCAGCCATGCACCTGGCCGGCCGCATGCAGCCGGTGCGCAAGGGTGCCCACGGCGAGGATGATCGCCGCGCGCTGGTCCTCGCCCAGGGAGGGCCAGCGATCCAGCAACTCGGCCAGTTCGGTCCAGCCATCCAGTGCGCGGGTCAGCAGGATGGCCCGGCGCTCGCCGTGCACCTCCCGCTCGGCGAAGAACGCGGCGCGCAGGGCCGGCACGTCCAGCGCCTGGTAGCGCTGGATATTGCGGAACTCACGGGCGAAGGTGGGCTCGCCGAAGGGCCGCGCCAGGCTGCGGCTGAGGTAGTTGCTCTGCCGCTTGAGGTAGTAGGCGGCATCGCCCAGGTCGAGGCGGAACACGCTGCTCCAGCCTCCCCGGCCGGTGTTGGGGGCGTCCACGGCCTCGAGCTGCAGGTTCCACAGCGCCTCGAAACTGTCGAGACCATGGCGGGCCAGGATGTCCCGGTCGCTGGTGGCGATGAAGTCGCTCATTCGCGTCCCTCGAAGAAACCGATGATCTGCCTGATCCGCCGCTTGTCGCCGACGTTCAGGCGCTGGCGCCCGCGGTACTGCAGGTAGAAGCGCAGGCGCTGGGTGCGGCTCAGCTTGTACTTGGCGACCTTGTCCAGGCAGGCCAGGTCCTTGACGATGCGGCGCCGCAGGAAGGGGCCGAACCAGAAGGCGCCGGTGGGGCAGTCGATGAGGAACAGCTCGCCCTCGTCGTTGACCAGCAGGTTGCGCCACTTCAGGTCGTTGTGGGCGAAGTGGTGGTCGTGCATGGCGCGGGTGGCTCGGGCCAGCTGGCGGCTGACGCCATCGACCCAGGTCGCGTCATCCAGGCGAGCGTCGTCGCGCTGCGCCAGGGCCGCCATGTCGGAGGTGCGCTCCAGCTCGCGGGTGATCAGCGCGCCACGGTGGAAGCGGCCGAAGCGGCGCTCCAGGCCCCAGCCCACCACCGGAGCCGTGGGGATGCCCCACTTGCTGAAATTCTTGAGGTTCTGCCACTCGGCCTTGACCCGCGGCCGGCCGATCCAGCGGCGCAGGCCCTTGCCCGCGCCCCAGTAGCGCTTGACGTAGTAGCGGATGCCGGCGTGCTCGACCCGCAAAACCTCGGAGAGCGGGTCACCGGTGATCCAGTCCCCTTGCAGGGCGAACACCGCGTCGAGATCGGCGAACAGTCGGGCGACATCGGCGTCGAGCCCGGGCGCCAGTTTCCAGTTACTCAATCCGCTGCTCCTTCCACGTACTTGCGCTGGTAGCGCGCCAGCAGTCGTGCGGCCTTCTGCTCCATCCAGGCCAGCAGGCCGATCTCCTCACGCAGCACCTGGCGCAGGGGCTGCTGGAAGTAGACCCTGAGGAAGCGCAGCTTGTCGTGCCGGGTCAGGCCGATGTTCAGCGCGGAGAAGTACAGCGCCGCCAGGTCCTTGTCGCGCCAGCGGCGCGGCGTGCTCTCGCGCACCTGGGCGCGGTGCAGGTCGATCACCGAGAGACGGAAGTCCCCCGCCGTGACCGGTTTGTCGGTGTGCAGGAGGAAATGGCAGATGTAGCAGTCGCGGTGGTTGACCCCGGCGCGGTGCATCTCGCGCACCATGCGCGCCACCTCGTCGATCAGGGCGCGCTTGAGCGCCGGGGCTGGCGGGTTCTGCACCCAGTCGAGGCTGAAGTCCTCGAGACTGATGGTCGGCGCCAGCTCCTCGGTAATGATGAAGGAATGCTGCTGCGCGGGATTGCTGCCGCGCTCGCCGAAGGCCGCCGCGGTCATGGTCGGCACCCCGGCGCGCTGCAGGCGCTGGATGGCCGCCCACTCCAGGCCGGCGCCCAGCACCGGCGCCTTGGCAGTGACCAGGTTCTTGAAAATCTCGCCCCAACCGATGCCGCGGTGGATCTTCACGAAGTAGCCGCGCCCGTCGACCTCGGTGCGCAGGGTGCGCCGGGCCTCCAGCTCGCGGAACACCTCGCCCTGCAGCTTCTCCACCTCGGCGAACGGGTCACGCCCGGCCCAGAGGTCCTTGAAGGGTTGTTCCAGCATCAGCTTCATGGCCGTGCCTGCAGGATCACGTCGGCCGCGCGCTGCGGCATGCTGTAGAGGTCCGCCGTGTCGGCGAAGGCCAGGCCGTTGCGGGCCCATTCGGTGCGGGCGTTATCGTCGTCGAGCATTTCGGCCAGCATGCGGTTCAGCTGCTCCTGTTCGAAGGGGCTCGGCACCACGCGGCCTGCCCTGGCCTCGTCGATGTAGTGGGCGTAGCCGCAGACGTCGGTCACCAGCACCGGCAGCCCGGCGACCAGCGCCTCCAGCAGCACGGTCCCGGTGTTTTCGTTGTAGGCGGGGTGGATCAGCAGGTCGGCACCCAGCAGGAAGCGCGGGATGTCGCTGCGCCCCTTGAGGATCTCGACCTGGTCGGAAATGCCCAGCGCCTTCATCTGCAGGATGAAGGGCTTGGGGTCGTCCTGGCCGATGACGATCAGCCGCGTGCGCTTCTTCAGTGCCCTGGGCAGCGCGGCGAGTGCACGCAGGCTGCGGTCGAGGCCCTTGGTCTTGAAGCCGGAGCCGATCTGCACCAGCAGCAACTGGTCGTCCGCCAGCTTGAACTCGCGACGGAATTCGGCGCGGATCTCGGCGGCGTTGGCCGGCGCGCGGCGGTCGGGGGCGATGCCCGGCGGCAGCAGGTGGAAGCGCTCGGCCGGCGTGGCGTAGTGCTTCACGAACAACGGCTGCTGCACCTCGGAGATCATCAGCACCTCGGTCTTCGACTCGGGGGCGAACACCGCGCGCTCGTAGTCGGAGAAGTGCTTGTAGCGCCCCCACTTGCGATACAGGCCGTTGCGCAGGGTCTGCGCCTTGTCCTCGAAGCAGGGATCGGCGGCGTAGTAGACGTCCAGGCCCGGCATCTTGTTGAAGCCGACCACCCGGTCCACCGGGCGCCTGGCCAGGTCGGCCTCGACCCAGGCGGTGAATTTCTCGTTGCGCTTGTGGTTGAACAGCGCCTTGACCGGCGCGATCAGCACCTCGAAACCGTCCGGGATGTCGCCTTCCCAGATCATGGTGTAGACGCGGATGGCGTGCCCACGGCGCTGGCAGTCCTGGGCGATGCGCATGAAGTCACGCTGCAGGCCACCGAACGGGAAGTACTTGTAAAGCACGAATGCCAGTTGCATCAGTGTGTGTCCTCGGTCAGCAGCAGGGCCTCCAGCTGGGTGGCCACGCGCTGCGGGTTCAGCCGGGTGAAGCACAGGGGCTGCTCGCGCTTGAGGTCGAAGCGACGCTTGTCGTCCTCGGTCGGCTGGTAGGTGCAGGTCTTCTTCAGGCACGGCGCGCAAGGGAAGTCGCTGCCCAGGTGCACCTGCGAACGCCCATAGGCACCGGTGAAGCCGGGATTGGTCGGCCCGTAGAGCGACAGGGTCGGCACATCCAGCGCCGCCGCCAGGTGGCCCAGGCCGGTGTCCACCGCCACGCAGGCACGCGCGCCGGCCAGTACCTTGGCCATCCCCGCCAGGGACAATCTGGGGAGCACCGCGGCGTTTTCCAAGCCCTCGGCGATGCGCTCGGCGCGCGCCTTCTCATTCGGGTTGCCCCAGGGCAGGCGCAGATTCCAGCCGTGCTCGCAGACCCGCTCGGCGAGGTCGCGCCAGTAGGCTTCGGGCCAGTGCTTGGTATCCCAGGTGGTGCCATGGAGGAACAGCAGGTACGGCGCGCCACCCGGCGCATCGGCCAGTTGCGCGCGGTTGAGGCCGTAATCGCCGGTGGTCGCCGGCAGCGGGTAGTCCAGCGCCTTGGCGAACAGCTGGCGTACGCGCTCGACGGCGTGCTGCCCCCAGGCCACCGCGTGGGCCTGGTGGTAGAAGCGCGCGGCGACGGGCTCGCGGGCGGATTCGCGATCCAGCCCGGCCACTGGGGCCTTGGCGTAACGGGTCAGCCAGGCGCTCTTGAACAGCCCTTGTGCGTCGATCACCAGGTCGTAGCGGGTCTCGCGCAGGCGCGCCTTGAAGCGCTTCCACTCGCCACTGCGGATGGTCTGCACGATGTTCTTGCGCCAGCGGCGGATGGCCACCGGGATGACCTGGGCCACGGCCGGATGCCAGGCGGGGATCTCGGCGAACCCCTCCTCCACCACCCAGTCGAACTGGATGCCGGGAATGGCACGGGCGGCATCGGTGATCGCCGGCAGCGTATGGATCACGTCACCCAGGGATGAGGTCTTGACCAGCAAAACCCTCATTCAGCGACCTCGGCCGGGTCCGCCACCAGGCGCCCCAGGGCATCCATCACCGGGCGCGGCTTGAGCTGGCGCAGGCAGTTGTAATGGCCGAAGCGGCAGGTGCGATCGAAACAGGGGCTGCACTCCAGGCCCAGGCGCACCACTTCCACCTGCTCCGCCTGCGGCGGGGTGAACAGCGGCGAGGTGGAACCATAGACGGCCACCAGCGGACGGTTGAGCGCGGCGGCCACGTGCATCAGGCCGGAGTCGTTGGAGACCACGGCACCGGAGCAGGACATCAGGTCGATGGCTTCGGCCAGGCTGGTCTGCCCGGCGAGGTTGATCACCTCTTCGCGCAGGCCGGGGATCAGGCGCATGCGGATGTCTTCGCCGCCGGGGTGGTCGTTCTTCGAGCCGAACAGCCAGACCTGCCAGCCATCGCGCACCTTCAGTTCGGCGACCTTGGCGTAGTGCTCGGCCGGCCAGCGCTTGGCCTCGCCGAACTCGGCGCCGGGGCACAGGGCCAGGACGGGGCGATCGAGGCTCAGGCCGAACTTGGCCAATGCCGCGTCGCGGCTCGCCGGGTCGATCTCGAGGGTCGGCCGCGGGTAGGGCTGCGGCAAATCGGCACCGGGCTCGTAGGCCAGGGCCATGAAGCGCTCGATCATCAACGGGTAGCGGGACTTGTCCAGCTTGCGGATGTCGTTGAGCAGGCCATAGCGCAGCTCGCCCTTCCAGCCCGTGCGCTTGGGAATCCCGGCGAAGAAGGGCACCAGCGCCGACTTCAGCGAGTTGGGCAGGAGGATCGCCTGGTCATAGCGACCGGCGAGGGATTTGCCGATGCGGCGGCGCGTGGCCAGTTCCAGCGCGCCGTGGCCGAGCGGGAAGCTCAGGGCCTGGCGCACTTCGGGCATGCGCTCGAGGATGGGCCGGCTCCACTCGGGTGCCAGGACGTCGATCTGGCAGTCGCCATGGCGGGCTTTCAGGCACTGGAAGAGTGTCTGCGCCATCACCATGTCGCCCACCCAGGAGGGGCCAACGATCAGAATATTCATAAAGGCAGCTTCGGGGCCTCAAGCGACAAGCCGCAAGCGCCAAGCAGTACCCACTGCTTGCGGCTTGCGGCTTGCACTTTGCAGCCTTGTCTATTTATTTGACCAGGGTACGCCACTCGGCGCGCGCGGCGGTCTTGCCGGTCACCAGGTCGAAGTAGGCCTTCTGCAGCTTCTCGGTCACCGGGCCACGGCTGCCGATGCCGATCTTGCGGCCATCGACTTCGCGGATCGGGGTCACTTCGGCGGCGGTGCCGGTGAAGAAGGCCTCGTCGGCGATGTACACCTCGTCACGGGTGATGCGTTTCTCGACCAGCTTCAGGCCCTGTTCTTCGGCCAGGCGCAGCACGGTGTTGCGGGTGATGCCGTTGAGGCAGGCGGTCACCTCGGGGGTGTAGAGCACGCCGTCCTTGATGATGAAGATGTTCTCGCCGGAACCCTCGGCCACGTAGCCTTCCGGGTCCAGCATCAGGGCCTCGTCGGCGCCGCCGGAAATGGCTTCCTGCAGGGCCAGCATCGAGTTGATGTAGGCACCGTTGGACTTGGCGCGGGTCATGGAGATGTTCACATGGTGGCGGGTGAAGGAGCTGGTACGCACCTTGATGCCCTTCTGCAGCGCTTCCTCGCCCATGTACGCGCCCCAGTTCCAGGCGGCGACGATGACGTGGACCTTGAGGCCGGTGGCGCGCAGGCCCATGCCTTCGCTTCCGTAGAACACCATCGGGCGGATGTAGGCGCTTTCGAGGTTGTTCTCACGCACGGCGGCACGGGTGGCCTCGTTGATCTCGTCCTTGGACCACGGGATCTGCATGTTCATGATGTGAGCGGAGTCGAACAGGCGGTCGGTATGCGCCTGCAGGCGGAAGATCGCCGTGCCGTCGGGGGTGTTGTAGGCGCGCACGCCTTCGAACACGCCCATCCCGTAGTGCAGGGTGTGGGTGAGTACGTGAGTGGTCGCTTCGCGCCACGGCACCAGTTCGCCGTCATACCAGATCACGCCATCACGATCGGCCATCGACATATTTGCCAGCTCCTCAAAGGTTCGATTGATTCAGCACGGCGAGTTAGCAGGCTGTCAGCTCAAGCCCAACTCGCGCCAGATCCGCATCACGCCTTGGCGCTCCGCGTGGAACTGGTCACCACTCACTACGCCCGGCTGCTTCTGCAACGCCTGCCGGTGGGCGGCGGAGCGATAGGCCTTGTAGGCCTCCTGCAGCAGGCTGACCGCTTCACCGGACAGCAATCCGACCTGCTCGAGGCCATCGAGAATGCGGATGTTATCGGTGTAGCGCACCAGCTCAGGGTGCTGTCGCGACCAGGCAAGGGCCGCATATTGCACCATAAATTCGATATCGACGATACCGCCGGCGTCCTGCTTCAGATCGAAGGGAACGGTGCTTTCGAAGGCGTTCGCAGCGGTTCCCGCCGCAGTCTCGCGCGTTCCCAGGGTGGTACGCATCTTCGCCCGCATCTCGCTGACCTCCTGCTGCAGGGTGGCCAGCTCACGCTCGCGCCCCAGCACCGCCAGGCGAACCGAGTCGAACGCCGCGGCCACGCGCTTGCAGCCCACCAGCACGCGGGCGCGCACCAGCGCCTGGTGTTCCCAGGTCCAGGCCTCGTTCTCCTGGTAGCGCTGGAAGGCTCCCAGCGAGCTCACCAGCAGGCCGGACGCGCCGGAAGGGCGCAAGCGCATGTCCACTTCGTAGAGCGAGCCGGAGGTGGTCTGGGTGGTGAGCAGGTGGATGATGCGCTGGCCCAGGCGGGTGAAGAACTGCGCACCGTCGATGGGCTTGGCGCCGTCGGTCTCAGCCTGCGGGTCGCCGTCGTGGATGAACACCAGGTCCAGGTCGGAGCCATGGCCGAACTCGAGCCCGCCGACCTTGCCGTAGCCGACGATGATGAAGTCCGGGTCGCAGGCACTGCCGTCCGCGCGACGCGGCGCACCATGGCGGGCCACGGTGTGGCGCCAGGCCAGGGCCAGCACCTGGTCGAGAATGGCTTCGGCCAGCCAGGTCAGGTAGTCGCTGACCTTCATCAGCGGCAAGGTGCCGGCGATCTCGGAGGCCGCCACCCGCAGGCTGTGGGCCAGCTTGAAGTGACGCAGGGCCTCCATCTGCTGCTCGAGGTCGTCCTCGGGAATGCGGGTCAGCCGCTCACGCAGCTCGGCGGCGAGCTCGGGGGCCAGTGGCGGATGATAGAGGCGGCCTTCGTTGAGCAGCTCGTCCAGCAACAGCGGGTAGCGCGCGATCTGCTCGGCGATCCAGGGGCTGGCGGCGCAGAGGGTGATCAGGCGTTCCAGGGCACCGGGGTTCTCGCTGAGCAGCACCAGGTAGGCCGAGCGCCGGGCCACCTTCTCCACCAGCGGCAGCACGCGTTCCAGCACCAGGTCGGGCTTGCCGTGCTCGCTGGCCATGTTCAGCAGGCGCGGGATGAAGGCGTCCATGCGCTCGCGCCCGAGGCGCTGCATGGCGCGCAGCTGAGGGCCGTTGCGCAGGTCGACCAGGCGCTTGAGGGCGGCCAGCGGGTCGAGGAAGCCAGCCTCGCTCAATTGCCGGCAGGCACTCTCTTCGTCCAGGGCGTCTTCCCACAGCGGCAGCCACTCGCCGCCGACGCAAGCGTCCTGCGGGCCCGCCTCCTCGTCCTGGTCGGGATCGGCGATGACCTGGTGGAAATGCCACTCGATGCGACCGCGCCAGTACATCAGCCGCTCATGGAAGGCCGACCAGTCGCCGAAGCCCATGATGAAGGCGACGCGGGCGCGGTCCAGGTCGTTGTCCGGGAGCATCTGCGTCTGCCGGTCGGCGATGGCCTGCAAGGCGTGCTCGGTGTAGCGCAGGAAGGCATAGCCGTCGCGTAGCTCGGCCACCACCGCCGGCGGCAGGTAGCCCTGCCCTTCGAGCGTCGCCAGCACCTTGAGCAGCGGGCGCTGCTGCAGGCTCAGGTCGCGACCGCCGTGGATGAGCTGGAAGGCCTGGGCGATGAACTCCACCTCGCGGATGCCGCCGGAGCCGAGCTTGACGTTCTCGGTCATGCCCTTGCGGCGCACTTCCTGCTGGATCAGCTGCTTCATCGAACGCAGCGCCTCGATGGCCGAGAAGTCCAGGTAGCGGCGGTAGACGAAGGGTCGCAGCATTTTCAGCAACTGCGCGCCGGCCTGCTGGTCACCGCCGACCACCCGTGCCTTGATCATCGCATAGCGCTCCCAGTCGCGCCCCTGGTCTTGGTAGTACTGCTCCAGCGCATTGAAGCTGAGCACCAACGCGCCGGACGAGCCGTAGGGGCGCAGGCGCATGTCGACGCGGAAGGCGAAACCGTCGACGGTGATGGCGTCCAGCGCCTTGATCAGCTTCTGGCCGAGGCGGATGAAGAACTCCTGGTTATCCAGCGCACGCTTGGCGCCTTCGGTCTCGCCACCCTCGGGGTAGCCGAAGATCAGGTCGATGTCCGAGGACAGGTTCAGCTCATGGGCGCCCAGCTTGCCCATGCCCAGGATGACCAGGTGCTGCGGCTGCCCGGAGCGGCGCCCGGTGGGGGTGCCGAACTGCGCGCAGTGGCGGCTGTAGAGCCAGTGGTAGGCGCCATCGATGCAGGCGTCGGCGAGATCGGAGAGATCGCGGCAGGTTTCCGCGAGGTCCGCCTGGCGGGTCAGGTCGCGCCAGATGATGCGCAGTTGCTGGCGATTGCGAAAACGCCTCAGGTGGTGCGCCAGCTCGTCCTCACTCGCACAGGTGGAGATGATTGAATCCAAATCTGTACACAATTCACCATTTTTAAGTGTACATTCCAGCTCGCCCGATTCCGCCAGCTGCATGAGCATTGCCGGATCGCGCCGCGTCTGCTCGGCCACGAAATCACTGGCTGCGCACACCCGCAGGAACGCCTGCTTCCGTTCGTCGGGCCAGCCGTCGAATGCCGCACGCAGGGATTCCGGAAGGCCCTCCTGATCGGAGGTGAAGGCCTGGCGCGCACGGTCGGCGAGCGATTGCAGTTGCGGAGGGAGGGCGACAAGCGGGGGCAGGCTCATGGTCTATCCTGTGATCGGCGTACGCCGGGCCTGTGGTTGCTGGCCTCGCGCCGCCCATCTGTAGTTTTACTACGAAAGATTGTGTCCAGAGTGCTGAAACGGCCGTCGAAATGTAGTAAAACTACACAAGGCCGGTTCGACCCCCGGTAAATCCAAGAATTAGCAATCTGCCAGCCCATAAGGCTGTCAGTGAACATAGGCGTCCGATTCTGGAAGCCTTTCCGCCCTGGAGCAAGCCATGCAAGACCTCGATCCCGTCGAAACCCAGGAATGGCTGGACGCCCTGGAATCGGTTCTCGACAAAGAAGGCGAAGACCGCGCGCACTACCTGATGACCCGTATGGGTGAACTCGCTACCCGTAGCGGTTCGCAGCTTCCCTATGCCATCACCACGCCGTACCGCAACACGATCCCCGTCACCCACGAAGCACGCATGCCTGGCGACCTGTTCATGGAACGCCGCATTCGCTCGCTGGTACGCTGGAACGCGCTGGCAATGGTCATGCGCACCAACCTGAAGGACTCCGACCTGGGCGGTCACATCTCCAGCTTCGCGTCCTCGGCGACCCTCTACGACATCGGCTTCAACTACTTCTTCCAGGCCCCGACCGACGAACACGGCGGCGACCTGATCTACTTCCAGGGCCACGCCTCCCCCGGTGTCTACGCCCGCGCCTTTATGGAAGGCCGCATCACCGAAGAGCAGATGAACAACTTCCGCCAGGAAGTCGATGGCAACGGCCTGTCGTCCTACCCGCACCCCTGGCTGATGCCGGACTTCTGGCAGTTCCCCACCGTTTCCATGGGCCTCGGCCCGATCCAGGCGATCTACCAGGCACGCTTCATGAAGTACCTGGAAAGCCGCGGCTTCATCCCCGCCGGCAAGCAGAAGGTCTGGTGCTTCATGGGTGACGGCGAGTGCGACGAGCCCGAATCCCTCGGCGCCATCTCCCTGGCCGGCCGCGAGAAGCTCGACAACCTGATCTTCGTCATCAACTGCAACCTGCAGCGCCTCGACGGCCCGGTACGCGGCAACGGCAAGATCATCCAGGAACTCGAAGGCGTATTCCGTGGCGCCCAGTGGAACGTCAACAAGGTCATCTGGGGCCGCTTCTGGGACCCGCTGCTGGCCAAGGACGTCGACGGCATCCTGCAGCGCCGCATGGACGAAGTCATCGACGGCGAGTACCAGAACTACAAGGCCAAGGACGGCGCGTTCGTCCGCGAGCACTTCTTCAACACGCCCGAACTCAAGGCCATGGTCGCCGACCTGTCCGACGACGAGATCTGGAAGCTCAACCGTGGCGGCCACGACCCCTACAAGGTCTATGCGGCCTACCACCAGGCGGTCAACCACAAGGACCAGCCCACCGTCATCCTGGCCAAGACCATCAAGGGCTACGGCACCGGAGCGGGCGAGGCGAAGAACACCGCGCACAACACCAAGAAGGTCGACGTCGACAGCCTGAAGTCGTTCCGCGACCGCTTCGACATCCCGGTGAAGGACGACGAGCTGGAGAACCTGCCCTTCTTCAAACCCGAGGAAGGCAGCGCCGAAGCCCGTTACCTGAGCGAGCGCCGCGCCGCCCTGGGTGGCTTCGTGCCCCAGCGTCGCGCCAAGAGCTTCAGCATCCCCACCCCGCCGCTGGACACCCTCAAGGCCATCCTCGACGGCTCGGGCGACCGTGAGATCTCCACCACCATGGCCTTCGTGCGGATCCTCTCGCAGCTGGTCAAGGACAAGGAAATCGGCCAGCGCATCGTCCCCATCATCCCGGACGAAGCCCGCACCTTCGGCATGGAAGGCATGTTCCGCCAGCTGGGCATCTACTCCTCCGTCGGCCAGCTCTACGAGCCCGTCGACAAGGACCAGGTGATGTTCTACCGCGAGGACAAGAAGGGCCAGATCCTCGAGGAAGGCATCAACGAAGCGGGCGCCATGAGCTCCTTCATCGCCGCCGGCACTTCGTACTCCAGCCACAACCAGCCGATGCTGCCGTTCTACATCTTCTATTCGATGTTCGGCTTCCAGCGCATCGGCGACCTGGCCTGGGCCGCCGGTGACAGCCGTACCCGTGGCTTCCTGATCGGCGGCACCGCCGGTCGTACCACGCTCAACGGCGAAGGCCTGCAGCACGAGGACGGCCACAGCCACATGCTGGCCGGCACCATCCCCAACTGCCGCACCTTCGACCCCACCTATGGCTATGAGCTCGCGGTGATCATCCGCGAAGGCATGCGCCAGATGACCGAAGAGCAGCAGGACGTCTTCTACTACATCACCGTGATGAACGAGGCCTACACCCAGCCCGCCATGCCGGCCGGTGTCGAGGAAGACATCATCAAGGGCATGTACCTGCTCGAAGAGGACAAGAAGGAAGCCGCGCACCACGTGCAACTGCTGGGCTCGGGCACCATCCTGCGCGAAGTCCGCGAAGCGGCGAAGATCCTCCGCGACGAGTTCAACGTCGGCGCCGACGTCTGGAGCGTCACCAGCTTCAACGAACTGCGCCGCGACGGCCTGGCCATCGAGCGCCACAACCGCCTGCACCCGGGCCAGAAGCCCAAGTCGACCTACGTCGAGCAGTGCCTGAGCGGCCGCAAGGGCCCGGTCGTGGCCTCCACCGACTACATGAAGCTGTTCGCCGAACAGATTCGCCAGTGGGTGCCGAGCAAGGAATTCAAGGTCCTGGGAACCGACGGCTTCGGCCGCAGCGACAGCCGCAAGAAGCTGCGCCACTTCTTCGAAGTGGACCGCTACTGGGTCGTCCTGGCGGCGCTGGAAGCCCTCGCGGATCGTGGCGACATCGAACCGAAAGTGGTGGCCGAGGCCATCGCCAAGTTCGGCATCGACCCCGATAAGCGCAACCCCCTGGACTGCTGAGGAGACGCATTGTGAGTGAGTTGATCCGCGTACCCGATATCGGCGGCGAAGGCGAAGTGATCGAGATTCTGGTCAAGGTCGGCGACCGCGTCGAAGCCGACCAGAGCCTGGTCACCCTGGAATCCGACAAAGCCAGCATGGAAGTCCCCTCGCCCAAGGCCGGCGTGGTGAAGAGCCTGAAAGTGAAGATCGGCGACCGCCTCAAGGAAGGCGACGACCTGATCGAACTGGACGTCGAGGGAGCCGCCGCTGCGGCACCCGCGCCCCAGGCTCCGGCCGCCGCGCCCAAGGCGCAGGAGAAGCCCGCTGCCGCACCGGCACCGGCGGCCCCTGCCAGTGAAAGTGTCCAGGACGTGCACGTCCCGGACATCGGTTCCGACAGCAAGGCCAAGGTCATCGAGATACTGGTCAAGGCCGGCGACCGCGTCGAAGCCGACCAGAGCCTGATCACCCTGGAGTCCGACAAGGCCAGCATGGAGATCCCCTCGCCTGCCGCAGGCATCGTCGAGAGCGTCGTGGTCAAGCTGGATGCCGAAGTCGGCACCGGCGACCTGATCATCAAGCTGCGCACCGCAGGCGCCGCCCCGGCTGCCGCCATGGCCGCCGAAGCACCTGCCGCCGCACCGGCACCGGCCCCCGCTGCTGCGCCGGCCGCTCCGGCTGCCGAAGCGGTGCAGGACGTCCACGTCCCGGACATCGGCTCCGACAGCAAGGCCAAGGTGATCGAGATCCTGGTCAAGGCCGGCGATCGCGTCGAAGCCGACCAGAGCCTGATCACCCTGGAGTCCGACAAGGCCAGCATGGAGATCCCCTCGCCCGCCGCAGGCGTGGTCGAGAGCATCGTGGTCAAGCTGGATACCGAAGTCGGCACCGGCGACCTGATCCTCAAGCTGCGCACCGCTGGCGCCGCCCCGGCTGCCGCACCAGCACCCGCTGCGCAGGACAGCCAGCCGGTGCATCGCGTACCGGCCGGCGCCAGTCCGGCCGTGGCCGCCGAGGTCAACGCCATCGCCTCGCTGTCGGCCGCCGCCGCCGGCAGCCCCGGCGCACCGGCGCGCTCCGACGGCGCCAAGGTCCATGCCGGCCCGGCCGTGCGCCAGCTGGCCCGCGAGTTCGGCGTCGAGCTGAGCGCGGTCACCGCCACCGGCCCGCACGGCCGTGTGCTCAAGGAAGACGTGCAGGCCTACGTCAAGGCCGTGATGCAGAAGTCCAAGGACGCCCCGGCAGCCGCCGCGGCGGCCACTGGTGGCGCCGGCATCCCGCCGATCCCCACCGTCGACTTCAGCAAGTTCGGTGAGATCGAGGAAGTGGCGATGACCCGCCTGATGCAGGTCGGCGCTGCCAACCTGCACCGCAGCTGGCTCAACGTCCCGCACGTGACCCAGTTCGACTCCTCCGACATCACCGAGCTGGAAGCCTTCCGCGTCGCCCAGAAAGCCGTCGCCGAGAAAGCCGGCGTCAAGCTGACCGTGCTGCCGCTGCTGCTCAAGGCCTGCGCCTACCTGCTCAGGGAAATGCCGGACTTCAACAGCTCCCTCGCCCCCAGCGGCAAGGCGCTGATCCGCAAGAAGTACGTGCACATCGGCTTCGCCGTGGACACCCCGGACGGCCTGCTGGTCCCGGTGATCCGCAACGTCGACCAGAAGAGCCTGCTGCAACTGGCCGCCGAAGCCGCCGCCCTGGCCGAGAAGGCCCGGACCAAGAAACTCTCGGCGGACGACATGCAAGGCGCCTGCTTCACCATCTCCAGCCTCGGCCACATTGGCGGCACCGGCTTCACGCCGATCGTCAACGCGCCGGAAGTGGCGATCCTCGGCGTGTCCAAGGCCACCATCCAGCCGGTCTGGGACGGCAAGGCCTTCCAGCCGCGCCTGATGCTGCCGCTGTCGCTGTCCTACGACCACCGCGTGATCAATGGCGCCGCCGCCGCGCGCTTCACCAAGCGCCTGGGTGACGTGCTGGCGGATATCCGCACCATGCTGCTGTAAACCTTTGCTTCATCGCGAGCACGCCACGCTCGCACCTCGACCCCGCCCCCTTAGGCGGGGTTTTTTTTGCCCTGAATCCACCCACGGACTCGCCCGCTGGCGCCCACGCCCGGCCCTGCGGTGGCCCGCATCGCGTCGAAGGAAGGAGGAGGGAGAGGCGGTGCCCACCCGCGCCGGCGGGTGGGTCCGGTCGCAGCCGGGTCAGCCCTTCTGCAGGTTGCGGATCAGGAAGCTGAACGCCTTGGCCAACTGCCCGGCACCGTCCAGGTCGCGCACGATGGTCAGCATCGGCTCGCTGGAGCCTGGCACGTTGAGCACGCAGGCCTGGCCCTCGCGCGGGCAGGCATAGCTGATGCTCGGATCGACGCCGAACACCGGCAGCAGCCGGTTGCGCACCGCGACGCCGGTTCCCGTCGTGGCCCGGACCTCCTCGCGCAGCATCAGCTCGCCCGGCCGCGCCAGGCTCACCTGGTACTGCAGGTCACGCCGATCGCTGGAGCCGACCTGGTAGCCGGCGCTCAGGGCATAGGTCTTCAGCAGCGCATTGGTGTGCGCGAACAGGGCCTTGCGCTCGTCATCGGTCAGGTAGAGACGCTTGATCTCGGCCAGGTAGCGGGTCTGCTCAGCGCTGCTGAGAACCGGCTCCGAACCGGCCGCCGAGGCCGGTGATAAAAAAAACATACCGCACAGCATCAAAGCCCCACCAAGTTGTCTTGTCAGCCCCATCCGCATGATGCACCCTTGCCCGACGCCATATTAAGAAGTGGGCCGAGGCCCGACTCGGTCAGCATACTGGAACCCCCCCGCCCGATGAAAAGCCATCCCGATGCCGCCAGCCGTACGGTGGCCGAGGTTGTGACGCAGTTGCCAGTCCCTTCGCGGCTTGGCCTCATGCGTTTCGAGCGGATCAACGAGGCCAGCTGGGCGCTGCTGTTCCTCGACCCCAATTGCGAACGCCATATCGGCATGCCGGCCACCGAGCTCTGTGCCCTGGTCGGCTCGCCCTACGCCAGCCTGATGTCCCCCGAAGCGCGCTACCGCCTTCACGACGAAATCCAGCGCCAGCTGGCCGGCGGCGCCAGCTACCAGGTGCAGTACAGCCTGCACACGACCGACGGCGTGCGCACCATCCTCGAGCTCGGCGAAGCCTTCCAGCAGCATGGCCGCAGCCTGCTTCGCGGCTACCTGCTGCCGGTGGATGTCGAGGACGGCGACGCGGGTGACGACACCGACCAGCGCCTCAGCGAACTGGAAGCCCAGAACACCCGACTCAAGAGCTCCCTGGACCTCTATCAGCGCTCCCAGGAAGACCACCTGCAACACCTGATCCGCTCCCGCGCGCAGCAGAGCCTGATCGTGCGCCTGGCCCGCCACCGCTACGGTGCCGGCGACCCCGCCCTGGAGGCGGCCAAGCTGATCACCCAGGCCGCCTGCGAAGCCTACGAAGTGTCCCGCGCCTCCCTGTGGATGTTCGACGGCGACCTGTTGCGCGCCATCAACCTCTACCGGCGCGACCAGGACCACCATGAACACCCCGACGCCATCGACGTCAGCCGCTACCCGCAATACCTCGAAGCCCTGCACAGCGGGCGCGCCATCGACGCCCACAATGCCCAGCGCGACCCCCGCACCAGCGAGCTGGTGAACGACTACCTCAAGCCCCAGGGCATCATCGCCCTGCTCGATGCCAGCGTGCGCATCGGCGGCGATGTGGTCGGCGTGCTGTGCCTGGAACACACCGGCGGCCAGCGCGTCTGGCAGACCGACGAGATCGCCTTCGCCGGCGAGTTGGCCGACCAGTTCGCCCAGGTCCTGGTCAACCAGCAACGCCTCGACGCCACCAACGCCCTGCACCTGTTCCAGCGCGCCGTCGAGCAGAGCGCCAGCGCCTTCCTGCTGGTGGACCGCGACGGCCTGGTGGAATACGTCAACCCCAGCTTCACCGCCATCACCCAGTACAGCTCGGATGAGGTCCATGGCCGCCGCCTGTCCGACCTGCCGGCCCTGGAGAACCTCAGCGACCTCTTGTTCGACGCCCGCTCCAGCCTCTCCACCAGCAACAGCTGGCAGGGCGAGTTCCGCAGCCGGCGCAAGAACCTGGAGCCCTACTGGGGCCAGCTGTCCATCTCCAAGGTATTCGGCGAGAACGGCGAGCTGACGCACTACATCGGCATCTACGAGGACGTCACCCACAACAAGCTGGCCCAGCAGCGCATCGAGAAGCTGGCCTACACCGACAACCTCACCGGGCTGGGCAACCGCCCGTACTTCATCCGCAGCCTGGAGGAGCGCTTCCAGAGCGACCTCGAATCGCCCCTCTGCCTGCTGCTGGTGGACATCGACAACTTCAAGCGCATCAACGACAGCCTCGGCCACCAGACCGGCGACAAGCTCCTGGTCAGCCTCGCCCGCCGCCTGCGCAACACCCTCGGCCAGGGCGACATCCTCGCGCGCTTCGCCAGCAACGAGTTCGCCGTGCTGCTCGACGGCGCCGACCTGGAAAGCGGGCAGAGAACCGCCGGGCAGATCCTCCACACCCTCGACAAACCGCTGTTCGTCGACAACCAGCTGATCAGCGTCACCGGCTCCCTCGGCCTCGCCTGCGCACCGCAGCACGGGCGTGACCCGCAGACCCTGATGAAGCACGCCGGCCTCGCCCTGCACAAGGCCAAGGCCAACGGCAAGCACCAGCTGCAGCTGTTCACCGAGACCCTCAACGCCGAAGCCAGCTACAAGCTGTTCGTCGAGAACAACCTGCGCCGCGCCCTGGCGCAGAACGAGCTGGAAGTCTTCTACCAGCCCAAGCTCTGCCTCAAGACCGGGCAACTGCTGGGCATGGAGGCGCTGCTCCGCTGGCAGCACCCGGAACGCGGCATGATCCGCCCCGACCAGTTCATCAGCGTCGCCGAGGAAACCGGGATGATCATCCCCATCGGCAAGTGGGTGATCCGCGAAGCCTGCCGCATGAGCCGACGCCTCAGCGCCTCGGGCATGGGCGATGTGCAGGTGGCGATCAACCTCTCGCCCAAGCAATTCAGCGACCCGGACCTGGTGGGTTCCATCGCCGCCATCCTCCACGAGGAACAGCTGCCCTCGGGGCTGCTGGAGCTGGAGCTGACCGAAGGCCTGCTGCTGGAAGCCACCGACGACACCAAGCACCAGCTCAACCGCCTCAAGACCCTCGGCCTGACCCTGGCCATGGACGACTTCGGCACCGGCTACTCCTCTCTGAGCTACCTGAAGAAGTTCCCGATCGACGTCATCAAGATCGACCGCAGCTTCATCAAGGACATCCCCGACAACCAGGACGACATGGAAATCACCTCGGCGGTGATCGCCATGGCCCACAACCTCAAGCTCAAGGTCGTCGCCGAAGGCATCGAGAGCGCCCAGCAGCTGGCCTTCCTCCGTCGCCAGCGCTGCGATGTCGGCCAGGGCTACCTGTTCGACCAGCCCATCCCCGGGCACCTGCTGGTGGAAAGCCTGCGCCGCTACCCCTGCCGCCCGCAGCCCTGAGCCTGCTGTAACATCGGCCATTCCCGCAGGTCTATCGACCAGCCAGCCACCTTCGAGGAGAACGCCATGGTCCTGCGCTCGCAGATCCTTGCCCACAAAATCGAGCTGCCCACCGCGGCACAGGCATTGCCCGGCCGCGAATCGCCGATGCCGGTTCCCGATGCCCACTACGTCAACGGCCGCCCCCTGCAGGCGCCCTTCCCCGCCCACCTGCAGCAAGCGGTGTTCGGCCTCGGCTGCTTCTGGGGCGCCGAGCGACGTTTCTGGCAACAGGAAGGCGTCTGGACCACCGCGGTCGGCTACGCCGGCGGCCACACCCCGAACCCGACCTACGACGAAGTCTGCTCCGGCCTCACCGGGCACACCGAAGTGGTGCTGGTGGTGTTCGACCCGCAGGTGATCAGCTACGAGAAACTGCTCTCGGTGTTCTGGGAAGCCCACAACCCGACCCAGGGCATGCGCCAGGGCAACGACATCGGCACCCAGTACCGCTCGGCCATCTACTGCAGCGACGACGCCCAGCTGGAAGCCGCCAAGGCCAGCGAAGCACGCTTCCAGGCCGAGCTGAGCAAATCCGGCTTCGGCGCCATCACCACCGAGATCGACGAAATGCCGCCCTTCTATTACGCCGAGGCGTACCACCAGCAGTACCTGGCGAAGAATCCGGGGGGGTATTGCGGGTTGGGGGGGACGGGGGTTTGTATGCCGGCCTGACGGCCGGGAGAGGGGAGCCATAAGCTACAAGCTGCAAGTAAGAGCGAAGCGGCCGCTGCTTTTAGCTTGCGGCTTATAGCTTGCCGCTCCCTGAACTTGCCGCTTGCAGCTTGAAACTTACGCTGGCGCGCAGCGCCCCTACTTCTCCGCTATCAACCAGTCCAGCCGCCAACTGCCCTGACTCTGCGCCAGCTTCTCGCTCAGCCAGGGCAGGAGCTGGCGCAACTCTTCTTCTATTCCCCACGGCGGGTTGGCGATGGCCAGGCCCGAGCCGTTGAGGCCGAGGGCGTTGTCCGCCGGGTGCACCATCAGCTCCACCCGCAGCAGCTTGGGCGCGCCGGAGGCTTCCAGGCCCTGGTAGAAGCGCTTGAGCTGGCGCTGGTCCTTGATCGGGTACCAGATCGCGACGACGGTCTGGCGCATGCGGCCGATGGCTTCCTTCAGCGCGTTGACGCAGCGTTCCAGTTCGTCGGCCTTCTCGAAGGGCGGGTCGATCAGCATCAGCGCGCGCTTCTCTGCCGTCGGCAACAGCGCCCGGGGCAGGTGCCAGCCTTCGCCCAGGTGCACGGCGACGCGGCGGTCGCCGGCCATGTTCTCCTTCAGCGCCTGGCCGTCTTCCGGGTGTTTCTCGTTCAGGTGCAGGCGGTCCTGCGGGCGGGTCAGCTGGCGCGCCAGTTCGGGGGAGCCCGGGTAATGACGAAGCTCGCCGTCCGGGTTCAGCGCCTGCAGCACGCCGAGGTAGTCCACCATCAGCGCCGGCAGATCGGGCTGGCCCCAAAGCCGGCCGATGCCCTCCTCCCATTCCCCGGTGCGGCTGGCCTGGTCGCCCGCCAGGTCGTAGAGGCCGACGCCGGCGTGGCTGTCGAGGTAGGCGAAGGGCGCCTCCTTGCGTGACAGCAGGGCGATCAGGCGGGCCAGGGTCAGGTGTTTGAGCACATCGGCATGGTTGCCGGCATGAAAGGCGTGACGGTAGTTCATGGTGTGGGAATCCTCGCGAGGCGCGCAGTTTAGCAGCCGCGACGCTGGCCGGGTTTTGCTGCTTTATCACCCTTATGGATGTTGCTAGGCGACCTTCATTCACCGATCTAGACTCGGCCGATCCAACCGGAGATCCGACATGTCCGAGACCCTGCTCAGTTCCCGCAACCTGGCCTTCGAACTCTACGAAGTGCTGGACGCCGAAGCCCTGACCCAGCGCGAGCGCTTCGCCGACCACAACCGCGAAACCTTCGACGCCGCCATCGGCACCGCCCGCAGCATCGCCGAGAAATACTTCGCCCCGCACAACCGCAAGGGCGACGAGAACGAGCCGGAATACCACGACGGCGCCGCCACGCTGATCCCGGAAGTGAAGCCCGCCGTGGACGCCTTCCTCGAAGCCGGCTTCCTCAACGCTACCCGCAGCTTCGAGCAGGGCGGCATGCAGCTGCCCACCCTGCTGTCCCAGGCCTGCTTCGCCCACTTCCAGTCGGCCAACGTCGGCAGCTCCGCCTACCCCTTCCTGACCATGGGCGCGGCCAACCTGATCGAGAGCTTCGGCAACGACGAGCAGAAGCAGCGCTTCCTGCAGCCGATGATCGAGGGCCGCTTCTTCGGCACCATGGCGCTCACCGAGCCCCACGCCGGCTCCTCCCTGTCGGACATCCGCACCCGCGCCGAGCCGGCCGGCGACGGCACCTACCGCATCAAGGGCAACAAGATCTTCATCTCCGGCGGCGACCACCCGCTGTCGGACAACATCGTGCACATGGTGCTGGCCAAGCTGCCGGACGCCCCGCCCGGGGTGAAAGGCATCTCGCTGTTCATCGTGCCCAAGTTCCTGGTCAACGACGACGGCTCCCTCGGCAAGCGCAACGACGTGATCCTCGCCGGCCTGTTCCACAAGATGGGCTACCGCGGCACCACCTCCACCGCCTTGAACTTCGGCGACAACGGCGACTGCGTCGGCTACCTGGTGGGCAAGCCCCACGCCGGCCTGTCCTACATGTTCCAGATGATGAACGAGGCCCGCATCGGCGTCGGCATGGGCGCGGTGATGCTCGGCTACGCCGGCTACCTCTACTCCCTGGAATACGCCCGCGAGCGCCCGCAAGGCCGCCTGCCCGATGGCAAGGACCCGACCAGCGCCCAGGTGGCGATCATCGAGCACGCCGACGTGCGCCGCATGCTGCTCACCCAGAAAGCCTACGTGGAAGGCGCCTTCGACCTGGGCCTGTACGCCGCGCGCCTGTTCGACGACACCCAGACCCTCGCCACCGAGGAAGAGCGCAAGCAGGCCCATGAGCTGCTCGACCTGCTCACCCCCATCGTCAAGTCCTGGCCCTCGGAGTTCTGCCTCAAGGCCAACGAGCTGGCGGTGCAGATCCTCGGCGGCCACGGCTACACCCGCGAGTACCCGGTGGAGCAGTACTACCGCGACAACCGCCTCAACCCCATCCACGAAGGCACCCACGGCATCCAGTCGCTGGACCTGCTGGGGCGCAAGGTGGCGCAGAACAACGGCGCCGGCCTCAAGCAGCTGACCCGCCTGATCAACGACACCTGCCGGCGCGCCGCCGCCCACGGCTCCCTCGACGCCCTGCGCCAGCCGCTGGAGCAGGCCGTCGCGCGCCTCTCCGCCGTGACCCTGGCACTGCTCGGCGACCTGATGCAGGGCAAGGTCAACCAGGCCCTGGCCAACTCCGCGCTCTACCTCAATGCCTTCGGCCACGCGGTGATCGGCTGGCGCTGGCTGGAGCAGGCGATCCGTGCCGAGGAAGGCCTGGCCAGCGGCAACCCCGCCGACGCCGACTTCTACAAGGGCAAGCTGCAGGCCGCGCGCTACTTCCTCACCTGGGAAGTGCCGAGCGTCCATCACGCCCTGGCCATCCTCGAGGCCCGCGACGACACCTGCCTGGAGATGCGCGACGCCTGGTTCTGATTCCAACGCTTTCAGGGTTTCCCTGCCCCGCGCACATGCGGGGCTTTTTTTTGCCCGCGCCCCGCCGCTGCGCCGACGATACTGCGAGGGGGACGCGCCATCCCCGCGAACGCGGGGACCGACGTGCGCGCCCACCGGCACCGCCCCCTCTCTTCGGCAAAGCGGGCTCGGACAACATCCTGACCGCCTGGTCGATTCCGTGAACCGGCGGCTCGGCTTCGTTCGAAAAAACCTGGGGATTTCTACCGATCAGCGCTTGCGGCGCGTTGCGGGTAGCAGGTTAGAATCCGGCTGGCATGCACGCTGCATGCATCCCTCCAGCATCACCCCCGACATCGTCACCAGGAGCCTCAATACGTGGATGCAGCCACCATCAATAGCCTGTTCCTGATCGGCGCGTTGCTGGTCGGCGCAAGCATTCTGGTGAGCTCGGTTTCCTCGCGCCTGGGCATCCCCATCCTGGTCATCATCCTTGCCGTCGGCATGGTCGCCGGCGTCGACGGCCCGGGCGGGATCGGCTTCAGCAACTACCCGCTGGCCTACCTGGTGGGCAACCTGGCACTGGCCATCATCCTGCTCGACGGCGGCCTGCGCACGCGGGTCTCCAGCTTCCGCGTGGCCTTGTGGCCGGCGCTGTCGCTGGCCACGGTCGGCGTGCTGATCACCACCGGGCTGACCGGCATGGCCGCCGCCTGGCTGTTCGACCTGGACATCATGCAGGGCCTGCTGATCGGTGCCATCGTCGGCTCCACCGACGCCGCGGCGGTGTTCTCCCTGCTCGGCGGCAAGGGCCTCAACGAACGGGTCACCGCCACCCTGGAGATCGAATCCGGCAGCAACGACCCGATGGCGGTGTTCCTCACCGTCACCCTGATCGACATGCTGGCCAAGGGGCAGACCGAGATCAGCCTGTCCTTCCTCGGCCACCTGGTCAGCGAGTTCGGCATCGGCGCGCTGCTCGGCCTCTCCGGTGGCTGGCTGCTGCTGCAACTGATCAACCGCATCAACCTGCCCAACGGCCTCTACCCCCTGCTGGTGGTGAGCGGCGGCCTGCTGGTGTTCGCCCTCACCAACTTCCTGCACGGCAGCGGCATCCTCGCCGCCTACCTGTGCGGCCTGGTGCTGGGCAACCGGCCGATCCGCTCGCGCCACAGCATCCTGCACATGCTCGACGGCATGGCCTGGCTGGCGCAGATCGGCATGTTCCTCGTGCTCGGCCTGCTGGTCACGCCCCACGACCTGCTGCCCATCGCCATCCCTGCCCTGGGCCTGGCGCTGTGGATGATCCTCTTCGCCCGCCCGCTGTCGGTGATGATCGGGCTGATCCCCTTCCGCGCCTTCCACGACCGCGAGAAGGCCTTCATCGCCTGGGTCGGCCTGCGCGGCGCGGTGCCGATCATCCTCGCGGTGTTCCCGATGATGGCCGGCCTGCCCCACTCGCAGCTGTACTTCAACCTGGCCTTCTTCATCGTCCTGGTCTCCCTGCTGCTGCAGGGCGCCAGCCTGCCGCTCGCGGCCAGGCTGCTGCGGGTGACGGTGCCGCCGGAGCCGGCGCCCATCTCCCGCGCCGGGCTGGAGATCCACCCCACCAGCGAGTGGGAGCTGTTTGTCTACCGCCTGGGTGCGGAGAAGTGGTGCATCGGCGCCGCCCTGCGCGAGCTGAAGATGCCCGACGGCACCCGCATCGCGGCACTGTTCCGTGGCACCGAGCTGCTGCACCCCTCGGGCAGTACCGTGCTGGAGGCCGGCGACATCCTCTGCGTGATCGGCCATGAGCATGATCTTCCCGCCCTCGGCAAGCTGTTCAGCCAGGCGCCCCAGCGCGGCCTGGACCTGCGCTTCTTCGGCGACTTCGTCCTCGAAGGCGACGCCCAGCTTTCCGCCGTCGCCTCGCTCTACGGCCTGAAGCTGGACAACGTCGATGGCAGCCAGCCGCTGGGACGCTTCATCTCCCACGAGATCGGCGGCGAGCCCATCGTCGGCGACCAGGTGGAATGGAACGGCCTGACCTGGACCGTGGCCCTGATGGAGGGGAACAAGGTGCGCAAGGTGGGCGTCAAATTCCCCGAAGGTCACGGACGTCCAGGCCCCGGACTGTTCCTCTGAAGGCGCGGCACATCCCAGCACGGGGCCGCGTCCTGACATATCATCAACCGCACTTTTTCCAGAGCCGCCCCACGCGACCATGTCTTTCCTGCGCCCCCTCCTCGCCGCCGCCCTTATCGGCTTCTGCCTCGGTGCCACGCCCGTGCATGCCGCCGAACCACCGACCAGCGCCAAGGTCCAGCAGAGCCTGGACAACCTCGCCAGCCGCAAGCTGCCGGAAGCCGACCAGAAGGCCGTGCAGCAGGTGCTGGAGCAGACGCTCACGCAGCTGAGCAACCAGGCCGACAGCGAGAAGCGCCTGGCCGACCTCAAGCGCCAGCTCAACGATGCCCCGCGCCAGATCGCCGACGCCCAGCGTGAATTCACCCGCCTCAAGGCCAGCAAGCCGGTCGATGTCGGCGAGCGCTACGGCAAATCCTCCCTGGCCCAGCTCGACCAGTTGCTCAACCAGCGCAGCAGCCAACTGGCCGGCTGGCAGAAGGACCTGGCCGAGGCCAACAGCCTGATCATCACCGCGCAGACCCGCCCCGAGCGCGCCCAGGCCGAGATCAGCAGCAACCAGGTGCGCACCCAGCAGCTCAGCGCCATCCTCAAGGTCGGCAAGGACACCGGCAAAGTGCTCACCGACGAGCAGCGCGACCAGTACAACGCCGAGCTGGCCGCCCTCGACGCCCAGACCCAGCTGCGCCGCCAGGAGCTGGCCGGCAACAGCCTGCTGCAGGACCTGGGCAACAGCCGCCGCGACCTGCTGGTCGAGCGCATCCACCGCCTGGAGCAGGAAACCCAGGCCCTGCAGTCGCTGATCAACGACAAGCGCCGGGAAAGCTCCGAGCAGACGGTGGCCGAACTCTCCCGCGAGGCGCAGAACGCCACCCCCGACAGCCTGCTGGCGGCCGAGAGTTCCACCAACCTCAAGCTCTCCGACTACCTGCTGCGCTCCACCGATCGCCTCAACGAACTGACCCAGCAGAACCTGCAGACCCGCCAGCAGCTGGACACCCTCAACCAGGCCGACCAGGCGCTGGAAGAGCAGATCAGCGTGCTCAAGGGCAGCCTGCTGCTGTCGAAGATCCTCTACCAGCAGAAGCAGGCCCTGCCGCACCTGAAGCTCGACGGCGACCTGGCCGACGAGATCGCCGACATCCGCCTCTACCAGTTCGAGCTCAGCCAGCAGCGCGACAAGCTCAACAACCCCCAGGCCTACGTCGACGACCTGCTCTCGCGCCAGCCCGCCGACCAGGTGACGCCGGAGCTGCGCGCCACCCTGCTCGACCTGGCCACCACCCGCACCGAACTGTTCGACCGACTGAGCCGCGAACTCAACGCCCTGCTCAACGAGTCCATCACCCTGCAGCTCAACCAGAAGCAGCTGCAGAGCACCTCCCAGGCGCTGCGCGCGACCCTGGAGGAGCAGATGTTCTGGATTCCCAGCAACAAGCCGCTGGACCTCGCCTGGCTGAAGAGCGCGCCGCACTACCTCAAGCGCCAGCTGATGGACGTGCCCTGGGGCTCGGGCGTGGCCGAGCTGGGTGAAGGCCTGGTCGACCGTCCCTGGCTGTTCATCCCCCTGCTGCTGATGATCGGCGCGCTGCTGTGGCGCCGCAGCTGGCTCTACGAGAAGCTCACCGAGCTGCACCAGGACATCGGCCACTACAAGCGCGACAGCCAGATGCACACGCCCCTGGCGCTGCTGCTGAACATCCTCCTGGCGATGCCGGTGACGCTGTTCCTGGCCCTCTGCGGCCTGGCCCTGCAGATCGACGCCCGTGGCCAGAACGCCACCCTCGGCGCCGCGCTGATGGAAATGGCCCAGGCCTGGCTGGTGTTCTACACCCTCTACCGCATCCTCGCCCCGGGCGGCGTCGCCGAGCTGCACTTCCGCTGGCCGCGCCCGCAGGTGGCGCTGCTGAGCAAGCAGATCCGCCGCCTCGGCATGGTGGTGATGGCCCTGGTGGCCGTGGTCACCGTGGCCGAGCACCAGCCCCAGGCGCTGGCCGAGGACGTCATCGGCATCATCGTCGTCATCACCTGCTACGCCCTGATGGCCCTGGTGCTGAGCAACCTGCTGCTGGCCGAACCGATGCGCGAGCACACCTCGCCCTTCCGCTTCCTCATCGGCCTGGGCTTCACCCTGCTGCCGCTGGTGTTCATCGTCGCCGTCGGCTTCGGCTACTACTACACCTCGCTCAAGCTCACCGACCGCCTGATCAACACCCTCTACCTGCTGATCCTCACCCTGATCATCGAGGCCGCCTTCGTCCGCGGCCTGGCCGTCGCCGCCCGGCGCCTGGCCTACGCCCGCGCGCTGGCCAAGCGCCAGGCGCAGACCAAGGAGAACGCCGAAGGCGAGGAAGTGGCGGTGGAAGAGCCGACCCTGGACATCGAGCAGGTCAACCAGCAGTCCCTGCGCCTGATCCGCCTGGCCCTGCTCGGCGTCTTCATCGCCTCGATGTACCTGGTCTGGGCCGACCTGATCAGCGTCTTCGCCTACCTCGACGAAGTGACGCTCTACCAATACGCCACCGGCACCGGCGCCGCCGCCACCCAGGTGCCCATCAGCCTGCTGGACGTGCTCGGCGCGCTGATCATCGCCGGCATCACCACCGCGCTCGCACGCAACCTGCCGGGCCTGCTGGAAGTGCTGGTGCTGTCGCGCCTGAAGCTGGCCCAGGGCAGCGCCTACGCCACCACCACGCTGCTCTCCTATGCCATCGCCGGCATCGGCTTCGTCAGCGCCCTGTCCACCCTCGGGGTCAGCTGGGACAAGCTGCAGTGGCTGGTGGCCGCGCTCTCGGTGGGTATCGGCTTCGGCATGCAGGCAATCTTCGCCAACTTCATCTCCGGCCTGATCCTGCTGTTCGAGCGCCCGGTGCGCATCGGCGACCTGGTGACCATCGGCACCGTCACCGGCACGGTGAACCGGATCCGCATCCGCGCCACCCACATCACCGACAGCGACCGCAAGGAAGTCATCGTCCCCAACCAGACCTTCCTCACCAGCCAGCTGATCAACTGGACGCTGACAGACACCGTCACCCGCATCGTGCTGGTCTACAACGTCAACCGCGGCGCCGACCTGGAGCTGGTGCGCAAGCTGCTGCTGCAAGCCACCCAGGAGAACACCCGCGTGCTGCGCGACCCGGCCCCCAACGTCCAGCTGAAGACCTACGGCGCCACCACCCTGGAGCACGAACTGAAGATCTACGTGCGCGAACTGGGCGACCGGGGCCTGGCCACCGACGAGCTGAACCGGCGCATCGACCAGCTGTTCCAGGAGCACGGCATCAACATCTCCTCGGTGCCGAAGATGGACGTCATCCTCAGCCGCAAGAGCGTCGAGCACCCACCCGCCGAGGAACAGGCGGCCGACGCCGCCGAAGAGCGCGCCAAGTAAGCCACCGCCACGCGGGGACCACCCATCCCCGCGATTTCCCCCGGCCCCGGCCGCGTGACAAGCTGAGCCCATGAAAAGACTCGACGACCTGCAGTTCGACAACCGCTTCGCCCGCCTGGGCGATGCCTTCTCCACCGAAGTCCTGCCCGACCCGCTGGACGACCCGCACCTGGTGGTGGCGAGCCCGGCGGCCATGGCCCTGCTCGACCTCGACCCGGCGCAGGCCGAGGAGCCCGTGTTCGCCGAGCTGTTCGCCGGGCACACGCTCTGGTCCGACGCCGCCCCGCGCGCCATGGTCTATTCCGGGCACCAGTTCGGCAGCTACAACCCGCGCCTGGGCGATGGCCGCGGCCTGTTGCTGGGCGAGGTGGTCAACCAGGCCGGCGAGCACTGGGACCTGCACCTCAAGGGCGCCGGCCAGACCCCCTACTCGCGCATGGGCGACGGCCGAGCGGTGCTGCGCAGTTCGATCCGCGAGTTCCTCGCCAGCGAGCACCTGCACGCCCTGGGCATCCCCAGCAGCCGCGCGCTGTGCGTCACCGGCTCCAGCACCCCGGTGTACCGCGAGAAGAAGGAGACCGGCGCCATGGTCCTGCGCCTGGCGCCGAGCCACGTGCGCTTCGGCCACTTCGAGTACTTCTACTACACCCGCCAGCACGAGCAGTTGAAGACCCTCGGCGAGCACGTGCTGGCCTGCCACTTCCCCGCGTGCCTGGAAGCCGAGGAGCCCTGGCTGGCGATGTTCCGCGAGGTCATCGAGCGCAACGCCGGGATGATCGCCCGCTGGCAGGCCTACGGCTTCTGCCACGGGGTGATGAACACCGACAACATGTCGATCCTCGGCATCACCTTCGACTACGGCCCCTACGCCTTCCTCGACGATTTCGACGCCAACCACATCTGCAACCACTCCGACGACAGCGGGCGCTACAGCTTCAGCAACCAGGTGCCCATCGCCCACTGGAACCTCGCCGCCCTGGCCCAGGCGCTGACGCCCCACATCGCCGTGGACGCCCTGCGCGAGGCGCTGGAGCTGTTCCTGCCGCTGTACCAGGCGGCCTGGCTGGACCTGATGCGCCGCCGTCTGGGCTTCACCCGCGCCGAAGAGGGCGACGAGGCCCTGGTGCAGCGCCTGCTGCAACTGATGCAGACCAGCGCGGTGGACTACACGCTGTTCTTCCGCCGCCTGGGCGAGACCACGCCCGAACAGGCGGTGGCGGTGCTGCGCGACGAGTTCGTCGACCTCGCCGGCTTCGATGCCTGGGCCGCGCAGTACGTGGAGCGCGCCACGCGCGAAGGCGACGACCAGGACGCCCGCCGCCAGCGCATGCATGCGGTGAACCCGAAGTACATCCTGCGCAACTACCTGGCCCAGCGCGCCATCGAGGCCGCCGAGCAGGGCGATTTCAGCGAGGTGCGCCAGCTGCACGCCGTGCTCGCCCGCCCCTTCGACGAGCAGCCCGGCATGGAGCGCTATGCCGAGCGGCCACCGGAGTGGGGCAAGCACCTGGAGATCAGCTGCTCCTCCTGAACCCCGGCGCACGGCGAGGCCCTCAGCGCGCCAGTCCCTCTACCCGCTCCAGCCGCTGCAGCAGGTAGGGGAAGAAGGGATTGGACGTCGCCCGTTGCAGGGCGTCCATGTTCATCACCAGCACCCCGCGCTCACCCCGCAGCGACAGGTTGCCCAGGTGGATGCCGAAGTCGTCCGTCGCATCGGGGTGGCGGCCGTAGAGCCCGTCGCTGTCCGGGAACGGCAGCGCCACGTGGGACAGCGAGAACAGCTCGCGCGGGAAGGCCATGTCCAGGGGCCGGACCCACTCCTCGCGGCCACCGGCCTCGATCACCCGCTCGACCACCTCCCGGCTGCTCGCCGTGGCGTTGGTGATCACCGCCGTGCGGTAGGCCCGCGGTGGCGGCTGCAACAGCCGCGCCAGCGCCAGGCTGGCGTCCGGGCGCAGCAGCGGGCCGAAGTCCACCGAGCGGTTGATGTCGAACAGCACCAGCTCGCTGCCGTTGTCCGGCACCAGGCGATAGAGCGACTCCACCACCGCCGAGGTGCTCACGGTCGCATCCACCACCGACTGGAAGGTCAGCAGCGGCGGCAGGCCCCGCAGCCCGTCGCGTCGCGAGGCGCTCAGCAACTGCTCCTGCAGCGCGACGGTGAGCTGGTAGGACTGGCGCGCGCCGTTGACCGGGAAGGAGTTGTACTTGAAGGGGTTGTACTCGGGCAGCAGGTCGAGCCAGGCGGCCTTGGCGAAGGCCGGGAACACGGCGGGCAGGCCCGCCAGCCCGGCGAAACGCGCGTAGCCAGCGACCCCCAGCATGGGCGAGAGCAGCACCAGGCGCTCGGCGCGTGGCAGGGACGGGTCCTCCAGCGCATCCAGCGAATACTTCAACGCCAGCGCACCGCCGTTGGAGTAGCCCACCAGCCGCAGCGGCCGCTGTGCCCCCACGAGCCGCCGGGCCTCGCGCATCGCCAGGCGGGTGGCGGCCAGCCACTGCTCCCAGCTCACATCCGTCAGCGCCGCCGGCACCGTGCCGTGCCCGGGCAGGCGCAGGCCGAGCACCACGAAGCCCGCCTGGCGGTAACGCAGCGCCAGGTGGCGCAGGCTGTAGGGCGAATCGGTGAGGCCGTGCAGCATCACCACCGCGCCCACCGGCTCGCCCTCGGGGCGCAGCACATAGGAGCGGTTCCAGTCCTGGCTGAAACGGCCGGGGTACAGCGGGCTGCCCGGGAAATAGCGGTTGGCCGGCACCTGCTCCTCGGCGTCCAGCTGCTCGCTGACCTGTTCACGCACTTGCGCGAAGACGCGCGCCTCGGCGTTCATCCAGGCGCTCCAGTCGGCCTGGTCGAGCTCGCGCTCGTCGAGCTCCTCCGGCACGAACCTGTGCCAGGGCTCGAGTGACGGTTCGCCCTGGATGTCCAGCACCCGCACGGCGAACACCAGCGACATCGCCAAGGCCAGCAGCAGCGCGCCCCGGCCCGCCCAACGGATGATCCCCGTCCGCATCGTTCCCGCTCCGTCATGCACCATGGTTCAGCCTTCGGCCAGCATCCAGCGCAGGCCCATGCGTACGTGCTGCTCGGTGCTGTCCACCAGGGGCAGCGGCGAGTCGCAGCCCTCCAGCAGCAGGCCGATCTCGGTGCAGCCGAGGATCGCCGCCTGGGCACCCGCGGCTTGCAGCTGGCGCAGCTGGTCGAGGTAGAACGCCCGTGCCTCGGGGAGGAAGCGGCCCAGGCACAGCTCCTGGAAGATCACCCGGTCGATCTCCGCCATCGCCGCGGCGTCGGGCACCTGCACCTGGATGCCGAAACGCTCGTCCAGGCGCCGCCGGTAGAAATCCTCCTGCATGGTGAAGCGCGTGCCGAGCAGCGCCGCCCGCTCGCAGCCCAGCGCCTGCAGGGCCTCGCCCACGCCATCGCCGATATGCAGCAGGGGGATGTCCACCGCCGCCTCGATCGCCGCCGCGACCTTGTGCATGGTGTTGGTGGCCAGCAGCAGGGCACCGGCGCCGGCCCGCGCCAATCCTTGCGCAGCGGCGGCCAGCTGATGCCCGGCCTCGTCCCAGCCGCCGGACTTCTGCAGCGCGGCGATGCCGGCGAAATCCACCGAATGCAGCAGCAACGGCGCCGAATGCAGGCCGCCGAGCTGGTCACGCACGCCCTCGTTGAGCAGCCGGTAATAGCTCAGGGTCGACTCCCAGCTCATACCGCCCAGTACACCCAATGTCCTCATCGCCACCTCTGCGCCAAAAGCTCAAAGCCTAGCCCAGCCTCAGAGGGCGCCGGGCATACAGTTGCCAGGCAATCGGTGCGTACAGCCCCACGCGTCGAGCGCCATCCCGCGCCGCTTCCATCCAACGAAAATGGAATATGAACCTGCGGAAATCTTCTTAGACTCTCTAAGCAAAGGCGCTTATCTTCGCCGCCTGCTTATTCCGGCCTGTTCTACCACCCACTGTCAGGCGCCGTACCCCGCATGAAGATCCGCAACCTCGACCTCAGCCAGAGCCCGATCAACACCGAGCACGAGGCACTGGGCATTCCTCCCGTCGAGGATTTCGTCAGCCACCCCGACAACCACCCGGTGCTGCGCGCCGCGATGTGGGCGGCCGTGCTGATCCTGGTGAGCCTGCTGGGCTTCCTCGCCTGGCGCCTGTTCTTCGGCGACCACGGCGGCGCCACCGGCCTCGACATCATCGAACGCACCCTGAGCAGCCCGACCTTCTGGAGCGCCGTGGCCGTGGGCTTCCTCGCCCAGGTGGTGGATGGCGCGCTGGGCATGGCCTACGGCATCACCGCGACCACCTTCCTGCTCACCGCAGGCGCCTCGCCAGCGGCGGCCAGCGCCAGCGTGCACATCGCCGAAGTGTTCACCACCGGCCTCTCCGGCATCTCCCACGTGAAGCTGGGCAACGTCAACAAGTCCCTGTTCCTGCGCCTGCTGCTGCCGGGCATCATCGGCGCCGTGCTCGGTGCGGTGCTGATCACCACCTTCGACGGCGCCGCGCTCAAGCCCTTCATCTCCGCCTACCTGCTGCTGATGGGCCTGTACATCCTCAGCAAGGCCTACCGCCACGTGGCCCAGCGCCGCGCGCCGAAACACGTGGCCAAGCTGGCGCTGTTCGGGGGCTTCGTCGATGCCGCCGGCGGCGGTGGCTGGGGCCCGGTGGTCACCAGCAGCCTGCTGGGCTCGGGCAGCGACCCGCGCACCACCATCGGCTCGGTGAACTTCGCCGAGTTCTTCCTGACCATCTCCAGCGCCACCTCCTTCATCCTCCTGGCGGGCGAGCTGAACACCTGGATGCTGGTGGCCGGCCTGGTCTTCGGCGGCCTGTTCGCCGCGCCCTTCGCCGCCATGCTGTGCAAGAAGCTGCCGGCACGCACCCTGCTGACCCTGGTGGGCACCCTGATCACCCTGATCAGCGCCTTCAACATCTACATGGCCCTGCGCTGATCGGCCGGTTCTAGCCACCTAACTTTTCGGTCTAGCCACGCGCCTGCGCGATTGCCTCAGGTCATTGACCTGGGCCCTTCCGCTTTCACATGCTGCGCTCCTCAATCAGCCCCGAAGGAACGCAGCCACGATGAAACCGGAAACCCTCGCCATCCACGCCGGCTACAGCCCCGATCCAACCACGCGTGCGGTGGCGGTACCGATCTACCAGACCACCTCCTACGCCTTCGACGACACCCAGCACGGCGCCGACCTGTTCGACCTCAAGGTCGCCGGCAACATCTACACCCGCATCATGAACCCCACCAACGACGTGCTGGAGAAGCGCGTCGCCGCGCTGGAAGGCGGCGTCGGCGCCCTGGCGGTGGCCTCCGGCATGGCGGCCATCACCTACGCCATCCAGACCGTCGCCGAGGCCGGCGACAACATCGTCTCGGTGGCCAAGCTCTACGGCGGCACCTACAACCTGTTCGCCCACACCCTGCCGCGCTCCGGCATCCAGGTGCGCTTCGCCGCCCATGACGACATCGCCGCCCTGGAAGCGCTGATCGACGAGCGCACCAAGGCGGTGTTCTGCGAATCCATCGGCAACCCGGCCGGCAATATCATCGACCTCGCCGCCCTGGCCGCCGCCGCGCATCGCCATGGCGTGCCGCTGATCGTCGACAACACCGTCGCCACGCCCATCCTCTGCCGCCCCTTCGAGCATGGCGCCGACATCGTCGTGCACTCGCTGACCAAGTACATCGGCGGCCACGGCAACAGCATCGGCGGCATCGTCGTCGACTCCGGGAAGTTCCCCTGGGCCGAGCACAAGGCACGCTTCCCGCTGCTCAACACCCCGGACGCCTCCTACCACGGCGTGACCTACACCGAAGCCTTCGGCCCCGCCGCCTTCATCGGCCGCTGCCGCGTGGTGCCGCTGCGCAACATGGGCGCGGCGCTGTCGCCGTTCAACGCCTTCCTCATCCTCCAGGGCCTGGAGACACTGGCCCTGCGCATGGAGCGCCACACCGAGAACGCGCTGAAGGTCGCCCACTTCCTCCAGGCCCACCCGCAGGTGGCCTGGGTGAAATACGCCGGCCTGCCGGACCACCCCGAGCACGCACTGGCCCAGCGCTACACCGGCGGCAAGCCGGCGGCGATCCTCTCCTTCGGCATCGTCGGCGGCGCCGAGGCGGGGGCACGCTTCATCGACGCGCTGAAGCTGGTGGTGCGCCTGGTGAACATCGGCGACGCCAAGTCCCTGGCCTGCCACCCGGCCTCCACCACCCACCGCCAGCTCAACGACGAGGAACTGGAGAAGGCCGGCGTACCGCGCGACATGGTGCGCCTGTCCATCGGCATCGAGCACATCGACGACATCCTCGCCGACCTCAGCCAGTCCCTCGAAGCCGCGCGGGGCTGATGAACAGGGGTTGATATTCGGCGGGTCGGCTCCAGATCAGGGGAATCTGCTCCGGAGCCGACCATGACCGATCCCCTGATGATTCCCTGCGCCCACTGCGCCGGGCTCAACCGCATCCCCGCCGAGCGCCTGGGCGACTCGCCCCGCTGCGGCCACTGCAAGGCCGCCGTGCTGCCGGCCAGCCCCTTCGACCTCAGCGAAGCCAGCTTCGCCAAGCAGCTGCGCGGCGACCTGCCGCTGCTGGTGGACGTCTGGGCCGACTGGTGCGGCCCCTGCAAGGCCTTCGCCCCCACCTATCAGCAAGCGGCCACCCAGCTCCAGGGCCGCTGCCGCCTGGGCAAGCTGGACAGCGAAGCCAACCGCCAGCTGGCCGGGCAGCTCAACATCCGCTCCATACCCACGCTCATCCTGTTCAAGGGCGGCGTCGAAATCGCCCGCCAGAGCGGCGCCCTGCCCCTGCCGCAACTGCTGGGCTGGCTGAAGAGCCAGGGCATCTGAACCGAGGCGCATGCCCGGCCTACCCGCTGGTGACGGGCATGCGTTCGCGGCGGCGTGCGCGCTGATCGTTTCGGTCACCCGCACTGGCCGTCCCGGTCATTGCCGGCGGCACGCATCCGGCTAGGCTCCTGGCATTGGACCTGCCGGAGATCGTCATGCAATTCAGCGAAGAGATGGCCCGCCACTTCACCGAGGACAAGATCGCCTTCGTCCGCCGCATGGGCCTCAAGGCCGTGACCCTGGAACCGGGCCACGTGAAGCTGCTGGTGCCCCTGGCCGGCAACGAGAACCACATCGGCACCATGTACGCCGGCGCCCTGTTCACCCTGGCGGAGATTCCCGGCGGCGCGCTGTTCATCACCAGCTTCGACACCCGCCGCTTCTACCCCATCATCAAGGACATGAGCCTGCGCTTCCGCCGCCCGGCCAAGGGCGACATCAGCGTCGAGGCGCGCATCGGCGCCGAGGAGATCGAGCGCATCCAGGCCGAGGCGAGTGCCAACGGCAAGGCCGACTACCTGCTGGAGCTGGACCTGGTGGACGCCACCGGCGAGGTGGTGGCGCAGAGCCGCGGGCTTTACCAGCTGCGCGCCCACTGAGCCGGGGGGCGGATTGCCCTGGATCAAGTTGCCGCGCGGCGAATTGCCCCACAGTGGCACCTCACCCGGAGGTGCCATCCATGTTCAGCCATATCCTCATCGCCCATGACCTGAGCCGCGAGGCCGACCTCGCCCTGCAACGCGCCGTGGACCTCGCGCGCCAGTACGACGCCCGCCTGACCCTGCTGCACGTGCTCGAAGACCACCTGCCCAATGCGCTCCAGGAAAACCTGCGCGAAGGCGCCCAGCGCCTGTTCCAGCAGCGCCTGGAACAACTCGGCGCGCCGCCCACCCAGGTGCTGCTGCGCAAGGGCCGCCCGGCGCTGCAGATTCTCGAAGAGGTGGAAGAAAGCAGGGCCGACCTGCTGGTGATCGGCAACCACCACCACAACGCACCGGAGCTGTTCATCGGCACCACGCTGGAGCGCGTCGCCCGGCACATCGACATCCCCTTGCTGCTGGCGGTGGGCGAAAAACCCGCCCCCTACCGCAAGGGCCTCACCGCGCTGGACTTCTCCCTCTGCGCCTGCGACGCCCTGCGCAGCGCCTGCAGCCTGCTGAGCGCCGAAGGCCACCTGCAGGCCGTGAACGTGATGGAGGTGACCGGCCGCCTGCTGGCCAAGGCGGGCAGCGCCGGCGAATACCTCAAGACCCAGCGCGAGCTGCTGGAGCAACTGCTGAAGGATGAACTGGGCAACATGAAGGCCGCCCCGAGGATCAGCCTGGAGGTCACCCACGGAACCCTGCCACGCGCCCTGGACGAGGCCATCGCCGCGACCCAGCCGCAGTTCGTCACCCTCGGCAGCCACGGTCGCAGCATGATCTCCCAGGCGCTGCTGGGCAGCCTGGCGCTGCATTACCTGCAGCGCCCGCCCTGTGATGTGTTGGTGGTGAAGTAGGAGGCTAAGCGGCAAGCCGGAAGCCGGAAGCTTCAAGCTTCAAGCTTCAAGCTTCAAGCTTCAAGCTTCAAGCTTCAAGCTTCAAGCTTCTAGAAGATTGTGCAGCTCGATGAATTGCTGGGTCAGCTTGTGGCTGCGGTCCAGGTGGATCAGCGGGGTGCAGGCCTGGTGGGATTCGCGCATCTTCACCGAGCTCATCAGGTTCACCGGCAGCACCGGCAGGCCCTCGGCGACCAGCTCGTCCAGCAACTGCTGGGGCAGGCTGGCGCGGGGCTGGAACTGGTTGACCACGATGCCTTCCACCTCCAGGCCGTCGTTGTGGTCTTCCTTCAACTCCTCGATCTCGGCAAGCAGGCCGTAGAGGGCATTGCGCGAGAAGCTGTCGCAATCGAAGGGGATCAACACGCGATCCGCCGCGATCAGCGCCGAAACCGTATAGAAATTCAAGGCCGGCGGCGTATCCAGGTAGATACGGTCGTAATCCTCGGCCAGCTCGTCCAGCAGTTTCGCCAGCTTGTTGATCTTGTGCTTGGCCTCGAGCTTGGGCTGCAGGTCGGCCAGCTCCGCCGTGGCGGTGATCACATGCAGGTTGTCGAAGGGGGTCTCGTAGATATCGACCTTGCCCTTCTTGCCGAAGGGGCCGGAAGAGAGGGTCTGCTTGAAGAAATCGGCGATTCCCATGGGAATGTCGTCGCCGGTGAGTCCGGTCAGGTAGTGGGTGGAGTTGGCCTGTGTGTCGAGGTCGATCAGCAGCGTGCGATAGCCCTCCGAGGCACTGACCGCCGCCAGGTTGCAGGCGATGCTCGACTTGCCCACGCCGCCCTTCTGATTGAACACCACTCGCCGCATCGCACACCTCCCGGATCCCTTGGATAGTCCCGGATTCTATGCAAAGCCCGTGACAAGGGCGAGCACTGCCGGGGCTTTCTTACCGGCGGATATTTATGTGCCTTACATCTGAAGATTGTGTCTGAAGTTTGCGAAGTAACCCGACGCTCGGGGATAATGCGGCACTTTGCTATGGCGTCATCGACAAGGCCTTTGTCGTTCAGGGATTGCCAGTCGACAAGGACGCCCGACAGGGGCCGAAAAGAGCTCTTAGCGTGACTCACTTCAGCATCGAACAATGGCGTGCCTGGGCCCCGGGCCTGGAAAGCGAGGACGACTGGCGCGCCTGGTGCAGGCAGCCGTTCGCGCCCGCCGACAGCGAAACACAGCCCGATGTCTCCTTCCTCCCCGCCATGCAGCGGCGCCGCCTGTCGCGCCTCGCACGCATGGCGATGAGCGTCGCCTGGCCCCTGGCCGCCGAGGGCGAGCAACTGCCCATGGTGTTCGCCTCGCGCCACGGCGAGACGCCGCGCACCCTGGCCCTGCTGCAGGACCTGGCGCGCGGCGAGCCGCTGTCACCCACCCAGTTCAGCCTCTCGGTGCACAACGCGATCATCGGCCAGTGGTCGATCCTGCGCGGCGACACCAGCGAGATGACCGCCCTGGCCGCCGAAGGCGATGGGCTGGAGCACGCGGTCCTGGAAGCCGCCGGCATGCTCGCCGAGGGCGCCCCGGCCGTGCTGCTGGTGATCACCGAGGAAAGCCCGCCGGAGATCTACCGCCCCTGGGTGGAGGACGTGCCCTTCCCCTACGCCGTCGCCCTCAGGCTCGCGCCCGGCGACCAGTGGCAGCTGAGGCTGTCCCCCGAAGCGCCGGAACAGGCGCCGGAACCCTGGCCCCACGCACTGGGCCTGCTGCAAGCACTGCTCAACGATCTGCCCCACCGTCAGCATCAATGGAAGAGCCGTAAATGGACCTGGCAACGCAACCGGCCCTGAACGCCCGCCCCAACGCCCCCTACTGGTGGCGCCTGATCGCCACCGCGCTGTCCTTCACCCTGTTCGGGGTCGGCGGCGTGCTGCTGCGCATCGTCGTGTTCCCGCTGCTCTCGCTGCTGCCGGGCGACGCCACCGACCACCGCCGCCGTGCCCGCGCCACCACCAGCCGGCTGTTCTGGCTGTTCGTCCAGTTCATGTACCGCAGCGGCGTGCTCACCTACGAGGTGGAAGGCGCCGAACGCCTGGGCCGCCCCGGGCAGATGATCATCGCCAACCACCCCTCGCTGATCGACGTGGTGGTGCTGATCGCCCTGATCCGCGACACCAACTGCGTGGTCAAGCAGAGCCTGTGGGACAACCCCTGCATGCGCGGCCCGATCCGCGCCGCCCAATACATCAGCAACAGCGGCAGCATGGACATGCTCGACGAGGCCGCCGCCGCCCTGCAGGAAGGCCAGACCCTGATCGTCTTCCCCGAAGGCACCCGCACCACGCCGGGGCAGGCCCCGCAATTCCACCGTGGCGCGGCCGCCATCGCCCTGCGCGGCGCCCGCATCCTCACCCCGGTGACCATCAGCGTGACCCCGACCACCCTGACCAAGGCCGAGCCCTGGTACAGCATTCCGTCGCGGCGCTTCCACTTCCACCTGCGCGTCGGCCAAGACATCGACCCGCAGAGCTTCGCCTCACAGGGGTCGGCACCCATCGCTTCACGCCGCCTCAACGACCATCTGCATCAATATTTCATGAAGGAGCTCGGCCTGGATGAGCGCTCTGCAACTTGAGATCAAGAACCTGATCATCGAGGCCCTGGGCCTCGAAGACATCGGCCCCGACGACATCGACGCCGAACAGACCCTGTTCGGCGAAGGCCTGGGCCTGGACTCGGTGGACGCCCTGGAACTGGGCCTGGCCATCCAGAAGCGCTTCGGCATCAAGATCGACGCCGATGCCAAGGACACCCGCAAACACTTTGCCAACGTGGCCAGCCTCGCGGCCTTCGTCTCGGCACAGAAAGCCGCCTGAGGAAAAGACCGCGATGCAAACCCGTGACGAGATCTTCACCACCCTGCGCGACGCCCTGGTCGAACTCTTCGAGCTGGACCCGGCGCAGATCAGCCTGGAATCCAACCTCTACGAGGACCTGGAGATCGACAGCATCGACGCCGTCGACCTGATCGACCACATCAAGCGCCACACCGGCCGCAAGATCGCCGCCGAGGACTTCAAGGCCGTGCGCACCGTCAGCGACGTGGTCGAGGCCGTGCACCGCCTGGTGAACGAGCCCGCATGAGCCGCCTGATCGGGCTGCTGCTGGTGCTGGCCGGGCTGGGCTACCCCTTCGCCGTGTACTACGGCATGGAGCACCTGTCGCCGCGCCTGTTCGCCCTGCTGCTGGGCAGCCTCTGGCTGGCCCGCAGCCTGAGCGCCGCGCAACGCCCCGGCAACCGCTGGACGGCCGTCGCCGCCCTGGGTTTCTGCATGCTGCTGGGGCTGGTCAACCAGGCCGACCTGCTGCGCTGGTACCCGGTGCTGATGAGCGCCGTGCTGCTCGGCCTGTTCGGCGCCAGCCTGTTCCACGGCACCCCGCTGGTGGAACGCATGGCACGCCTGCGCGAGCCCGAGCTACCCGAGGTGGCGGTGCGCTACACCCGTCGCGTCACGGCCGTCTGGGCCGGGTTCTTCCTCGCTAACGGCCTGGTCGCCGCCGGCCTCACCCTGTGGGCACCGCTGAGCTGGTGGACGCTCTACACCGGCTTCATCGCCTACCTGCTGATGGGCCTGCTGTTCGCCGGTGAATGGCTGGTGCGCCAGCGTGTACGGAGGTTCGCGTGAGCTGGATCGCCCTGCAAGACCTGCTGCTGCAGGCCGACCCGCGACGCCCGGTCACCCTGGCCCCGGCACTGGACCAGGCCGCCCTCGCCGAACAGGCCCTGCGCCTGGCCGGCGCCCTCCGGACCCGTGGCGCGCGGCGCGTCGCGCTCTACCTCGAAGACGGCGCCGAGCTGGCCGCCGCCCTGCTGGCCGCCTGGCGTGCCGGCATCGACGTGCTGTTGCCGGCCGACGCCCAGGCGCAGACCCGCAAGCGCCTGGCCGAACGCTGCGACCTCTGGCTCGATAGCCTCGACGGCCTCGATGGCGAGCCGCTGGCCCCCGCCGCCCTTGACCTGGACGCCTGCCGCCTGGTGCTGTGCACCTCCGGCTCCAGCGGCGAGGCCAAGCTGATCGACAAGACCCTGCGCCAGCTGGCCAATGAAGTCCAAGCCCTGGAAACCCTCTGGGGCGCCGACCTCGCCGGTGCGACCCTGGTCGCCAGCGTCTCCGCCCAGCACATCTACGGCCTGCTGTTCCGCGTGCTCTGGCCGCTGTGCGCCGGCCGCCCCTTCGTGCGCCGGGCGCAGCCCTTCGCCGAGGACATCCAGCAGGCCAGCCTGGAAGCCGGCGACTTCGCCTGGATCGCCAGCCCCGCCCTGCTCAAGCGCATGGGCGACAACCTCGACTGGCCCGCCCTGCGCGGCGTGCGCCGGGTGTTCTCCTCCGGCGGCGCCCTGCCCGCCGAAGCCGCCGCCGAGTTGCAGCAACGCCTCGGCCAGTGGCCCACGGAAATCTACGGCAGCTCCGAAACCGGCGGCATCGCCTGGCGCCAGGGCGGCGCCCTGTGGCAGCCCTTCGCCGGCGTCGAGCTGGGCCGGGACGAGGAAGGCGCGCTGAACCTCGCCTCGCCCTACCTGCCCGCCGGCCACCGCGAACAGACCGCCGATGCCGTGCGCATCGACGCCGACGGCCGCTTCGAACTGCTCGGCCGGCTCGACCGCATCGTCAAGCTGGAAGAAAAACGCATCTCCCTGCCCATGCTGGAACAGGCCCTGGGCGAACACCCCTGGGTGACCGAGGCCCGCCTGGGCGTGGTGCAGGAAGGCCGCGCCTTCCTCGGCGCGCTGGTGGCCCTGAGCACCGAGGGCATCCATGCCCTGCGCAACCAGGGTCGGCGCACCGTCACCGAGACCCTGCGCCGCCACCTGGCCGGCCACTGCGAAACCATCGCCCTGCCGCGCCGCTGGCGCCTGCTGCGCCAGTTGCCCTGGAGCAGCCAGGGCAAGCTGCCCCAGGCGCTGGTGGAGAACCTGGTCAAGGCCCCCCGTCCGAAGACGGTGGAGCCACTGGCCAGCCGCGAAATCGACGGTGAATGGCAGCTGGAGCTGGAAGTGCCGCTGGACCTGGCGCACTTCTCCGGCCACTTCCCACGCACACCGGTCCTGCCCGGCGTGGTGCAGATCGACTGGGCCCAGCACCTCGCCCGCCAGGTCATGACCCTGCCCCCGCGCTTCGCCGGCATGGAGGTCCTCAAGTTCCAGCAACTGGTCCGCCCCGGCGACCGCCTGCAACTGTCCCTGCGCTTCGACACCGACAAGGGCAAGCTCTACTTCGCCTACCGCAACGGCGAAGCCGCCTGCTCCTCCGGGCGCATCCTGCTGGTGGCCGACCATGCGTAAGGCCAGCGCTGCCCTCTCAACCGTGGATATGAACCTGCCGCTCTGGATCGACGAACACCTGCTCGTGCCCCGCTCAGAAGGTGGGCGGGGCAAACGCCCCTTCAGCAGGCCGAATGCAGGCGTTACGCAGGAGGACGTGCGGCATGGATGCCGCGAGAGGCGTGTCAGGCCATGGATGGCCTGTCGCGCCGACCTCCGGAGCGACGCCGGAGTGAGGGCACCCCGGCAACGCCGGGGCCGGATGCAGGGGCAAGCCTTTTTGGTTCCTTTTGGGGCGACTGCCAAAAGGAACTCGCCCGGCAAGGCGAAACAGGCGCTTTCCGCCAGGCACGGCAATCAGCCAGACGCCCACGTACTTCAAGGGGAAGCGCGCAATGTTTAAGCCCTGCGCCGTCATCCCCGTCTACAACCACGAGCACGCCCTGCCCCTGGTGGTCGACGCCCTGCGCCAGCACGGCCTGCCCTGCGTGCTGGTGGACGACGCCTCCAGCCCCGCCTGCGCCCAGGTGATGGACCAGCTGGCCACCCAGCCCGACGTCCACCTGGTGCGCCTGGCGGTGAACCAGGGCAAGGGCGGCGCCGTCATGGCCGGCCTGCGCGAAGCCGGCCGGCTGGGCTTCTCCCACGCCCTGCAGGTGGACGCCGACGGCCAGCACGACCTCGAAGACGTACAGCGCTTCCTCGCCGCCGCCGAAAACCGCCCGGGCGAGCTGATCTGCGGCTACCCGCAGTACGACGAGAGCGTGCCGAAAAGCCGCCTCTACGCCCGCTACCTGACCCACGTGTGGGTGTGGATCAACAGCCTGTCGCTGTCGATCCGCGACGGCATGTGCGGCTTCCGCGTCTACCCCCTGGCGCCAACCATCGCCCTGATCGATTCCACCCGCCTCGGCAAGCGCATGGATTTCGACCCGGAAGTCCTCGTGCGCCTGGCCTGGCGCAACCAGCCCATGCACTGGCTGCCGACCAAGGTGCACTACCCGCTGGACGGGCTCTCGCACTTCCGCCTGTTCCACGACAACGCGCTGATCTCCAAGATGCACGCCAAGCTGTTCTTCGGCATGCTCCTGCGCGCCCCACTGATCCTCTGGCGCAGGTGCCGGCCATGAGCGAAGGACACTGGGCACGCCAGGACGAGCGCGGCAGCTTCCTGCTGATGAAGTTCACCGCCCTGGCGGTGCGCCACCTGGGCCGGCGCGTGCTCAGCCCGCTGCTCTACGTCATCGTCTTCTACTTCTTCCTCTTCGGCACCAAGGCCCGGCGCAGTGCCCGGCGCTACCAGGCCAACCTCGCCGCCTGGAGCGGCCGCCCGGAGCTGGCGCCCACCCTCGGCTCGGTGTTCGCCCAGTTCATGGCTTTCGCCGACGCCCTGCTGGACAAGCTCGACATCTGGCGCGGCAAGCTGCCCCTGGAGCGCATCGAACTGGTGGACCCGACCGGCCTGCGCCAGCAGTTGCGCGGCGGGCGCGGCCAACTGCTGGTCGGCGCGCACCTGGGCAACCTGGAGGTGTGCCGCGCCCTGGCCGAGCTGGGCGAGAAGGTGCAGATGAACGTGCTGGTGCACACCCGCCACGCCGAACGCTTCAATCGCCTGCTGGGCGAGGCCGGCGCGAGCCACCTGCGGCTGATCCAGGTCAGCGAGCTGGACCCGGCGATCATGCTGCAATTGAGCGAACGCCTGGAGCGCGGCGAGTGGCTGGCTATCGCCGGCGACCGCGTGCCGCTGCACGGCGGGCGCACCACCCAGGTCGATTTCCTCGGCCACCCCGCCGCCTTTCCCCAGGGCCCCTGGCTGCTGGCCGGGCTGCTCAAGTGCCCGCTCAACCTGATGACCTGCCTGAAGATCGACGGCCGCTACAAGGTCTTCCTCGAACCCTTCGCCGAGCGCGTGCAATGGCGCCGCAGCGAGCGTGACGCGGTGATCGAAGGCTGGGTCCAACGCTATGCCCAGCGCCTCGGCGAGCTGTGCCTGAAGGCCCCCGAGCAATGGTTCAACTTCTACCCGTTCTGGAACGAACATGACGACACATCAGCCTGAACCCGTGGTCTTCGGCGAGCTGCCGCTGTCCATCGAGCAGGTCGTGGCCCTCTCCCAGCGCCGCGCCTCCGCCCTGCTGCAGGGCGACGCCGCCTGGCGCGAGCGCATCGCCAAGGGCGCGCGCTTCCTCGACACCCTGCTGGACAAGGAAGGCGTGATCTACGGCGTCACCACCGGCTACGGCGACTCCTGCGTGGTGGCCGTGCCGCTGGAGCAGGTCGAGGCCCTGCCGCGCCACCTGTTCACCTTCCACGGCTGCGGCCTGGGCAAGGTGCTGGACGAGGCCGCCACCCGCGCGGTGCTGGCGGCGCGCCTGCAGTCGCTGTGCCACGGCGTTTCCGGCGTACGCGTGGAGCTGCTGGAGCGCCTGCGGGCGTTCCTCGAGCACGACGTGCTGCCGGTGATCCCGGAGGAAGGCTCGGTGGGCGCCAGCGGCGACCTCACCCCGCTGTCCTACGTGGCCGCCACCCTCTCCGGCCAGCGCGAGGTGCTCTACCAGGGCCAGCGCCGCAGCGCCGCCGAGGTGCACGCCGAGCTGGGCTGGCAGCCCCTGGTGCTGCGCCCCAAGGAAGCCCTGGCGCTGATGAACGGCACCGCCGTGATGACCGCCCTGGCCTGCCTGGCCTACGCCCGCGCCGACTACCTGCTGCAACTGGCCACCCGCATCACCGCGCTCAACGTGGTGGCGCTGGAGGGCAACCCCGAGCATTTCGACGAGCGCCTGTTCGCCGCCAAGCCGCACCCGGGGCAGATGCAGGTGGCCGCCTGGCTGCGCCAGGACCTGGCCATCGACGCGCCGACCGCGCCGCTGCACCGCCTGCAGGACCGCTACTCGCTGCGCTGCGCGCCCCATGTGCTGGGCGTGCTGGCCGACAGCCTGGGCCTGTTGAGGCAGTTCATCGAAACCGAGCTGAACAGTGCCAACGACAACCCGCTGATCGACGCCGAGGCCGAGCGCGTCCTGCACGGCGGGCACTTCTACGGCGGCCACATCGCCTTCGCCATGGACAGCCTGAAGAACCTGGTGGGCAACGTCGCCGACCTGCTCGACCGCCAGCTCGCCCTGCTGGTGGACGTGCGCTACAACCACGGCCTGCCGAGCAACCTCTCCGGCGCGCCCCAGGCCACGGCGATGATCAACCACGGCTTCAAGGCCGTGCAGATCGGCGCCAGCGCCTGGACCGCCGAGGCACTGAAGAACACGATGCCGGCCAGCGTCTTCTCACGCTCCACCGAGTGCCACAACCAGGACAAGGTGAGCATGGGCACCATCGCCGCCCGCGACGCCCTGCGCAGCCTGGAGCTGACCGAGCAGGTGGCCGCCGCCACCCTGCTGGCCGCCAACCAGGGCGTCTGGCTGCGCCAGCGCGAGAACCCGCGCGCACTGCCCGAGCCGCTCACCGCCATGCACCGGCAACTGGCCGGGGACTTCCCGCCGGTGATCGAGGACCGCGCCCTGGAAGGCGAGCTGCGCCTGTGCCTGGAACGCATCCGCGCCCGCCACTGGAGGCTCTATGCGTAGCGCCGGGGTGATCCAGGCCGAGGTCGAGATCCTCGTGCCCTTCTTCGACGTCGACATGATGGAAGTGGTCTGGCACGGCCACTACGTCAAGTACCTGGAAGTGGCCCGTTGCGCCCTGCTCGACAAGCTCGACCACAACTACTCGCAGATGCGTGACGCCGGCTACGCCTGGCCCATCATCGACCTGCAGCTGCGCTACATCCGTGGCGCCCGCTTCGGCCAGAAGATCGTCGTGCGCGCCGACCTGGTGGAGTGGGAGAACCGCCTGAAGATCAACTACCTGATCACCGACGCCGCCACCGGCGAACGCCTGACCCGGGGCAGCAGCGTGCAGGTGGCGGTGGAGATCGCCACCCGCGAGATGCTGCTGGCCTCGCCGAAAGTGTTCGTCGAAGCCGTGGAGCGGGCGCTGCCATGATCCGCCTGCGCGCCCTGCTGCTGGTGCCGGCCCTGCTGGCGAGTTCGCTCGCCCAGGCCTTCGACCTCGACCAGCTCGCCGCGCAACTGGGCAAGCCCGCCGTGGTGCGCGGCCCCTTCGTGCAGGAGAAACACCTGCGCGCCCTGCCCAGGCCGCTGACCAGCGAGGGGCGCTTCGTGCTCTCCCGCGAGCAGGGGCTGCTCTGGCTGCTGGAAAGGCCGCTGAAGCAGGACTACCGCATCGGCGCCGCCGGCATCGCCCGTCGCGTCGACGGCCAGTGGCAGGCCCAGCCCGGCCAGGACGTCGCCGCCCAGCAGAGCCGCCTGTTCCTCGCCGTGCTCAAGGGCGATCACCAGGGCCTGGCCCGCGACTTCCAGCTGCAGCTCAGCGGCGATGCCGCGCACTGGCAGCTGCAGCTGACGCCGAACTCCCTGCTGCTCAAGCAGATCTTCAGTGCCATCCGGATCGAGGGCGGCGCCCTGGTGGAGCGCATCGAGCTGCTCGAGACCCAGGGCGACAGCACCCTGCTGCGCCTGCCGGCGAGCGAAGCCGGCGATGCCCTCGCGGCCACGGAGGCGCGCGACCTTGCGCCCTGAACGCCTGCTGCCGCGCCTGTTCCTGCTGGGCCTCGTCGCCCTGCTGGCGCTGGCCGCCTGGCAATGGCGCAACGGCCCGCCGGTGGCCGCCGACATGCTCGCCCTGCTGCCCCAGGGCGCCGGTGATGCCTGGGTGCGACGTGCCGAGCAACGCATGCAGGAGCCGCTGAACCGCGAGGTCCTGCTGCTGGTAGGGCACACCGACGCCGCACGCGCCCGGACTCTGGCCCAGCGTATCGCCGAACGCTGGCAGCAGGAGCCGCGCTTCGAGCGCGTGCAGTGGAGCCTGCAGGCCGACCTGCCGGCCCTGCGCCAGCAACTGCTGGACAACCGCCTGGCGCTGCTGCCCCGGGCCGATCGGGCGCTGCTGGAGCAGGAACCCGGGCGCTTCATCGCCCAACGCGCGGAACGCCTGTTCGACCCCTTCTCCGCCGTCGCCCTGGTGCCGACCGAAAACGACTGGCTGGGCCTCGCCGGCCTCGCGCAGAAGGCACTGGTGCCCGCCAGCCGGGTGCAGGCCGACCTGGCCAGCGGCGCCCTGCAGGTGCAGGACGGCGATACCACCTGGGTGCTGCTGCGTGCCCGCACCCGGGAAGGCGCCTTCGACATGCAGGCACCGCCCTGGCTCGCAGGCGAAGTCGCCCGCGCCCGCCAGCACATCGAAGTCGATGGCGGTCGCCTGCTCGCCGCCAGCGGCCTGCTCCACGCCGCCGCCGGGCAGGCCAAGGCCGCCCGCGAGATCAGCCTGATCGGCGGTGGCGCCAGCCTCGGCACCCTGCTGCTGATGCTGCTGGTGTTCCGCCGCCCGCGCACCCTGCTCAGCCTGTTGCCGGTGGGCCTGGCCCTGGGCGCGGGCTGCACCGCCTGCGTGCTCGTGTTCGGCGAGATCAATGCACTGACCCTGGTGCTCGGCGCCAGCCTCACCGGTGTCGCCGCCGACTACCCGCTGCACTACCTGAGCAAGAGCTGGACCGGCCAGCCCTGGCGCGCCTGGCAGGCGGTGCGCGAGACCCTGCCGGGCCTCAGCCTGAGCCTGGGCACCAACCTGATCGGCTACCTGGCCCTGGCCTTCACCCCCTTCCCGGCACTGACCCAGATCGCGGTGTTCTCCGCCGCCGGCCTGGTCACCGCCTACCTCTGCTCGGTGTGCCTGCTGCCGGCGCTGCTGGGCAGCCTGCGCCTGGCACCGCCTCGCGCACCGCTGCGCCTGGCCGAGCGCCTGCTGGAGCGCCGCGAGCGCCTGCTGGCACGCACCGGCAGCCTGCCCTGGCTGCTCGCCCTGCTGGCCTTCAGCGCCGCCGGCCTGTGGCAGGTGCAGCCGCAGAACGACCTGCGCCAGTGGCTCGGTGCCGAGCCGCGCCTGCTCGACGAGGCCCGCGAGATCGCCCGCCTCACCGGCCTGCAGCCCACCAGCCAGTTCTTCCTGGTGCGCGGCGACAGCCAGGACCAGATGCTCCAGCGCCAGGCCGAGCTGGCCGAGCGCCTCGACCGCGCCGTGGCCGACGGCAACCTGCAGGGCTACCGCGCCCTCAGCCAGCTGGTGCCGCCCGGCACCGAGCGCCAGGCCCTGCGTGAAGCCCTGGCGCGCCTGCCGCAACACTGGCAGCCATTGCTGGCGCTCGGCATCCCCGCCCAAGCGCTGGAGAACGAGATCGCCCAGCTGCGCGCGCAGCCCGAGCAGGACCTCGACACGGCCCTGGCCGGCACCCTGGGCGAGGCCTGGCGCCCGCTCTGGCTGGGCGTCGACACCCAGGGCCGCGCGGCAGGCATCGTCAGCCTGCAGGGCCTGGCCTCGCCCATGCTGATGGCCGACGCCGCCGAGGACCTGGAAGGCGTGCAGCTGGTCGACCGCATCGGCGAGCTGAACCGCCTGTTCGCCGCCACCCAGCTCAGCGCTGCAGAACTCAAGCTGGCGTCCTGCCTGGCCATCCTCCTCCTGCTGTGCATCCCCTTCGGCTTCGGCGGTTCGCTGCGCATCGTGGCGCTGCCGCTGCTGGCGGCGCTGGCCGCCCTGGCGAGCCTCGGCTGGCTGGGCCAGCCGCTGACCCTGTTCAGCCTGTTCGGCCTGCTGCTGGTCACCGCCATAGGCGTGGACTACGCGATCCTCATGCGCGAGGCGATCGGCGGCGCGGCGGTGAGCCTGCTGGGCACGCTGCTGTCGGGCCTGACCAGCTGGCTGTCCTTCGGCCTGCTGCTGCTGAGCCAGACCCCGGCCATCGCCAACTTCGGCCTGACCATCAGCCTCGGGCTGTTCTTCTGCTTCCTGCTCGCCCCCTGGGCGCAGGCCGCGCCACAGCAGGGCAAGGAAGTGCCGGCATGAGCGTCGTCGTGTTCTGGATCGGCCTGCTGGCCCTGTTCGCCCTGGCCACCTGGCTGGGTCGCAGGCTCGGCCTGATCCCCATCGTCAGCCAGCTGTTGCTGGCCAGCTTCGGCCTGCCGCTGGTGATGCTCTGGCTGGCCGCGCCGGTGGGCCTGGACAACGCCCAGGTGCTGGCCGCGCCCTGGCTCAAGCCGCTGTACGGCGTGGCCTTCACCCTGCTGCTGGGGCACATCCTCAGCGATGTGATCGACCTGCGCCTGGAAGCGGCCAGCGTGAAGATCGCCCTGCCGAGCTTCTTCCTGCCGTTCTTCTGCGGCCTGGGCTGTGCCCTCTGGCTGCTGCCCGCCGACGGCCTGCTCTCGGCCATCGCCGTGGGCCTGCTGTTCGCCCTGACGGCGATCCCGGTGCTGTTCCTCTACCTGCGCCACCTGGGCTACGCCGAGGCGTCCATCCGCCGACTGCTGCAGGCGGCGATCCTGATGGACCTGATGTGCTGGAGCATCTTCGGCCTGGCCCAGGGCAGCGCCGCGCCCGGCGCCCTGCTCTGGCCGCTGCTGGCCGCCCTGCTGCCCCTGGCGCTGCACCTGGCGCGGGTGCGGGCGCCGCTGGCCTACAGCCTGGCCTTCTTCGCGCTGCTGCTGACGCTGCAGCAGCTCAAGCTCAACGCCCTGGTGTTCGGCATCGCCTACCTGCTGGTGATGGCCCTGCTGCGCGTGCCGTTCCGCCTGCCGTTGCCGGTGCGCGTCTTCCACGGCGTGCAGGTGTGGCTGGCGGTGCCGCTGATCCTCGCCTTCGGCCTGCTGCAGATCGACTGGCACACGGCCTGGCAGAACTATTCCTGGCTGCAGTTCGGCGCCCTGCTGGTGTTGCCCATCGTCAGCAAGCTGGCGGGCAACTGGCTGGGCCTGTCCTGGGCCGAGGGCCGCCTGGCGGCCAGCCCGGTGAAGTGGCGCGAGACCGTGCTGCTCAACACCCGCGGCCTGACCGAGATCGTCTTCCTCAACCTTCTGTTCCAGCAGCACATCATCAGCGCGCAGCTGTACTTCGCGCTGATGCTGATGGGACTGATCGCCACCCTGTTGCCGGCCCTGACGCGCAGAGCGCACGTGGTCGCCACCCCCGCCCCGGAAAGGAGTCCCCATGAAGCCCATTGAAATCCAGCAGCGCCAGGTCGTGGTCATCGGTGCCGGCCCCTCCGGCGCCATCGCCGCCGCCCTGCTCAAGCGCAAGGGCCACGATGTGCTGATCCTCGAGCGCCAGCGCTTCCCGCGCTTCTCCATCGGCGAGAGCCTGCTGTCCCATTGCCTGGACTTCATCGAGGAAGCGGGGATGCTCGAAGCGGTCATGGCCGCCGGCTTCCAGATCAAGCACGGCGCGGCCTTCGCCTGGGGCGGGCGCTACACCGCCTTCGATTTCCGCGACAAGTTCACCCCCGGCAAAGGCACCACCTTCCAGGTACAGCGGGCCGACTTCGACAAGCTGCTGGCCGACCAGGCCGAGCTGCAGGGCGTGGAGATCCGCTACGAGGAGGAGATCATCGCCGCCGACTTCTCCAGCGACTGCCCGCGCCTGACCGTGCAGCGCCTGGACGGCAGCCAGTACCAGGTGGAGACCGCCTTCGTCCTCGACGGCAGCGGCTACGGCCGGGTGCTGCCGCGCCTGCTGGACCTGGAGGCGCCGTCCAGCTTCCCGGTGCGCCAGGCGGTGTTCACCCATATCGAGGACCGCATCGACGATGCCGGCTTCGACCGCGAGAAGATCCTCATCAGCATCCACCCCGAGCACCGTGACATCTGGTTCTGGCTGATCCCCTTCAGCAACGGCCGCTGCTCCCTGGGCGTGGTGGGCGAAGCCGGCCGCTATGCGGGCCGCCCCGAGGACCTGGATGCCTGCCTCAAGGGCTTCATCGCCGAGACGCCGAACCTGCGCCGCCTGCTGGCCAATGCCGTGTGGGACACCCCGGCCCGCGCCCTGGGCGGCTACTCGGCCAACGTGAAGGCCTTGCACGGCCCGGGCTTCGCCCTGCTGGGCAACGCGGCCGAGTTCCTCGACCCGGTGTTCTCCTCCGGCGTGACCATCGCCATGCGCTCGGCGAGCATGGCCGCGGCGGTGCTCGACCGGCAGCTGAACGGCGAACAGGTGGACTGGGAGAGCGAGTTCGCCACGCCGCTGAAGAAGGGCGTGGACACCTTCCGTGCCTACGTCGAGGGCTGGTACGAGGGCAGCTTCCAGGACGTGATCTTCCATGAGGGCGGGTCGCCGGAAATCCGCGGGATGATCTGCTCGATCCTCGCCGGCTACGCCTGGGACACGCGCAACCCCTTCGTCGCCGAGCCCAAGCGCCGCCTGCGCATGATCAGCGAATTCTGCGCCACGGAATGAGGGAGCCGACCATGGAACGCGCCGCCGCCACCTACGTCGAGGAGACCCGCTTCGGCTTCTGGTTCCTGCAGAGCCACACCTGGCAGCACCACGTGCTGCGCGTGGCGATCAACGACCTCAGGGGCCTGTTCAGCGAGCCGTTGCCGGAGGCGCCGGTGCTGCTGGACGCCGGCTGCGGCCAGGGCAAGTCCTTCCGCCTGCTGGCGGACGCCTTCGCCCCGGCGCGGATGATCGGCCTGGACGCCGACCCGCACAGCCTCGACTGCTCCCGCGCCGAGGCCGAGCGCCTGGGCCTGGAGGTGCAGCTGGTGAGCAGCGACTGCGCCGCGATCGCCCTGCCGGACGCCAGCGTCGACCTCCTCTTCTGCCACCAGACCTTCCACCACCTGGTGGAGCAGGAGCGCGCCCTGGCCGAGTTCTGGCGGGTGCTGAAGCCGGGCGGCTACCTGCTGTTCGCCGAATCCACGCGCTACTACATCGACACCTGGGTGATCCGCTGGCTGTTCCGCCATCCGATGCACGTGCAGCGCACCGCCGAGCAGTACCTGGAGATGCTGCGCGGCCAGGGCTTCGTCTTCGAAGCGCGCAATGTGTCCTACCCCTACCTGTGGTGGAGCCGCTCCGCCGACTTCGGCCTGCTGGAGCGCTGGGGGCTGCGCAACCCGCCGCCGCCCGGCCAGCGCAACGAGACCCTGGTCAACGCCGTGGCGCGCAAGCCGCTGGAGAATGACGGTCGATGAAGCGCCTGCTGCTCGCCGGCCTGTGCCTGCTGCTCGCCGCCTGTGCGGCGCGTACGCCGGTGCCCGAACGACCGCCACGGCTGGACCTGCCGCAATCCCTGCAGGTGCAGCGCCAGGCGCAGGGCGAGACCCGCGACTGGCTGCTGGTGGTGCAGGCCGAGGGGCCGGCGTTGCGCTGGTCGCTGTTCGACCCGCTGGGGGTGCCCCTGTCGCGCCAGGTGCTGGAGGACGGCTCCTGGCGCAACGACGGCCTGCTGCCGCCCAACGACGAGGCCCGCGAACTCTTCGCCGCGCTGCTCTATGCCCTGGCCCCGGCCGAGGCATTGCAGCCGGCCTACGCCGGTATCGAGCAACGCATCGCCACCGATGGCCGGCGCGAGCTGGCCGGACGCTGGAGCATCGCCTACCGCGCGCCGCTGGACTTCGACCTGCAGCGCCGCGACGGCCCGCACTACCGAATCACCGCTCTCGACGAGGAACCCCGATGATCGCCAATCTCAATGCCCTGGGCCTGGTCTGCGCCCTGGGCCAGGGCAAGCAGGCGGTGGCCGACGCGCTGTTCGCCGGCGACGCATCGGGCATGCGCCGCCAGGCCGGCTGGGTCGCGGGACGCGAACTGAGCATCGGGGCGGTGCCCGGCGAGCTGCCGGCCATGCCCGCCGGCCTGGAGGCCTGCCAGAGCCGCAACAACCAGTTGCTGCTGGCCGCCGCGCTGGAGATCGAGCCGCAGTTGCGTGCCGCCATCGAGCGCCATGGCCTGGACCGCGTGGGCATCGTCCTCGGTACCAGCACCTCGGGCATCCAGGAAGCCAGCGAAGGCATTGGCGAACACCTGCGCACCGGCACCCTGCCGGATGACTACCGCTACCCGCAGCAGGAGCTGGCCGCCCCGGCCGCCTTCCTCGCCGCCTGGCTGGGCACGCGCGGCCCGGCCTATTGCATCTCCACCGCCTGCACCTCCAGCGCCCGCGCCCTGCTCAGCGCACGCCGGCTTCTGGCACTCGGCGTGTGCGACGCGGTGATCTGCGGCGGCGTGGATTCGCTCTGCGGCCTCACCCTCAATGGGTTCAGCGCGCTGGAAGCGGTCTCCGCCGAGCCCTGCAACCCGCTGTCGCGCAACCGCAACGGCATCAACATCGGCGAAGGCGCGGCGCTGTTCCTGCTCGACCGCGAGCCGGGACCCATCGCCCTGCTGGGTGCCGGCGCCTGCTCCGACGCGCACCACATCTCGGCCCCGGAGCCCGCAGGCGTCGGGGCCCAGCGCGCCATGCGCCTGGCCCTGGCCGACGCCGGGACCAACGCCGAAGGCATCCACTACCTGAACCTGCATGGCACCGCCACGGTGCACAACGACGCCATGGAGAGCCATGCCACCGCCGCGCTGTTCCCCGCCGGGCTGCCGGTGTCGTCCACCAAGCCGCTGACCGGCCATACCCTGGGCGCCGCCGGTGCGCTGGAGGCCGCCTTCTGCTGGCTGGCGCTGAGCGGGCACAACCGCGACCGCCTGCTGCCGCCGCACCTGTGGGACGGCGAGGCCGACCCCGAGCTGCCCGCGTTGGAGCCGGCGCACCGTGGCCGCGCCCTGGAGCCATCCTCGGGCCGCCGCCTGATGAGCAATTCGTTCGCCTTCGGCGGCAGCAACATCAGCCTGATCATCGGAGATGCGCCATGAACGACTGGCCGATTGCCGAGCTGGTCCCCCATGCCGGGGACATGATCCTCATCGACCGCGTCCTGCGCTTCGGCGACGAGGACGTGGAAACCCTCGCCACCGTGCGCCCCGGGCTGTTCAGCCAGGACGACGGCAGCCTGCCGGCCTGGGTCGGCGTGGAGCTGATGGCCCAGAGCATCGCCGCCTACGCCGGCTGCCAGGCGCGCCAGGCGGGGCTTCCCGTGGAGCTGGGCTTCCTGCTCGGCACCCGCAACTATCAATGCGACGTCGACCGCTTCCCGGCCGGCGCCGAGCTGCACATCAGCGCCACCCGCACGCTGCAGGACGACAACGGCATGGGCGTGTTCGAATGCCGCCTGGAAGGGCCGGGCCTCACGGCCTTCGCCCGCCTCAACGTCTTCCGTCCGCCGCAGGTGGCCAGTTACCTGGAGGAACCCCAACCATGAGCGAGACCATCCTGGTCACCGGCTCCAGCCGTGGCATCGGCCGCGCCATCGCCCTGCGCCTGGCGCGCGCCGGCTTCGACCTGGTGCTGCATTGCCGCTCGCGCCGCGACGAAGCCGACGCGGTGAAGGCCGAGATCCAAACCCTGGGCCGCAGCGCCCGGGTGCTGCAGTTCGATGTCTCCGACCGCGCCGCCTGCCGCGAGCAGCTGGAGGCCGACGTGGAAGCCCATGGCGCCTACTACGGCGTGGTGTGCAACGCCGGCCTGACCCGCGACGGCGCCTTCCCGGCCCTCAGCGAGGACGACTGGGACAGCGTGCTGCGCACCAACCTGGACGGTTTCTACAACGTGCTGCACCCGCTGTGCATGCCGATGATCCGCCGCCGCAAGCCGGGACGCATCGTCTGCATCACCTCGGTCTCGGGCCTGATCGGCAACCGTGGCCAGGTCAACTACAGCGCGTCCAAGGCCGGCGTGATCGGTGCGGCCAAGGCCCTGGCCATCGAGCTGGGCAAGCGCCGCATCACGGTCAACTGCGTGGCCCCGGGGCTGATCGATACCGAGATACTCGACGAGCAGGTGCCGGTGGAGGAGATCCTCAAGATGGTCCCGGCGCAGCGCATGGGCACGCCGGAAGAAGTGGCCGGCGCCGTGAATTTCCTGATGTCCGAGGAGGCGGGGTACATCACCCGCCAGGTCCTCGCTGTGAATGGTGGGTTGTGCTGATGAAACGCGTCGTCATTACCGGCATGGCCGGCGTCACCTCCCTGGGCAACGACTGGGCCGGCATCTCGGCCAACTTCCTGGGCAACCGCAGCGGCATCCGCCGCATGGACGAGTGGGACCGCTTCACCGAGCTGAACACCCGCCTGGCCGGCCCCATCGATGATTTCGCCACGCCCTCGCACTGGACGCGCAAGCAGATGCGCAGCATGGGTCGCGTCTCCAAGCTGGCGGTCTACGCGGCGGAGCGGGCGCTGGCCGACGCGGGGCTGGCGGGTGAGGCGATGATCAAGGACGGGCGCATGGGCGTGGCCTGTGGCTCGTCCACCGGCAGCACCGACGAGATCAAGGCCTTCGGCAACATGCTGCTGAACTCGGTGGCGGACGGCCTCAACGCCAACTCCTACGTGCGCATGATGCCGCACACGGCAGCGGCCAATATCAGCATCTTCTTCGGCCTCAAGGGCCGCCTGATCCCCACCTCCAGCGCCTGCACCAGCGGCAGCCAGGGCATCGGCTACGCCTATGAGGCGATCAAGTTCGGCCGCCTGCCGATGATGCTCGCCGGCGGCGCCGAGGAGCTCTGCCCCACCGAGGCGATGGTGTTCGATGCGCTCTACGCCACCAGCCTGAAGAACGACGCCCCGCACACCTCGCCGCGTCCCTACGACAGCGGCCGCGACGGCCTGGTGATCGGCGAAGGCGCCGGCATCCTGGTGCTGGAGGAGCTGGAGCATGCCCTGGCCCGGGGCGCGAAGATCCACGCCGAGATCGTCGGCTTCGGCTGCAACGCCGATGGCCAGCACACCACCAAGCCGGAGCAGGCGACCATGCGCGGGGCGATGGAGCTGGCCCTGGCCGACGCCGGCCTGGCACCGGAGGCCATCGGCTACGTCAACGGCCACGGCACCGCCACCGAGCAGGGCGACGTGGCGGAGACGCTCGCCACCAGCAGCCTGTTCGGCGCGCGCATGCCCATCAGCTCGCAGAAGAGCTTTCTCGGCCACACCCTGGGCGCCTGCGGCGCGCTGGAGTCCTGGTTCAGCATCGAGATGATGAACAGCGACCAGTACATCCACACCCTCAACCTCGATGCCGTGGACCCGGCCTGCGGCGAGCTCGACTACCTGCGTGGCGAGCCCCGGCAGATGAGCAACGAATACGTGATGAACAACAACTTCGCCTTCGGTGGGGTCAACACCTCGTTGATCTTCCGTCGCTGGCGCTGACTTCCAAGCCCCCATACCCAACAAGACCGTCAAGGAGACGACCATGAGCCTCAAGACCTGGACCGCTGTTGCTGTACTGTCCGCCGCTGTTCTGCCCGGCATCAGCCAGGCCCGCGATACCGTGCATTACCTCGACTTCAATTCGGTGGTCACCGAGGCCGTGCAGGCAGGACGCCTGGATGGCAGCGTGAAGTTCTACCTGGCCGGCAACACCCCCGCCGGCAAGGTGACGGTGATCAACCCCAACATCACCACCAACCAGAAGACCAACGCCTTCAACAAGAGCGACGAGGAAGCCTGCCGCTGGGTGCTGCAGTCCGCCCTGATCCGCCTGCAGGACGCGGCCAAGTCGGCCGGCGCCAACGCGGTGGTGGACATCGCCAGCAACTACAAGCGCAAGGAATACAAGGACGCCAGCAAGTACGAGTGCCACGCGGGCGCCTTCGTCGCCGGCGTCGCCCTCAAGGGCGCCATCGCCAACGTCAAGTAAGGCGTTGCAGCTGTTGGGGAAGGCCGCGCGAGCGGCCTTTTTCATGGGCGCGGGAAATGCCCTGAACGAAATAGCTGACCGCCAAGTCAACTCAATCGAGACCGCCCACCCTCCGAGGAGACCGCCCATGCCCCTGCAGCCGTACACGATCCACTATCGCTTCCACGACGAACCGCGCCGCCACGTGCTGGAACTGGAGCACCGCCCCGACCCGGGCGAGACCGCCATGCACCTCCTGGTGCTGCATTTCGCCGACGCCGAGAACAGCCTGGTGATGCCCGCGGCGGACGCCTCTGCGCAGGAGATCATCCAGCAGGCCGAGCTGCTGGGGATAAGCGATATGCGCCTTTCCTGAGCACAGCGGGGATAGACGCTCCTTGTCGAAGAAGGGTGCAGATGACATCAATTTGCCACCTTCGTATAGTGCCGCTGCCCACGCGCAACGCGAAAAGCCATCAGGGCCCGGGCACACGCCAAGACGACAAGGAGCTGATCTTGCGCAACTTCCAAAGGAACCTGTTTCTCTCGTTCGCCCTCTCCACCACGCTGCTTTCCGGGTGCGCCAGCATCGTCAGTGACAGCGCCTATCCGGTTTCGGTCAGCAGCACGCCGGTGGGGGCGAACTTCGAGATCAAGGACAGCACGGGGACCATCATCCACAGCGGCACCACGCCGGGAACGGTGACGCTGAAGTCGGGCCGCGGCTACTTCAAGAAGGCGAACTACACCATCGCCTTCAAGAAGGAAGGCTTCGCCGACCAGGAGATCAAGCTGAACTCGAGCCTCAACGGCTGGTACTGGGGCAATCTGCTGTTCGGTGGCCTGATCGGCATGCTGATCGTCGACCCGCTGACCGGCGCGATGTACAAGCTGCCGGAGAACACGGCGGCGGACCTGGGCAACCAACTGGTCGGCCAGGCGGGCGGCAAGGACCTGACGCTGCTCACCATCGACCAGATCCCCGAGGACCGCAGGGCGGAACTGATCAAGGTGAACTGAGAAATGAAGAAGGCCGCATCAGCGGCCTTTTTCATGGGCGGGTGCCACTCAGCGGTGGTACTGCGCCGACAGCTCGTGGACGGCCTCGAAGAAGGCGCCGGCGTTGGCCGGGTCGACTTCCGGGGTGACGCCATGGCCGAGGTTGAACACCTGGCCGCTGCCCTGGCCGTAGGCAGCGAGGATGCGCCCCACTTCGGCGCGGATGGCGGCGGGGTTGGCATAGAGCACGGCCGGGTCCATGTTGCCCTGCAGGGCGACCTTGGCGCCGACGCGGGCGCGGGCGCTGCCGATGTCGCAGGTCCAGTCCAGGCCCAGCGCTTCGGCGCCGCTATCGGCCATGGATTCGAGCCACAGGCCGCCGCCCTTGGTGAAGAGGATCACCGGCACGCGACGCCCGTCATGCTCGCGGATCAGGCCGTCGATGATCTGCTTCATGTAGGCCAGGGAAAACTCCTGGTAGGCCGCCGCCGAGAGGCTGCCGCCCCAGGAGTCGAAGATCTGCACGGCCTGGGCGCCGGCGCGGATCTGCCCGTTGAGGTAGGCGATGATGGATTTCGCCAGCTTGTCGAGCAGGGCGTGCATGGCCTGGGGATCGTTGTAGAGCATCGCCTTGGACTTGCGGAAGTCGCGGCTGGAGCCGCCTTCGACCATGTAGGTGGCGAGCGTCCAGGGGCTGCCGGTGAAGCCGATCAGCGGCACGCGGCCGTTCAGTTCGCGACGGATGTTGCGCACGGCGTCCATCACGTAGCCCAGGTCCTGCTCGGGATCGGGGATCGGCAGGGCCTCGACGTCGGCCAGGCTGCTCACCACCTTCTTGAAGCGCGGACCTTCGCCGGTCTCGAAGTACAGGCCCTGGCCCATGGCGTCGGGGATGGTGAGGATGTCGGAGAAGAGGATCGCGGCGTCCAGCTGCGGGTAGCGGTCCAGCGGCTGGATGGTGACCTCGCAGGCCAGCTCGGGGTTCTTCATCAGGCTGACGAAGTCACCGGCCTTGGCGCGGGTGGCCCGGTATTCCGGCAGGTAACGACCGGCCTGGCGCATCATCCAGACGGGGGTGACATCGACGGGCTGCTTGAGCAGGGCGCGGAGGAAACGGTCGTTCTTCAAGACGGTCATGGCAGTGTCCAACGAAAAAGTGCGGGCATTTTCGCAAAGCCCAACGCAAAAGGCACGGCGGGGGCCGTGCCTTTTGTCTTTAGCGACAGAATGTCGCGGTCAAGAGCTACAAGCTTCAAGCTTCAAGCTTCAAGCACAAGCTGAAGTGAGCTCCACTTGCAGCTTGCAGCTTGCCCCTCAGACCCCCAGATAATCGAGGATGCCTTCGGCAGCGTTGCGGCCTTCGAAGATCGCCGTCACCACCAGGTCGGAACCGCGGACCATGTCGCCACCGGCGAAGATCTTCGGGTTGCTGGTCTGGTGCTTGAACGCGTTCTGCTCGGGTGCGACGACGCGGCCCTGGCTGTCGATGCTGATGCCGAACTGCTCGAACCAGGGGGCCGGGCTCGGGCGGAAGCCGAAGGCGATCAGCACGGCTTCGGCCGGGATGATCTCCTCGGAGCCCGGGATCGGCTCGGGGCTGCGGCGGCCACGGGCGTCCGGTTCGCCGAGACGGGTCTCGACCACCTTGACGCCTTCCACCTTGTCTTCACCGACGATGGCGATGGGCTGGCGGTTGAAGAGGAACTTCACGCCCTCTTCCTTGGCGTTCTTCACCTCTTTGCGCGAGCCGGGCATGTTCTCTTCGTCGCGGCGGTAGGCGCAGGTCACGGACTTGGCGCCCTGGCGGATGGAGGTGCGGTTGCAGTCCATCGCGGTGTCGCCGCCGCCGAGGACGACGACGCGCTTGCCCTTCATGTCGATGAAGTCTTCCGGTGCCTTCTCGAAGCCGAGGTTGCGATTGACGTTGGCGATGAGGAAGTCGAGCGCGTCGTGCACGCCCGGCAGGTCTTCGCCCGGGAAGCCGCCCTTCATGTAGGTGTAGGTGCCCATGCCCATGAACACGGCGTCGTACTCATCCAGCAGTTGCTGCATGGTGACGTCCTTGCCGATCTCGGTGTTCAGGCGGAACTCGACGCCCATGCCGGTGAAGACCTCGCGGCGGCGGCTCATCACGGTCTTTTCCAGCTTGAACTCGGGGATGCCGAAGGTCAGCAGGCCACCGATCTCGGGGTTCTTGTCGAACACCACCGGGGTCACGCCGTTGCGCACCAGGATGTCGGCGCAGCCGAGGCCGGCCGGGCCGGCGCCGATGACGGCGACGCGCTTGCCGGTGGGCTTGACCTTGGACATGTCCGGACGCCAGCCCATGGCGAAGGCGGTGTCGGTGATGTACTTCTCCACCGAGCCGATGGTGACCGCGCCGAAACCGTCGTTGAGGGTGCAGGCACCTTCGCAGAGGCGGTCCTGCGGGCACACGCGGCCGCAGACTTCCGGCAGGGTGTTGGTCTGGTGGGACAGTTCGGCGGCGGCCAGGATGTTGCCTTCCGAGACCAGCTTCAGCCAGTTCGGAATGAAGTTGTGCACCGGGCACTTCCACTCGCAATAGGGGTTGCCGCAACCGAGGCAGCGGTGCGCCTGGTCAGCCGCCTGCTGCGGCTTGAACAGGTCGTGGATCTCGACGAACTCGCGCTTGCGCTGGCGCAGCAGCTTCTTCTTCGGATCCTTGCGCCCGACCTCGATGAACTGGAAGTCGTTGTTCAGACGTTCAGTCATTTGAAAAACCTCTTAACAGCAGCGGCAAGCTACAAGCTGCAAGCTGCAAGACTCATCACGGTACCCGGCAGGCCGATGGGCCTGCCGGGCTGGGCGTTTGTTATTGCGGGTTGGCTCGGGTGCTGGAGAGCAGCGAGGCGAGGTTCGCGGCCTTCGGCTTGACCAGCCAGAACTTGCGCAGGTAGTCGTCCAGGTTCTCCAGCAGGTGGGCGCCCCACTCGCTTTCGGTTTCCTTGACGTACTCGGCCAGCACGCTGTGCAGATGGCTGCGGTAGGCCTCCATCGCCTCGTTGCTGATGCGCTGGATCTCCACCAGTTCGTGGTTCACCCGGTCGACGAAGCTGTTGTCCAGGTCGAGCACGTAGGCGAAGCCGCCGGTCATGCCCGAGCCGAAGTTGTAGCCGGTCTTGCCGAGGACGCAGACGAAGCCACCGGTCATGTATTCGCAGCAGTGGTCGCCGGTGCCTTCCACGACCGTGTGGGCGCCGGAGTTGCGCACGGCGAAACGCTCGCCCGCGGTGCCTGCGGCGAACAGCTTGCCGCCGGTGGCGCCGTACAGGCAGGTGTTGCCGATGATGGCCGACTCCTGGGTCTTGAACGGGCTGCCCTTGGGCGGGGTGATGACCAGCTTGCCGCCGGTCATGCCCTTGCCGACGTAGTCGTTGGCGTCGCCTTCGAGGTACAGGTTCAGGCCGCCGGCGTTCCACACGCCGAAGCTCTGGCCCGCGGTGCCCTTGAAGCGGAAGGTGATCGGCGCCTTGGCCATGCCCTGGTTGCCGTGCACGCGGGCGATCTCGCCGGAGACACGGGCACCGATGGAGCGGTCGCAGTTGCAGATGTCGAGGGCGAACTCGGCGCCGCTCTTGGCGTCGATGGCGGCCTTGGCCAGTTCCACCATCTTCTCGGCCAGCAGGCCCTGGTCGAACGGCGGGTTCTTCTCGACTTCGCAGAACTGCGGCTTGTCGGCCGGGACCTTGTCGCTGCCCAGCAGCGGGGACAGGTCCAGGTGGCCCTGCTTCTCGGTCTCGCCGGGGAGCATTTCCAGCAGGTCGGTGCGGCCGATCAGCTCGCCCAGGCTCGGCACGCCGAGCTTGGCCAGCCACTCGCGGGTGTCTTCGGCGACGTAGGTGAAGTAGTTCATCACCATTTCGACGGTGCCGATGAAGTGGTCCTTGCGCAGCTTGTCGTTCTGGGTGGCGACGCCTGTGGCGCAGTTGTTCAGGTGGCAGATGCGCAGGTACTTGCAGCCCAGGGCGACCATCGGGCCGGTGCCGAAGCCGAAGCTCTCGGCGCCGAGGATGGCGGCCTTGATCACGTCGAGGCCGGTCTTCAGGCCGCCGTCGGTCTGCACCCGGACCTTGCCGCGCAGGTCGTTGCCGCGCAGGGTCTGGTGGGTCTCGGCGAGGCCGAGCTCCCAGGGGCTGCCGGCGTACTTGATGGAGGTCAGCGGCGAGGCACCGGTGCCGCCGTCATAGCCGGAGATGGTGATCAGGTCGGCGTAGGCCTTGGCCACGCCGGCGGCGATGGTGCCGACACCGGCTTCCGCCACCAGCTTCACCGAGACCAGCGCCTTGGGGTTGACCTGCTTGAGGTCGAAGATCAGCTGCGACAGGTCTTCGATGGAGTAGATGTCGTGGTGCGGCGGCGGCGAGATCAGGGTCACGCCGGGGACCGCATAGCGCAGCTTGGCGATCAGGCCGTTGACCTTGCCGCCGGGCAGCTGGCCGCCTTCGCCGGGCTTGGCGCCCTGGGCGACCTTGATCTGCAGCACTTCGGCGTTGACCAGGTACTCGGGGGTGACGCCGAAGCGGCCGGTGGCGACCTGCTTGATCTTGGAGCTGCGCACGGTGCCGTAGCGCGCCGGGTCTTCACCGCCCTCACCGGAGTTGGAGCGGCCGCCGAGGCGGTTCATGGCTTCGGCGAGGGCCTCGTGGGCCTCGGGAGACAGGGCGCCGAGGGAGATGCCGGCCGCGTCGAAGCGCTTGAAGATGGCGTCCAGCGGCTCGACCTGGTCGAGCGACAGCGGCTGGTCGGCGAGCTTGACCTTGAGCAGGTCGCGCAGCATCGACACCGGACGGTTGTCCACCAGCGCGGCGTATTCCTTGTACTTGGCGTAGTCGCTCTGCTGCACGGCGGCCTGCAGGGTGTTGACCACATCGGGGTTGTAGGCGTGGTACTCGCCGCCGTAGACGAACTTGAGCAGGCCGCCCTGCTGGATCGGCTTGCGGTTGTTCCAGGCTTCGAAGGCGAGCAGCTTCTGCTCGGCCTCGATGTCGACGAAACGCGCACCCTTGATGCGGCTGGCGACGCCCTTGAAGCTGAGCTCGACCACTTCCTCGGAGAGGCCCACGGCTTCGAACAGCTGCGCGCCGCGGTAGGAGGCGATGGTGGAGATGCCCATCTTCGAGAGGATCTTCAGCAGGCCCTTGGAGATGCCCTTGCGGTAGTGCTTGAAGACTTCGTAGAGATCGCCCAGCACTTCGCCGGTACGGATCAGGTCGGCCAGCACTTCGTAGGCCAGGTACGGGTAGACGGCGGAGGCGCCGAAGCCGACCAGCACTGCGAAGTGGTGCGGGTCGCGCGCGGTGGCGGTCTCGACCAGGATGTTGCAGTCGCAACGCAGGCCCTGCTCGGTCAGGCGGTGGTGCACGGCGCCGACGGCCAGGGACGCGTGGGCCGGCAGCTTGCCGGGGCCGATGTGGCGGTCGCTGAGGACCAGCAGCACCTTGCCCGAACGCACGGCTTCCTCGGCCTGGTCGGCGATGTTGCGCACGGCGGCCTCGAGGCCGATGGACTCGTCGTAGTTGAGGTCGATCACCTGGCGCTCGAAGCCTTCGCGGTCGAGGCTCATCAGCGCGCGCCACTTGGCCGGGGAGATCACCGGGCTGCTGAGGATCACGCGGGTGGCGTGCTCGCGGGACTCGGTGAAGATGTTGCGCTCGGCGCCCAGGCAGATTTCCAGGGACATGACGATGGCTTCGCGCAGCGGGTCGATCGGCGGGTTGGTGACCTGCGCGAATTGCTGGCGGAAGTAGTCGTAGGTGGAACGCACGCGACGCGAGAGCACGGCCATGGGGGTGTCGTCGCCCATGGAGCCGACGGCTTCCTGGCCCTGCTCGCCCAGCGGGCGCAGCACCTGGTCACGCTCCTCGAAGGTGACCTGGAACATCTTCATGTACTGCTTGAGCTGGTCGCTGTCGTAGCTGGCCACGCCGTGGTCGTCGTCGAGCTTGGCCTGGATGCGCACGGCGCTCTGGCGCAGCCACTGCTTGTAGGGGTGGCGCGACTTGAGGCGGTTGTCGATGTCGTCGGTGGTCAGGACCTGGCCGGTCTCGGTGTCCACGGCGAGGATCTGGCCGGGGCCGACGCGGCCCTTGGCGATGACGTCCTCGGGCTTGTAGTCCCAGACGCCGATCTCGGAGGCCAGGGTGATGTAGCCGTTCTTGGTGGTGACCCAGCGGGCCGGGCGCAGGCCGTTGCGGTCGAGCAGGCAGACGGCGTGGCGGCCGTCGGTCAGCACGACGCCGGCGGGGCCGTCCCAGGGCTCCATATGCATGGAGTTGTATTCGTAGAAGGCGCGCAGGTCGGCGTCCATGGTCTCGACGTTCTGCCAGGCCGGCGGAATGATCATGCGCAGGCCGCGGAACAGGTCGATGCCGCCGGTGACCATCAGCTCGAGCATGTTGTCCATGCTGGAGGAGTCGGAACCGACGCGATTGACCAGCGGGCCGAGCTCGTCGATGTCGGGCAGCTGGTCGTTGGCGAACTTGGTGCGACGGGCCAGGGCCCAGTTGCGGTTGCCGGTGATGGTGTTGATCTCGCCGTTGTGGGCGAGGAAGCGGAAGGGCTGCGCCAGCGGCCACTTCGGCAGGGTGTTGGTGGAGAAGCGCTGGTGGAAGACGCAGATGGCGGTCTGCAGGCGCTCGTCACCCAGGTCCGGGTAGAACTGCTGCAGGTCGGCCGGCATCATCAGGCCTTTGTAGATGATGGTCTTGTTGGAGAAGCTGCAGACGTAGTGGTCGGCGTCGGCGGCGTTGGCCACGGACGAACGACGACGGGCGCTGAACAGCTTGATGGCCATCTCCTGGTCGGAGAGGCCTTCGCCACCGATGAACACCTGCTCGATCTGCGGCAGGCGCTCGAGGGCCAGGCGGCCGAGGACGCTGGTATCGATCGGCACCTTGCGCCAGCCGATCAGCTGCAGGCCGGCGGCTTCGATCTCGCGGTTCATGTTGGCGCGGGCCGCGTCGGCGCGAGCCTGGTCCTGGTTCAGGAAGACCATGCCCACGGCGTACTGGGCAGGCAGGTCGACCGCGAACTCGGCCTTGGCCGTGGCGCGCAGGAACAGGTCGGGTTTCTGGATCAGCAGGCCACAACCGTCACCGGTCTTGCCGTCGGCGTTGATGCCGCCACGGTGGGTCATGCAGGTCAGTGCTTCGATAGCGGTTTGCAGAAGATGGTGGCTTGCCTCGCCTTGCATGTGGGCGATCAAGCCGAAACCGCAGTTATCCTTGAACTCATCAGGATGGTACAGACCTGCTTTCATAGGGAACTCTCACCAGGAACTGCCTTGGTAAAAAGGCAAAATTGCTTTGTAGTTCAACCACTTACCACACGCGCAGGACTAGGCGCCAGCTTTGCGCAGGCAAAAGGGAGGTCATTGTACATATCCACTTGGTCCGTCACAAATCTTCGCGACGATTAAGTGAAAGTTTATGTCGCCAAACCGAAGGATTAGACCGGAAGGTCGTGCTAACGACCCTCCGGTCACGGAGGCGGGAGGGAGATGGCGCCCGCTCTCAGCGGGCGATTTCCTGCTGGATGCTGGCGAAGCTCTTGGGCCAGGGCTTGCCGGCCTGGACCTTGGCGGGTAGCCCCTTGATCGCGGCCTGGGCGGCATTGCGGCTGGGGAAATTGCCATAGGTGACGACGTACAGCGGCTTGCCCTGGTGGACTTTCTTGAAGTAGCGGTACTCGCCGCCGTTCTGCTGGACGAATGCCTTGGCACTGCCTTCGGAGCTGGTTCCGAGAATCTGCACGGCGTAATGACCGCCGGCCTGGGCGCGATACCAGCCATCACCGGCACCGGCGGACGCAGTGCCGGCAGCGGCCACGGCCGGTGCGGCAGCGGGCTTGGCAGCAGGCTTCTCGGCCGGCTTGGCCGGAGTCGTGGCCGCAACGGCGGGCTTGGCGGGCGCCGTGGGCACGGCAGCCGGGGCGGACGCGGCGGAAGTCGGCGCAGTGGCGATCGGCTGGATCGGCTTGACCGCCGGCTGCTGGGTGATCACCGGAGCGGGCGGCACGGCCGGAGCGGTGCCAGCGACAGCGCCCACAGGCGGTGCGACGGTGGTGACGGTCGGCGGAATGGCCGCCTGGGAGCCAGGCTGGGCACCACCATCATCGAGATCGTCCTGGCCTGCCGCCTGCGCCAGCGGCTCGCGGATCACCGGCTGGGCTTCGCCCACCAGGGGCAGCGGCAGGGGCTGCGAGGAGCCGGCGAACTCTACGGCGGGCGCTTCGGCCGGTGCCTGGGGCTGGCCAGCGGGCGCTTCACCGGCAGGCGTCGGCTGCTGGCCCATGGGCAGCTGTGCGGTCGTGGGCTGCGTGGAAGCCGGGCTGTCCGAACGGTTCTGCATCAACAGGGCTGCGACGACGCCAATGGCGACGACCCCCAGTGCCAGCAGGTGCTTCTTCGGTAGATTCAAGCTGAACCCTCCTTTGCGCGAGGCCCCCCGCTCGGCGAGCATGGCCTCGACCAACAGTTCACGAGCGGACTGATTGATGCCGCCGGGCCAACCACCGGATTGCAGATGGATGTCCTCGATCTGCTCCTCGGTCAGCAGCTCAATCCCCTGTCCGGCGCCTTCGAGCCGCTGCGCCAGATATTCGCGGGTTTCGTCCTCGCTGTAGGGCAGAAGTTCAATGGCGTGGAAACGTTCTTCGCCATCGGCGAGCAGTTCCAGGCGCGGCAGCAGGTTGGAGTCGGCGAAGAGGAAGACATGCGGGCGAGCCTCGCTGTTGCCAGCGGCCAGGGTCAGCAGGTTGTCGAGGCCGGCGTCGTCGAGGTCTTCGGCATCGTCCACCAGCAGGTAGACCTCCTGGCCGGTCAGCGCGAGCTGGCCGACCTGGGCGAGGACCGAGCGCGCGTCGCCCTGGGCAACGCCCAGCGCCTGGGCGACCAGGCGCATCAGACCACCCGCCTCGGCCGCGCCGCGCGCGGAAACCACCACGCTTTGCACCGCCTGCTTGTTGGTGCTGGCGACCAGCGCCTGGCGCAGCAGCGTCTTGCCGCTGCCCTGGGGACCGGTCACCACCAGCAGCAGCTGGCTGTAGCGGGCCAGGTGGTGCAACTGCCCAAGCACCGGCTTGCGCTGGGCGGGATAGAACTTGAAGCCGGGTACCCGCGCGGCGAAGGGGTCGTGGGTGAACTGGTAGTGGGCCAGGAAGGCCTCGTCGGCGTGCAGGCTGGTCATGGGACTCTTTTTACTCTCCAAGCTGGTCAGCCAGGGCGCGATAGTCCGCGCTCAGGGTGTCGTCCAGAATATTTCGCGGGTAATCCGCAGTGACAACGGCCTCGCCGATCGCGCGCAACAGCACCAGGCGCAGCTGTCCGTCGAGGACCTTCTTGTCCACTGCCATGTGTTCGAGGAACTGCTCGGGCGTCATCTCTTCCGGCGGCACGATGGGCAAGCCGGCATCGCGCAGCAGGCGGATCGAACGATCACGCTCCTCTTCTTTGATCCAGCCCAGGCGCCGGGACATCTCCAGTGCCATGACGGTGCCGGCGGAAACCGCCTCGCCATGCAACCAGACGCCATAGCCCATGTGGGTCTCGATGGCATGGCCGAAGGTGTGGCCGAGGTTGAGGGTGGCGCGTACGCCGGACTCGCGCTCGTCGGCCCCGACGACCCGGGCTTTCGCCGCACAGGAGCGCTCGATGGCTTCGGTCAGGGGCTCCTGTTCGAGGCTGCGCAGGGCGGCCATATGCTCTTCCAGCCAGGGCAGTAAGGGCTCGTCGCAGATCAGGCCGTATTTGATCACTTCGGCGAGGCCGGCGGAGAGCTCGCGCGGCGCAAGCGTGCGCAGCGTCGCAGTATCGATGATCACGGCCCGGGGCTGGTAGAACGCACCGACCATGTTCTTGCCCAGCGGGTGGTTGATGCCGGTCTTGCCACCCACGGAGGAGTCCACCTGGGACAGCAGGGTGGTGGGCACCTGGATGAAATCGACACCACGCTGGTAGCAGGCCGCCGCGAAGCCGGCCATGTCACCGATCACGCCGCCGCCCAGGGCGATGACGGTGGTGCGGCGATCGTGACGGGCGGTGAGCAGGCCGTCGAAGATCAGTTGCAGGGTTTCCCAGTTCTTGAAGGCTTCGCCGTCGGGCAGGACGATCGGCTGCACCTTGTAGGCGGAAAGCGTGCGGGTCAGCTGTTCGAGATAGAGAGGGGCGACGGTCTCGTTGGTGACGATGGCCACCTGCTTGCCGGCGATATGGGGCGCGAAAAGCTCGACCTGCGTCAGCAGGCCAGCGCCGATATGGATGGGATAACTACGCTCGCCAAGATCGACCTGAAGTGTCCGCATGGGGCCCCCACTATGAAAAGGGCACTAGGATAGCGCAGTTCGGCCCCTGCTTTAACGGGGTGGCAGCGCCTGCAATCGTTCGAGGATTTCCTGGACCACCAGACGCGGAGGCCGCTCATCGGTCTCGATGATGATGTCGGCGATCTCCCGGTAAAGCGGGTCGCGGATGGCCATGAGGTCACGCAGCACACGCCCCGGGTCAGCGGTGCGCAGCAGTGGCCGGTTACGGTCGCGGGAGGTGCGGTCGATCTGCTGCTCAACCGAGGTGTGCAGATAGACGACCCGGCCTCCCCCCCTGAGCGCTTCGCGGTTGGCAGGCCGCAAGACAGCTCCGCCCCCCGTCGCAACCACGACGCCATCGGCGAGGCAGAGCTCCTGAAGCATCGACTGCTCGCGATCACGAAAACCCTGCTCGCCTTCGACATCGAATATCCAAGGGATGTCCGCACCCGTCCGCTGCTCGATTTCCTTGTCGGAATCCTTGAAGGGCAGGCGCAGTTCTTTGGCAAGCAAACGCCCGATGGTGCTCTTTCCAGCTCCCATCGGGCCAACGAGGATCAAATTACGCACTGATGTCAGCGACTCACCGCAATAGCCTGGTTGTTCATGATACGCGGGGTGAGGAAGACCAGCAGCTCGGATTTCTTGTCCTGGACCACATCACGCTTGAACATGCGGCCGAGGAACGGCAGGTCGCCGAGGAAGGGAACCTTGTCGGTCGCCTTGGTCTGGGTGTTGGAGAACACACCGCCGATCACGATGGTCTCGCCATCGCTGACCAGAACCTTGGCATTGACCTCGTTTTTGTTGATCGGCGGTACGCCGTTCAGCGCGTTGGAGAAGTCCGGGGCATCCTTGGTTACCTTGACTTCCATGATGATGCGGTTGTCAGGCGTGATCTGCGGAGTCACTTCAAGGGACAGGGCCGCTTCCTTGAAGGATGTGGTACTGGCACCGCTGGAGCTGGCTTCCTGATAGGGAATCTCGGCGCCCTTAAGGATCTTCGCGGTTTCCTTGTCCGAAGTTACGACCTTCGGCTGGGATACGATCTCGCCGTTGCCGGTCTTCTCCATGGCGGAGAGTTCGAGGTCGAGGATGGTGTTGTCGGTTACGAACCCAATGCCAATGGAGGAAGTAGCACCTGTAGCACCCATATCAACAAAGGTACCGAGAGCCGCGTTGGGGCTGGTGCCACCACCACCGGTACGAGTGCCACCTTCCCCGCCGATGACGAAGTTGTTGTCACCCACACGCGCACCGCGCCAGTTCACACCCAGCGATTTGTCGTAGTCGACGTTCGCCTCGACGATACGAGCCTCGATCATCACCTGACGGACCGGGATATCGAGCTGGGCCACGATGCGGCGCAGTTCGTCCAGCTTGTCCTGGGTCTGGTAGGCGATGATGCTGTTGGTGCGGTCATCCACAGTGATCGAACCACGCTCATCCGACGACTCGTTGCCACTGGTCACGGACTGGAACAGCTTGGCGATATCGGCAGCCTTGGCGTAGTTCACCTGGATCAGCTCACGACGCAGCGGAGCCAACTCGGCGATCTGCTTCTGGGACTCCAGCTCTTGACGCTCACGAGCAGCAATTTCGTCTGCCGGTGCAACCAGCAGCACGTTGCCAACCTTGCGCTTGTCGAGCCCCTTGGTTTTCAGCACCAGGTCCAACGCCTGGTCCCAGGGCACGTTCTGCAGGCGCAGGGTGATGTTGCCCTGCACGGTGTCCGAGGCCACCAGGTTGAGGTCGGTGAAGTCAGCAATCAGCTGAAGCACCGAACGCACATCGATGTCCTGGAAGTTCAAAGAGAGCTTTTCACCCGAGTAGGCAAAACGCTCGGACTTGCGCTTCTCGACATCTTCTTGCGTCAGCGGCTTGATGCTGACAGTCAACTTGTTATCGGTTTGATAGGCCAGGTAATCGTAGAAGCCGGTCGGCTCGATGGTGATGCTGGCGTTACCTGAAGAGCCCGCTGCGCTGACGAACTGAACCGGCGTAGCGAAATCCTTCACATCCAGGCGTACGCGCAACGACTCGGGCAATTGGGTCTTGGCGAAATCAAGGCGAATCTTGCCACCCTGTTCCTGAATATCCGGGCTTACAGTGGGATCGGAAAGCGTGATTACAACATTGCCTTCACCCTGGTCACCGCGCTGAAAATCAATGTTGCTGATGGCCTTGCCTGCCGCAGCAAAAGTCTTGACGGGGGCTGCGGGGGCTGCCGGAGCGGCAACAGGAGAAGTACGGGTCGCTTGCTGCGTGGCACCGCCCGCCTCACCCACCACGACATAGAGATTGTTACCCTCGACACGCGTGCTGTAGGGCACGAGTGTCGCCAGGTTGATAATCATCCGGGTGCGATCCTTGGCCTCGACTATGGTGACGCTCCGCGCGTTGCCCACACCCAGCTCACGATTCTTGCTGCCCAGCTTGTTGGTTACCCCGGGCAGGTCCAAGGCAATACGCGCAGGCTGCTCGATGGTATAGCCCCGAGGCGCGACAACCGGCTCGTCGAAGGCAAGTTTCAGTTCAACCTTACCGCCAGGCAAGGCTGCCACATCGAGACCCTGCAGGTCGGCAGCCAGCAATACTGGCGACAACATGGCGGCCAATAGGGTAAGGCCGAAGCGCGAAAGCGAGCTGTTCATCATCTGGTTCCGTTGTGCAGACCGGTGTTTGTTTTTCATAAGTCACCCCGCCCTTAAGAGCGCTCCTTGAGCGTGAGACTGCGCGGGCGCTCGAGCCAGCCACCCTCGCCATCCGGGACTATCTCTACGACGTCGATCTTGGATTCGTTTATCGCGACGACCTTGCCGTCATTGCGCCCAAGGAAGTCACCCACCCTGATTCGATGCACCCCTCCAGCGCCTCGAACCAGAGCGAACATGCCTCCCTCATTGGAAAGCGTGCCAACCATCTCGAAGGACTCGATGTTGAACCCTTCAAGGAATTGTTTTACCCGCGTCTCATCCGGGTGCACGTCCTTGCTGCCCTTGATTTTGTTCGCCAGGTCGATCTTCACCGGCGGCTGGAACGGGCTGCGCAAGGCGGCTGCGCTGTATGTAAAGGCCTCATAGGGCTGGAACTTCGGGAGCGGTTCGATCGTGCCTTTCGGGCGGGCACGAACTTCATCCATGTAAGCCTGGAGATCGGCGAAATCACCGCCACCTCCGCATCCGGACAGGCTAGCCAGCAGAAGACCACTGAGAATCAGACGGGAGCTGGTACGAATCATTTCTGCAGCCCCTTGTCGTTGTAGCGATAGGTCTTCGCCAGGATACTCATGCGCAACTGCGTGGTGCTTCCAGCATTGGCAGGAGCAATGGTGAAATCATGCAGCGTCACGATGCGGGGAAGGCTTGCAACTCCGCTCACAAAGGTGGCCAGGTCGTGGTACGTCCCCACCACCGATATCTGGATCGGCAGCTCGATATAGAACTGCTGGGCGACTTCCGGAAGGAGCTTGATCTCCTCGAACTCCAACCCGCTTCCAAGACCAGTGCGGGTGATGTCCTCCAGCAAGCCGGGGACTTCGGTATCACTGGGCAGCTGCCGAAGAAGGGCACCAAAGGAAGTTTCCATTTCCTTCATTTGATCTTTATAGGCTTCTAGGTTGGCCGCCTGGAAAGCCTTGGTGGTGAACTGCTGCTTGAGCGTTTCTTCTTCGGCGCGCTGCTGATCGAGCTGAAGTTCCAGATCCTTGAGATGGAAGTTGTAACCCAGCGCAAGGACAGCTGCGATCAGCAAGACGCAAGCGATTACCTTTACCGCCGCCGGCCAGGAACCAACGTTGTTGAAGTCGAGGTCGTTCAGATCGACCTTGCGTAGACTTTCGAGCGAATCAGCCAAGCTCATTTCTTGGCTCCTTCTGCGTCGGCAGCAGGCTGGGTCTGCTGCACGGTCAACTGGAAGACATTTGCCTGGTCGACCGCGCCAGCGGTAATCGCCCGGACCTCGGTAAGGTTCGGAGCGGTCAACCATTCGGAGGCATCGAGATTACGCATCAGGTTGGAAACCCTGTTGTTGGACTCGGCAGCGCCAACGATGGCGATGCTTTGCCCTTTCATCGCTACGTTCGTGAAGAAGACCCCATCCGGCAACGTGCGCACCAACTGGTCGAAAACGCGACCAATGATGGGGCGGTTGCCCTGCAGGTCCTGAATGATCTTCATCCGCTCGAGCAGTTGCTGGCGGCGCGTCTTGAGCTCGCTGATCTCTTTGATCCGAGTGTCCAGCACCGCGATTTCCTTGCGCACGAACTCGTTACGCGCCTGCTGGTTCTCGATCTCGCCGTTCAGGTACTGATCGCCGAGGAAAACCAGGCCGGCCGAGATCACCAGCACACCCGCAAGGGCCACGAGGAATCGCTGTTTGCGTTCCTCGCGCAGCTGCTCCCGCCAGGGGAGTAGGTTGATGCGTGCCATCAGTCGAAACTCCTCATCGCCAGTCCGCAGGCAATCATCAGCGCCGGGGCATCACTGGCCAATGCGCCCGCATTGACCTTGCCACTCAGCGCCATCTCCGCGAAGGGGTTGGCAACCTGGGTAGGAGTGCCGATCTTCTGCTGGATCAAACGATCCAGATCAGGAATGGACGCCGTACCACCCGCCAGGAGGATGTAGTCGACATCGTTGAACTGGCCCGCAGCGAAGAAGAACTGCAGCGAACGAGACACCTGCTGGACCACTGCGTCTTTGAACGGCTGCAACACTTCACTGTCGTAGTCATCCGGAAGACCGCCCTGCTTCTTGGCAAGACCCGCTTCTTCGACGGACAGGCCATAGCGACGCTGGATCTCCTCGGTGAGCTGGCGCCCGCCGAAAAGCTGCTCGCGGCTGTAGATGGTCCGGCCGTTGTGCAGGACGCTCAGGGTGGTCATGGTCGCCCCGATATCCACGACGGCGACCGTCAGTTCGTCACTCCCGTTACCCAGTTGCGCAGCGAGAAGTCCGTAGGCACGTTCCAGCGCATAGGCTTCGACGTCTACGACCTTGGCGGTCAAGCCCGCCAGGGCCAGAGCGGCTTCACGGACCTCGACGTTCTCCTTGCGGCACGCGGCGAGAAGCACATCGACCCGCTCAGGATTGCGCGCGGAAGCACCCTGGACCTCGAAGTCGATTGCGACCTCTTCGAGCGGGTAAGGGATGTACTGGTCCGCCTCGATCTTCAGCTGGTTCTCCAACTCATCGTCGGAAAGCCCGGCATCCATCTCGATCGTCTTGGTGATTACAGCGGAGCCCGCGACCGCTACGGCGACGGACTTCGAACTGGCCTTGGCCTTGCCAAGAACACGGGACAACGCCTGGCCGACCCCCTCCAGTTCGGCGATGTTCTTTTCGACCACAGCATTCGGTGGGAGCGGCTCGACGGCGTAGGCCTCTACCTTGTAGCGGCTTCCCGAGCGACTCAATTCAAGGAGCTTGACTGAAGTCGAGCTTATGTCGATCCCCAGCAGCGTATTCGCTTTCTTGTTGAAGAGCCCTAGCACGACCGATTTCCTATCAGCATCCGAGACTTACGGACGATTTATGTTTTTCCACATTAAATAACAGTCTTGACAGAAGCGCAAATGGCTACCCGGGAAAAAAAACGCATATAATGTGAACAGTTTTTCCCTTTTAAGATCTGCTTCCGCTTAACTCATTCTTTTATCTGGAAATCCAAGAGCCTTGATACGCCTGCTGAAGTTTTTCTGGTGGTCCTGCGTCGCCGTTTTTTGTGGGCTGTTGCTCAGTTTCAGCGGCGCTTACCTCTACCTTAGCCCGACTCTTCCTTCTGTCGATTCCCTGCGCAGCATCCAGCTGCAGATCCCGCTGCGCGTGTACAGCAGCGACGGCAAGCTCATCGCCGAGTTCGGCGAAATGCGCCGTGCGCCCATCCGTTTCGCGGACATACCACCGGAATTCATCCAGGCATTATTGGCTGCGGAGGATGACAACTTCGCCAACCATTATGGCGTCGACCTCACCAGCCTGGTGCGCGCTGCCACGCAATTATTGAAGAGCGGTCATATTCAGAGCGGCGGCAGCACCATCACCATGCAGGTGGCGAAGAACTACTTCCTCACCAGCGAGAGAAGTTTCTCCAGAAAGATCAATGAAATACTTCTCGCCCTGCAGATCGAGCGAGAGCTCAGCAAGGATGAAATCCTCGAGCTCTACGTGAACAAGATCTACCTGGGCAACCGTGCCTACGGCATCGAAGCCGCCGCCCAGGTCTACTATGGAAAGTCCATCCGCGACGTCAGCCTGGCGCAGATGGCGATGATCGCCGGCCTGCCCAAGGCACCTTCGCGCTTCAACCCCCTGGTCAACCCGACCCGCAGCAAGGAGCGTCGCGACTGGATCCTCGGCCGCATGTACAAGCTCGGCCGCATCGACCAGGCCCGCTACGACCAGGCGATAGCCGAGCCGATCGACGCCAGCTACCACGTGCCGACGCCGGAAGTGAACGCCCCCTACGTCGCCGAGATGGCCCGCGCCGAAATGGTCGGCCGCTATGGCAGCGATGCCTACACCGAAGGCTTCCGCGTCACCACCACGGTACCGAGCGACCTGCAGGAAGCAGCCAACAATGCACTGCGCAGCGGCCTGATCGAATACGACCAGCGCCACGGCTACCGAGGCCCGGAATCGCGCTTCCCCGGCATGACCCGCGAGAGCTGGGCCCAGGAGCTGGCCAAGCAGAAGTTCATCGGAGGCCTGGAGCCTGCGATCGTCACTCAGGTAGAAAAGAGCGGCATCCTCGTGCTCACCCGTAGCGGCAAGGAGGAAGCCGTGGGCTGGGACAGCATGAAATGGGCCCGCCCCTTCCTCAACACCAACAGCCTCGGTCCGCGCCCCCAGCAGCCCGCCGATGTCGCACAGGTCGGCGACCTGATCCGCGTCCAGCGCCAGGCGGACGGCACGCTGCTGTTCGTCCAGCAACCGGCGGCGCAAAGCGCCCTGGTATCACTGGACCCGCAGAACGGCGCAATCCGCTCCCTGGTCGGCGGCTTCTCGTTCGAGCAGAGCAACTACAACCGCGCCGTCCAGGCCAAGCGCCAGCCGGGTTCCAGCTTCAAGCCGTTCCTCTACAGCGCAGCACTGGATAACGGCTTCACCGCCGCCAGCCTGGTGAACGACGCCCCGATCGTCTTCGTCGACGAATACCTGGACAAGGTCTGGCGCCCGAAGAACGACAACAACACCTTCCTCGGCCCGATCCGCCTGCGCGAAGCGCTGTACAAGTCGCGCAACTTGGTATCGATCCGCCTGCTCCAGGCGGTGGGCATCGAGTACGCGCTGAACTACATGAGCCGCTTCGGCTTCAACAAGCAGGAGTTGCCGCGCAACCTGTCCCTGGCCCTGGGCACCGCGACCCTGACGCCGATGGAGATCGCCAGCGGCTGGAGCACCTTCGCCAACGGTGGATACAAGATCCAGCCCTACCTGATCGAACGCATCGAGAGCCGCGACGGCAAGGTCATCTTCACCGCCAACCCGCCGACCGTGCCGAAGAACGACGCCCCTGACACGCAGGTCGCCCAGGCCGTCGCCGCGCCGGATACCCGCCTTCCCGGCGCCGAGCAGCAGGAACCCGCAGTCGCCGAGCGCATCGTCGATGCACGTACCACCTACATCCTCACCAGCATGCTGCAGGATGTGATCAAGCGCGGAACCGGCCGGCGCGCCCTGGCCATGGGGCGCGGCGACATAGCCGGCAAGACCGGCACCACCAACGAATCCAAGGACAGCTGGTTCTCCGGTTACAACGCGGACTATGTGACCACCGTCTGGGTCGGCTTCGACCAGCCGGAAAGCCTGGGCCGCCACGAATACGGCGGCACCGTGGCCCTACCCATCTGGATGACCTACATGAGCGCTGCCCTGAAGGACAAGCCGGAGCACGTGCTGCACGAGCCCGAAGGCCTGCTCACCCTGCGCATCGACCCGCTCAGCGGGCGCGCTGCGGCCCCGGGGACGCCCAACGCCTTCTTCGAACTGTTCAAGAGCGAAGATTCGCCGCCGCCCATGAGCGAATTCGATCCGGGCATGAGTGCACCGGGCAGCCCGTTGCCCGCCGACGAGGCTGCCCCCATCGATCTGTTCTGATCGCCTCGACGACAACAAGAAGCCCGCCTCGACAGCGGGCTTTTTGTTGCCCGAAGGAAATCGCGCCCAATAAAAAACCCGCCGTGAGGCGGGTTCTTCATCGACCAGGCCGATCAGCCGTTGAACACGTCTTCCACCGACTTCAGCGGATAGTGTTTCGGGTAGGGCAGGGTCGCGACACCGGACTCGATGGCTGCCTTGGCCACGGCATCGGAAACCACGGTGATCAGGCGCTTGTCCATGGGCTTCGGAATGATGTACTCACGGCCGAACTCGAGGGACGCGACGCCGTATGCATCGCATACATCCTTGGGCACCGGCTCCTTGGCCAGGTCGCGAAGGGCCAGGGCAGCAGCGATCTTCATCTCTTCGTTGATGCGGGTGGCGCGAACGTCCAGGGCACCACGGAAGATGAAGGGGAAGCCCAGCACGTTGTTGACCTGGTTCGGATAGTCCGAGCGGCCGGTGGCCATGATCACGTCATTGCGGGTCGCGTGTGCCAGTTCCGGCTGGATTTCCGGGTCCGGGTTGGAGCAGGCGAAGACGATCGGGTTCGGCGCCATGCGCTTCAGGTCTTCGGCGCTCAGCAGGTTGGCGCCCGACAGGCCGACGAACACGTCCGCGCCATCCAGTGCATCCGACAGGGTGCGCTTGGAGGTTTCGTGGGCGAAGACCGCCTTGTACTGGTTCAGATCATCGCGGCCGGCATGGATGACGCCCTTGCGGTCGATCATGAAGATGTTCTCGACCTTCGCACCCATGCTCACCAGCAGCTTCATGCAGGAGATGGCCGCAGCGCCGGCGCCCAGGCAGACGATCTTGGCTTCCGGCAGGCTCTTGCCGGCGATTTCCAGGGCGTTGAGCATGCCGGCAGCGGTCACGATGGCGGTGCCGTGCTGGTCATCGTGGAAAACCGGGATGTCGCACTGTTCGATCAGGGTGCGCTCGATCTCGAAGCACTCGGGCGCCTTGATGTCTTCAAGGTTGATGCCACCGAAGGTGATGGAGATGCGCTTGACGGTATCGATGAAGGCCTGAGGGCTCTCGGCGTCGACCTCGATGTCGAACACGTCGACACCGGCGAAGCGCTTGAACAGCACGCCCTTGCCCTCCATGACCGGCTTGGAGGCCAGCGGGCCGAGGTTGCCGAGGCCGAGAATCGCGGTGCCATCGGAGATCACTGCCACCAGGTTGCCCTTGCCGGTGTACTTGAAGGCCAGCTCCGGATCGCGGGCGATCTCGCGGACGGGCTCGGCCACACCCGGGCTGTAGGCCAGCGACAGGTCGCGGGCGGTGGCGGTCGGCTTGGTCAGCTCGACGCTGAGTTTCCCGGGACGGGGCTGGGCGTGGTACTCGAGAGCGGCAGTTTTCAGATCAGACATTTTGGCATTCCGCTTTTACTGTTGTGACAGACGGACGGGCGAGGATACGCAAGATACCGGGGGCCTACAAGACTGTTCAGTCACGCCACGTCAAGCCCTCTAACGTACGACTTTAAGCCAATCCCCGGCCTTGGGCTCGCCGATTGGATACAAATTATTGATCAATCGGATACGATTTTCCAGCTCCGCCTGATCCCCTGCCGACCCACTGGCGCGAACGATGCCGGCTACGGTTTCCGCGGCCTTCACCTGGACCAGATGCAACCTCGGCGGCTGTGCCAGGGCCCTCTCCTCGGGCTTGAGGGCACGGAAGCTGTGAATGACGGAAAGGAACCGGGCATCTTCGGTTTCCAGGGATGCCCTGCCCTTCATGCCGGCGATAAACAGATACGCCTGATCCCCTTTGAAGACGACAGCCACACGTCGGGCGGAATTGCCGGGGACCACCGCCGTCACACCGACGATGCCGTCCTGGCTGAAGGTCTCCTCCATCACCAGGCGCTGGCGTCCGGCGCGCTGATGCAGCAACTCGGAGGGCGTCAGCCCCGGTGTGCGCTCCGCCAGCTGCATGGCGATGAAGGCCTGCTCATCACGAGGATGGCCGATCAGCACGTCGGGGCGGTTCACCAGCTCCCAGCCGTCGGGGTAACGCAGGGTGAAGTCCAGTCCGACGTGATAGAACTGCTGCCCCCGGCGGATGCCCGTATCGGCCGAATCACCGAAGGGCATGCCGTCGATGGCCTTCAGGTAAGCCTCGCGATTGACCTCCTGCTGCCCGCCGGCCAGGGCGCGTGCCGGCCCGACCACCTGCTGCAGGCGCGTGTCGTTGTCCGGGTGGGTATCGAAGACGCCGTGATAGCTGCCCGCCTCGGGCACCTCCTGCCCCTTGCGCTTCGCTTCGTCGCGCGCGAATGCCTCCTGGTTCTTCAGCACCTTGACCACCTCGATCATCGCCTGGGGGTCATAGCCACTGCGGGCCAGGTACTGCGCGCCGAGTCCGTCGGCCTGCAGCTCCATGTCGCGGCCATAGCCCCGAACCATCGCGCCACCCAGCACGTTGGTCAGGTCGCCCGCCGCACTGACGCCGGTACCGATGGCGACCGCCTGCCCGAGTATGTTCCAGGCCTGCGACTGGCTCTGCTGCTGCACGCTGTGCCGAGCCGTGACGTGCCCCACCTCGTGTGCCAGCACGGCCGCCAGCTCCGCTTCGGAGTTCAGGTAGGCCATCAGGCCGCGATGTATATAGATGTAGCCACCCGGCAGGGCGAAGGCGTTGATGTCCGGCGAATCGACCACCGTGAAGATGTAGTTGAGGTTGGCACGATGACTGTGCCGCGCCACGCGCTCGCCCACCCGCTGCACATAGGCTTGCAGCCGATCATCGGCGTAGCGGGGGAATTCCTTCTGGATCTGCTGGTTGTAGCGGCTGCCGAGGTCGAGCTCCTGGCTTTCGCTCATCATCACGAAATTGCGATCCCCGGTAGCCGGGTTGACGGCACAGCCGGTGAGAAGGGACAGCAGCAGGCACAACAGCAGAATCGGCAAAGCGGGCATGGATCACCTCGGCGACCGCTCGCGCAACCACTGCGTCCTGCGGGGCTATGCGGCTTTTTACGCCGCCCCGGCTAGCCGGTCAATCGCCATCCCGGACGCGCCAGGACTGAACGCCAGAAACGAAAAAGGCGCCCATTGGGCGCCTTTCTCTGTACAGCTGGAAGGGCTTCGTGGAAGCCTTCCCGGTCACTCGGTCGCTTACTTGGCGCCGAATACACCGAAACGCTGCTTGAAGCGATCGATACGGCCGCCGGTGTCCAGGACCTTCTGCTTGCCGGTGTAGAACGGGTGGCACTCGGAGCACACGTCGAGGCTGATGTTCTTGGCCAGGGTGGAGCGGGTCTTGATGACGTTACCGCAGCTGCAGGTAGCTTCGATCGCTACGTATTCGGGATGGATTTCCGGTTTCATGGCTTGATCCTCAGGTCTGGCGTGCCGCCACCCGACCCTATGTCGAGCACCGCACGGAAACAGGCGCAGGATCATACCAGAGCCGCGCCATCACGCAAGTCGGCTGCCGAGCCCGGCGACGTGCGGCCGTGCTAGGATCGCCCCGCCCGATCGGAGACCCCCGTGCCCAACGCCATCCTGCGCCTTGCCCTGCCCTCGCCCCTGCGCCGCCTGTTCGACTACCGCGCGCCCGCCGGCGTCCCGGCCAGGCAACTGCAGCCCGGCTTGCGCCTGCGCGTGCCCTTCGGCCGCCGCGAGGTGATCGGCGTACTGGTGGAAGTGGCCGAGCATAGCGAGGTGCCGGACGACAAGCTGCGCCCCGCCCTGGAGCTGCTCGACCAGAAGCCCCCGCTGCCCGCCGAGCTGTTCAAGCTCTGCCTGTGGACCGCCCAGTACTACCAGCACAGCCTCGGCGACACCCTCAGCTGGGCGCTGCCCGTGCTGCTGCGCCAGGGCGAGCCCGCCGAAGCCCGCCAGGAGCGTTTCTGGCACGCCAGCGAAGGGGCTCGCGCCGACGATCCGCGCCTGGCCCGCGCGCCGCGCCAGCGCCAGGCGCTGACCACCCTCGCCCAGCACCCCCATGGCGTTGCCCACCAGTTGCTCAGCCAGTTGCAGCTGAACAAGGACAGTCTCGACCTGCTGCTGGAAAAGGGCCTGGTCTACATCGAGACCCGCCGTGGAACGGCCGCGCCGCGCCACGAGCACTGGCTGGCGCAGGCCGAGCTGCCGCTCAACGCCGAGCAGCGCGCCGCCTACGACGCCGTGTTCTCGACCTTCGGCCAGTTCAATGCCTTCCTCCTGGCCGGCGTCACCGGCAGCGGCAAGACCGAGGTCTACCTGCAGCTGATCCGCGAAACCCTCGCCGCCGGCAAGCAGGCCCTGGTGCTGATCCCGGAGATCAACCTCGGCCCGCAGACGCTCGAACGCTTCTCCCGGCGCTTCAACGCCCGCATCGCCCTGCTGCACTCCGCCGTCAACGACCGCGAGCGCCTGGACGCCTGGCTCGCCGCCCGCGACGGCGAGGCCGACATCATCATCGGCACGCGTTCCGCGCTGTTCACGCCGATGAAGAACCCCGGCCTGATCATCATCGACGAAGAACACGACGCCTCCTACAAGCAGCAGGAAGGCCTGCGCTACCACGCCCGCGACCTGGCCCTGGTGCGGGCGCGGCAGGAGAACATCCCCATCCTCCTCGGCTCCGCCACGCCGTCGCTGGAAAGCCTGCAGAACGCCCACGCCGGCCGCTACGGCCTGTTGCGCCTGACCCAGCGCGCCGGCGGTGCCCGCCAGCCGCGCTTCCTGCGCCTGGACATCAAGAGCCGGCCGCTCGACTCCGGCATTTCCGGGCCGCTGCAACAGGCCATCGAGCAGACCCTCAAGGCCGGCCAGCAGGTGCTGGTGTTCCTCAATCGCCGCGGCTTCGCCCCGACCCTGCTGTGCCACGACTGCGGCTGGATCAGCCAGTGCCCGCGCTGCGACGCGCGCATGACCCTGCACCAGCGCTCCGGCGAACTGCGCTGCCACCATTGCGGCCACGCCCAGCGCCAGCCCCGCGCCTGCCCGGACTGCGCCAAGGTCGATCTGCGTCCCGTCGGCGCCGGCACCGAGCGCGCGGAAGAGCGCCTGAACATCCTCTTCCCAGACGTCCCCGTGCTGCGCATCGATCGCGACAGCACCGCGCGCAAGGACGCCATGAACAAGCTCTTCGCCACCATCAACAAGGGCGAACCCTGCATCCTCGTGGGCACCCAGATGCTCGCCAAGGGGCACCACTTCCCCCGCGTCACCCTGGTCGCGATCCTCGATGCGGACGGCGGTCTGTTCTCCGCCGACTTCCGCGCCAGCGAGCGCATGGCCCAGCTCATCGTGCAGGTGGCGGGCCGCGCGGGCCGGGCGGAAGAGCCGGGCCGGGTGATCATCCAGACCCACCTCGCCGACCACCCGCTGCTGGTGCAGCTCACCGAAGAGGGCTACTTCGCCTTCGCCGAGCAGGCTCTCTCCGAGCGCCGCGCGGCCGGCCTGCCGCCCTTCGCCCACCTGGCCCTGCTGCGCGCCGAGGCGCACAAGCCGGGGCAGGCCGAGGAATTTCTCGATGCCGCCTGCGCCGAAGCGGAACATTTGCTCGCAGAACAGGGTCTGTCCGGCATCGAGTTGCTCGGCCCGGTGCCTGCCCCCATGGAGCGCCGCGCCGGCAAGCACCGCGCGCAATTGCTGATCCAGGCCAACGCCCGCGCGAGCCTGCACCGCCTGCTGACGCCCTGGAGCCTGACCCTGGAGCAACTGCCCGGCGGGCGCACCGTGCGCTGGTCACTGGATATCGACCCGATCGACCTTTTCTAGCGACGGGTCGCGCCCCAGGGCCTCCAACAGGGGGGTTCCAGCACGCGGCCTGGCGCTTGGCGCTTGAAGCTGCGGGCTCAGCCCGCCGATAATGCCCAGTTTTCAACCAGCGCCCAGGCGCCGCCGCACACCGGCCGAGAGCAGAACATGAAAGACACCATTCGCCAGCTGATCCAGCAAGCCCTGACCCGTCTCGCCAGCGAAGGCGTGCTGCCCGAAGGCCTGGCTCCCACCATCCAGGTGGAGAACACCAAGGACAAGACCCACGGCGACTTCGCCAGCAACATCGCCATGATGCTGGCCAAGCCGGCCGGCCTGAAGCCGCGCGACCTGGCCGAGAAGCTGATCGCCGCCCTGCCCCAGGACGACCAGGTGAGCAAGGTGGAGATCGCCGGCCCCGGCTTCCTCAACTTCTTCCAGAACACCCAGGCCCTGGCCCAGCGCCTCGACGCCGCCCTGGCCGACGCCCGGCTGAACGTGCGCAAGGCCGGCCCGGCCCAGCGCGTGGTGGTCGACCTCTCCGCCCCCAACCTGGCCAAGGAGATGCACGTCGGCCACCTGCGCTCCACCATCATCGGTGACGGCGTGGCCCGCGTGCTGGAGTTCCTCGGCGACGAGGTGATCCGCCAGAACCACGTGGGCGACTGGGGCACCCAGTTCGGCATGCTGCTGGCCTACATGCAGGAGCAGCCGGTGGGCAGCGACGCCGAGCTGGCCGACCTGGAAGGCTTCTACCGTGCCGCCAAGAAGCGCTTCGACGAGTCCAGCGAGTTCGCCGACCGCGCCCGCGAGCTGGTGGTCAAGCTGCAGGCCGGCGACGAAGAGTGCCTGCGCCTGTGGAACCGCTTCAACGACATCTCCCTCAGCCACTGTCAGGCCGTCTACGACCGCCTCGGCGTGAAGCTGACCATGGCCGACGTGAAGGGCGAGAGCGCCTACAACGACGACCTCGCCAACGTGGTCGCCGACCTGCGCGCCAAGGGCCTGCTCACCGAGAGCGACGGCGCCCTCTGCGTGTTCATGGACGAGTTCAAGAACGCCGAAGGCGATCCGCTGCCGCTGATCGTGCAGAAGGCCGGCGGCGGCTACCTCTACGCCACCACCGACCTCGCCGCCACCCGCTACCGCAGCGGCGTGCTCAAGGCCGACCGCGCCCTCTACTTCGTCGACCAGCGCCAGGCCCTGCACTTCCAGATGGTCTTCGCCGCCGCGCGCCTGGCCGGCTTCGTGCGTCCCGAATTCGAGATGGAGCACATGGGCTTCGGCACCATGAACGGCGCCGACGGCAAGCCCTTCAAGACCCGCGACGGCGGCACCATCAAGCTGATCGACCTGCTCGACGAGGCCGAGGAACGTGCCTACGCCCTGGTCAAGGAGAAGAACCCGGAGCTGGACGAGGCCGAGCTGCGCCAGATCGGCCGCGCCGTCGGCATCGGTGCCGTCAAGTACGCCGACCTCTCCAAGCACCGCACCAGCGACTACAGCTTCAACTTCGAGCAGATGCTGAGCTTCGAGGGCAACACCGCGCCTTACCTGCTCTATGCCTACACCCGTACCGCCAGCGTATTCCGCAAGCTGGGCAAGGGCATCGACGAGATCGGCGGGCAGATCGTCCTCGCCGCCGAGCAGGAGCAGGCCCTGGCGGCCAAGCTGGCGCAGTTCGCCGACATCCTCAACAACGTCGCCGCCAAGGGCGTGCCGCACATCCTCTGCACCTACCTCTACGACCTGGCCGGCCTGTTCTCCAGCTTCTACGAGAACTGCCCGATCCTCGCCGCCGAGGACGAAGCCACCCAGCAGAGCCGCCTGCGCCTCGCCGCGCTGACCGGCCGCACCCTCAAGCAGGGCCTGGAGCTGCTCGGCCTGCAAACCCTGGAACGCATGTAACGGACTATGGCGAAGAAGAAAGCAGCACCCAAGCGCGGGGCCAGCCGCTACCAGGCACCGCCGAAGAAGCCGGTGCCGGGCTGGGTCTGGCTGGTGATGGGCCTGGTCATCGGCGGCTTCGTGGTCATGCTGATGAAGCTCGAGCCGGGTCGCGACGACATCCGCCGCACCAAGCCGGAGCAGCAGGCGGCGAACGGCAAGCCGACGCCGCGCCCGCAAACGGGTGGCCAGCCGCAAACCCAGACGACACCGGAACCGGCCAAGCCCAAGTACGACTTCTACACGCTGCTGCCGGAGTCCGAGGTCATCGTGCCGCCGGACGCCCTGCCCAAGGACCCGCCGCCGACGCCCCCCACCCAGCCGGTGACGCCCGAGGAGGCGGCGAAGATCGACGCCGCCCGCGCCGAGGCCGCCCTCGCCGGCCAGGTGCCGCCACCACCGCCCACCGTGGCCAAGGCGCCGGTGACCCAGTTCTTCCTGCAGGCCGGCTCCTTCCGCAAGAAGGACGACGCCGACCGCGTGCGCGCGCAGATCATCCTGCTGGGCCAGAACGTCCAGGTGGAATCCGGCACCGTGCGCGAGGAAACCTGGTACCGCGTGCTCGTCGGCCCCTTCGCCAGCCGCGAGCAACTCGCCGGCGCGCAGAAACAGCTGGCCGGCAGCGGCTTCGGTAATCTCCTGTTGCAACAACGGCAGGTACGCTGATCGGCTAATCGCAGGGGCGCGGTTGAAAAGCCGCGCCGCCTCCCCCATCTGGGTTTCCATTCGGGCAATTCGCCCCGCTGCGTGGAGACTCCCCCCTTGACCACCATCGTTTCAGTCCGCCGCAACGGCAAAGTCGTCATGGGCGGCGACGGCCAGGTTTCCCTCGGCAATACCGTGATGAAGGGCAACGCCAAGAAGGTGCGCCGCCTCTATCACGGCCAGGTCCTGGCCGGCTTCGCCGGCGCCACCGCAGATGCCTTCACCCTGTTCGAACGCTTCGAAGGCCAGCTGGAAAAACACCAGGGCCACCTCGTCCGTGCCGCCGTCGAGCTGGCCAAGGACTGGCGCACCGACCGCTCCCTCAGCCGCCTGGAGGCCATGCTCGCCGTGGCCAACAAGGACGCCTCGCTGATCATCACCGGCAACGGCGACGTGGTCGAACCCGAGCACGGCCTGATCGCCATGGGCTCCGGCGGCGGCTTCGCTCAGGCCGCGGCCACCGCGCTGCTGCAGCGCACCGACCTGTCCGCCCGCGAGATCACCGAGACCGCCCTGAACATTGCCGGATCGATCTGCGTGTTCACCAACCAGAACCTCACCATCGAGGAGCTGGACGCCGCCGAGTGAGGCCGTCCAGACCGGAGTTTCCGTACATGTCCATGACCCCCCGCGAGATCGTCCACGAACTCAACCGCCACATCATCGGCCAGGACGACGCCAAGCGCGCCGTGGCCATCGCCCTGCGCAACCGCTGGCGGCGCATGCAGCTGCCGGTCGAGCTGCGCGCCGAGGTGACGCCGAAGAACATCCTGATGATCGGCCCGACCGGCGTCGGCAAGACCGAGATCGCCCGCCGCCTGGCCAAGCTGGCCAACGCGCCCTTCCTCAAGGTCGAGGCCACCAAGTTCACCGAGGTGGGTTATGTGGGCCGAGACGTCGAATCGATCATCCGCGACCTGGCCGACGCCGCCGTGAAGATGATGCGCGAGCAGGAGATGCACAAGGTGCGCTTCCGCGCCGAGGACGCCGCCGAGGACCGCATCCTCGACGCCCTGCTGCCGCCGGCCCGCAACGGCTTCGGCGACGAGCCGCAGCGCGAGGACTCCAACACCCGGCAGCTGTTCCGCAAGCGCCTGCGCGAAGGCCAGCTGGACGACAAGGAGATCGACATCGAAGTGGCCGAAAGCCCCGCCGGCGTCGAGATCATGGCCCCGCCCGGCATGGAGGAGATGACCAGCCAACTGCAGAATCTGTTCTCTAACATGGGCAAGGGCAAGCGCAAGAGCCGCAAGCTCAAGGTCAAGGAAGCGCTGAAACTGGTGCGCGACGAGGAAGCCGCGCGCCTGGTCAACGAAGAGGAACTCAAGGCCCGCGCCCTGGAAGCGGTGGAGCAGAACGGCATCGTCTTCATCGACGAGATCGACAAGGTCGCCAAGCGCGGCAACGTCGGCGGCGCCGATGTCTCCCGCGAGGGCGTGCAGCGCGACCTGCTGCCGCTGATCGAAGGCTGCACCGTCAACACCAAGCTGGGCATGGTCAAGACCGACCACATCCTGTTCATCGCCTCCGGCGCCTTCCACCTGTCCAAGCCCAGCGACCTGGTGCCGGAACTGCAGGGCCGTCTGCCGATCCGCGTCGAGCTCAAGGCACTCTCGCCCGAGGACTTCGAACGCATCCTCACCGAGCCGCATGCCTCGCTGACCGAGCAGTACAGCGCGCTGCTGAAGACCGAAGGCCTGAACATCGAGTTCGCGCCCGAAGGCATCAAGCGCCTGGCCGAGATCGCCTGGCAGGTCAACGAGAAGACCGAGAACATCGGTGCCCGCCGCCTGCACACGCTGCTGGAGCGCCTGCTGGAGGAAGTCTCCTTCAGCGCCGGCGACCTGGCCGCCCAGCACGACGAGAAACCGATCCTGATCGACGCCGCCTACGTCAACAGCCACCTCGGCGAGCTGGCGAAGGACGAAGACCTGTCGCGGTACATTCTCTGACCGCAGCCTCAAGCCCCAAGCTGCAAGCGGCAAGCACCACGCCTCTTGCAGCTTGAAGCTTGCCGCTTGGAGCTATCGCTATGCGCCTCCCCACTTCGATCGAATTGCACAAAGCCTCCCGCACCCTGGTGCTGGGCTATGGCGATGCGCGCTACAGCCTGCCCGCCGAATTCCTGCGGGTGCATTCGCCGTCGGCCGAGGTGCAGGGCCACGGCAAGCCGATCCTGCAGTACGGCAAGTCGCGGGTCGCGCTCACCGGTGTCGAACCGGCGGGCAACTATGCCCTGAAACTGGTCTTCGACGATGGCCACGACAGCGGCCTCTTCACCTGGGATTACCTCTTCGAGCTCGCCACCCGCCAGGACGAACTCTGGAAGGACTACCTGGAGCAGCTTGCAGCCGCCGGCCGCTCACGCGATCCCGACGAAAGCGTCGTCCGCCTGATGCTCTGATCCGGTGCACCGGCCAGCCCCCTTCTGGCCAGGCCGCACAAGGTTAGAGCGCATTTTCTAGAACCCCGCGACATACTCCCTCCGCGCGCGCCCGTCCCCGGGCCAGCTTGCGCAAATCCACAAACTCGGGTAACCAAGAACTGGCAGGTTCCATGCATTTGGCAACCACAGGTTCATAGAAATCGGCGAAGTTCTCTTCGCACCCCCGGTAACCCGAGCAGTACCAGGCACGCTTAACTGTCCCGTACAGCAGTCACCCGGTATCCGCCTCTGGACAATGGAGCGTCGTAGATGAGCAACAAGAACAATGAAGACCTGCAGCGACAAGCCTCGGAGAACACCCTGGGCCTGAACCCGGTGATCGGCATCCGTGGTAAGGATCTGCTGACCTCCGCGCGCATGGTCATGCTGCAGGCCATCAAGCAGCCCTTCCACAGTGCCAAGCACGTCGCCCATTTCGGGGTCGAGCTGAAGAACGTCCTGCTCGGCTCCTCCGCCTTGCAACCCGAAGCCGACGACCGTCGCTTCGCTGACCCGGCCTGGAGCCAGAACCCCCTCTACAAGCGCTACCTGCAGACCTACCTCGCCTGGCGCAAGGAACTGCACCAGTGGATCGAGCACAGCGACCTGTCCGCATCCGACACCAGCCGCGGCCACTTCGTGATCAACCTGATGACCGAAGCCATGGACGCCTTCGAGGTCGGCAAGAACCTCGCCACCACCGAAGGGGCGGTGGTGTTCCGCAACGACGTGCTGGAACTGATCCAGTACAAGCCCATCACCGAGCAGGTGCACGAGCGCCCACTGCTGGTGGTGCCACCGCAGATCAACAAGTTCTACGTCTTCGACCTGTCCCAGGAGAAGAGCCTGGCGCGCTTCAACCTGCGCAACGGCATCCAGACCTTCATCGTCAGCTGGCGCAACCCGACCAAGGCCCAGCGCGAGTGGGGCCTGTCGACCTACATCGAAGCGCTCAAGGAAACCATCGAGGTGGTGCTGAAGATCACCGGCGCCAAGGACCTCAACATGCTCGGTGCCTGCTCCGGCGGCATCACCACCGTCGCCCTCCTGGGCCACTACCAGGCGATCGGCGAGCACAAGGTGCACGCCTTCACCCAACTGGTCAGCGTGCTCGACTTCAACCTCGACACCCAGGTCGCGCTGTTCGCCGACGAAACCACCCTGGAAGCCGCCAAGCGCCGCTCGTACCAGTCCGGCGTGCTCGAAGGCAAGGACATGGCCAAGGTCTTCGCCTGGATGCGCCCCAACGACCTGATCTGGAACTACTGGGTGAACAACTACCTGCTCGGCAACGAGCCGCCGGTGTTCGACATCCTCTACTGGAACAACGACACCACGCGCCTGCCCGCCGCCTTCCACGGCGAGCTGGTGGAGATGTTCAAGACCAACCCGCTGACCCGCCCCGATGCACTGGAGGTCTGTGGCACCCCGATCGACCTGAAGAAGGTCACCTGCGACTTCTTCTGCGTAGCCGGCACCACCGACCACATCACCCCCTGGGAAGCCTGCTACCGCTCCGCCCGCCTGCTGGGCGGCAAATGCGAGTTCGTGCTGTCCAACAGCGGGCACATCCAGAGCATCCTCAACCCCCCGGGCAACCCCAAGGCGCGCTTCTCGACCAACAGCGAAATGCCGGTGGACCCGAAGGAATGGCAGGAGAACGCCACCAAGCACGCCGATTCCTGGTGGCTGTACTGGCAGACCTGGCTGGCGGAGCGCTCGGGCAAGACCAAGAAGGCCAGCTTCACCCTCGGCAACAAGGCGTACCCGGCCGGCGAGGCATCGCCCGGGACCTATGTCCACGAACGTTGATCGCGCGGCTCGCGCATTGCTGCCCTGGCACCCGGACGTGCCGACCAGGCCCACCGCCAAGACCGGCGGCGGCCTGAACCAGGCTTGGCCTGGCGCTACAGGGAGGCCCCTCGCGGGCGCCTCCCGTCGTTTCAATCCATAGGGGCCAGCGCATGCCGCAACCTTTCGTCTTCCGCACCATCGACCTCGATGGCCAGACCATCCGCACCGCCGTCAGGCCCGGCAAGGACCACCTGACGCCGCTGCTGATCTTCAACGGCATCGGTGCCAACCTCGAACTGGTGTTCCCCTTCGTCCAGGCGCTCGACCCGGACCAGGAGGTGATCGCCTTCGACGTCCCCGGTGTCGGCGGCTCGTCCACCCCGAGCAAGCCCTATCGCTTCCCCGGCCTGGCCAAGCTCGCCGCACGCATGCTCGACTACCTGAACTACGGCCAGGTCAACGCCATCGGCGTGTCCTGGGGCGGCGCCCTGGCGCAGCAGTTCGCGCACGACTACCCCGAGCGCTGCAAGAAGCTGATCCTCGCCGCCACCTCGGCCGGCGCGATCATGGTGCCCGGCAAGCCCAAGGTGCTCTGGCGCATGGCCAGCCCGCGACGCTACATCCAGCCGTCCTACGGCGTGCACATCGCCCCGGACATCTACGGCGGCGCCTTCCGGCGCGACCCGACCCTGGCCATGGCCCACGCCAGCAAGGTGCGCTCCTCGGGCAAGCTCGGGTACTACTGGCAGCTGTTCGCCGGCCTCGGCTGGACCAGCATCCACTGGCTGCATCGCATCCGCCAACCGACCCTGGTCCTGGCCGGCGACGACGACCCGATCATCCCGCTGGTGAACATGCGCATGCTCGCCTGGCGCATCCCCAACTCGGAACTCCATGTCATCGACGACGGCCACCTGTTCCTCGTGACCCGCGCGGAGACGGTGGCGCCGATCATCATGAAGTTCCTCGCCCAAGAGCGTCAGCGGGCAGTCATCCATCCGCAGCCCATGCAACTGCGCACCCCCTGAAGCCCAGGCGCGCCGGTGGCTCCGCTCCATGATGGGGCGGAGGCACCGCATTCGCCCCTCCGGGAGCGCGTTGTAACGAACTTGAATTTCCAGCGCAGTAGTCTGGAATGCACCTATTGCGCTCAGTGGTACGAGCCTTGCCTAACCCTCCTTGACGACGGATTGATTACGGAGTGTTGCCCCCATGCGAGAGAAACAGGTGTCGGGTGCCTTGCCGGTCCCCGCTAACTACATGAACGCGCAGAGCGCGATCGTCGGCTTGCGAGGCAAGGACCTGGCCTCCACCGTCCGCACCCTGGCCCTGCAGGGGCTCAAGCACCCCGTGCACAGCGCCCGGCACGTGCTCGCCTTCGGCGGGCAGCTCGGCCGCGTGCTGATGGGCGACACCCCGCACAAGCCCAATCCCCAGGACGCACGCTTCGCCGATCCCTCCTGGAGCCACAACCCGTTCTACCGTCGCGGCCTGCAGGCCTACCTGGCCTGGCAGAAACAGCTCTACGCCTGGGTCGAGGACAGTGACCTCAGCGACGACGACCGTGCCCGCGCGCGCTTCGTCCTGGCACTGGTCAGCGACGCCATGGCGCCGTCCAACAGCCTGCTCAATCCTCTGGCGGTCAAGGAGCTGTTCAACACCGGCGGCCTGAGCCTGATCAACGGCGTGCGCCACCTGTTCGACGACCTGCTGAACAACAACGCCATGCCCAGCCAGGTCAGCAAGCACGCCTTCGAGATCGGTCGCAACCTGGCCACCACCTCCGGCTCGGTGATCTACCGCAACGAGCTGCTGGAGCTGATCCAGTACAAGCCGATGAGCGAGAAGCAGTACCTCAAGCCCCTGCTGATCGTTCCCCCGCAGATCAACAAGTTCTACATCTTCGACCTCTCGCCGGAGAAGAGCTTCGTCCAGTACGCGCTGAAGAACGGCCTGCAGGTGTTCATGGTCAGCTGGCGCAACCCCGATGCCCGCCACCGCGAATGGGGCCTGTCCACTTACGTGCAAGCGCTGGAGCAGGCGGTCGACGTGGCCCGCGCCATAACCGGCAGCAAGGACGTCAACCTGATGGGGGCCTGTGCCGGGGGCCTGACCATCGCCGCCCTGCAGGGCCACCTCCAGGCCAAGCGCCAGCTGCGCAAGGTCAGCAGCGCCAGCTACCTGGTGAGCCTGCTGGACAGCCAGGTCGACAGCCCCGCCGCACTCTTCGCCGACGAGCAGACCCTGGAAGCGGCCAAGCGCCGCTCCTACCAGCACGGCGTGCTGGATGGCCGCGACATGGCCAAGATCTTCGCCTGGATGCGTCCCAACGACCTGGTGTGGAACTACTTCGTCAACAACTACCTGCTGGGCCGCCAGCCACCGGCCTTCGACATCCTCTACTGGAACAACGACAACACCCGCCTGCCCGCCGCGCTGCATGGCGACCTGCTGGACTTCTTCAAGCACAACCCGCTCACCCGGGGCGGTGCGCTGGAAATCTGCGGCACCCCGATCGACCTGCAGAAGGTCACGGTGGACAGCTTCAGCGTCGCCGGCATCAACGACCACATCACCCCCTGGGACGCGGTCTATCGCTCCGCGCGCCTGCTCGGTGGCGAGAGCCGCTTCGTGCTGTCCAACAGCGGGCACATCCAGAGCATCCTCAACCCGCCGGGCAACCCCAAGGCCAACTACCTGGAGAACGGCAAGCTCAGCTCCGACCACCGCGCCTGGTACTACGACGCGAAGAACGTCCAGGGCAGCTGGTGGCCCGAGTGGCTGAGCTGGATACAGGCGCGCTCGGGGGAGCAGCGCGAGACCCTGGTCGCCCTCGGCAACCAGGCCCACCCACCCATGGAGGCAGCACCCGGCACATACGTGCACGTGCGCTGAAGACGTTCGGCAGGCCGGGGCGCACCCGGCCGGCCGCATGCAACGACGACAAGAAGACTGGATGAAGACCCGAGACCGGATACTCGAATGCGCCCTGATGCTGTTCAACCGCGAGGGCGAGCCCAACGTCACCACCCTTGAAATCGCCACCGAACTGGGCATCAGCCCGGGCAACCTCTACTACCACTTCCACGGCAAGGAACCCCTGGTGATGGCGCTGCTGGAGCGCTTCCAGGATGAGCTCGCGCCCCTGCTCGACCCACCCGAGGACGTGGAGCTCGGCGTCGAGGACTACTGGCTGTTCCTGCACCTGATCGTCGAGCGCCTGGCGCAGTACCGCTTCCTCTTCCAGGACCTGTCCAACCTCGCCGGGCGGCTGCCCAAGCTGGCCCGTGGCATGCGCAGCTGGCTGAATGCCCTCAAGCGCACCCTGGCCTCGCTGCTGGCACGGCTCAAGGCGCGGGAACGACTGGTCAGCGATACCGAATCCCTCGGCCAGCTGGTCGAGCAGATCACCCTGACCCTGCTGTTCTCACTCGACTACCAGCGCATCCTCGGCAACGAAGGGGAAGTACGCCTGGTGGTGTACCAGATCATGATGCTGGTGGCCCCGCACCTGCAGGACGAATCACGCCAGGCCGCCGAACGCATGGCACGGCGCTACCTGGAAGCCTGAAACGCAAACGCCCGGCGCAAGGCCGGGCGTCTGTGGTCCCTGGAGATCAGGACTGGCTTGGCGTGCTCGCCGGAGCGGCCGGTGCCGGAGTGGCGGCCGGGGTGCTCGGTGCAGCGGCCGGAGCCGGGGTCGCGGCCGGGGTCGCCGGCTTGGCGGCTGCCGGTTTCGGCGCAGCGGCTTTCTTCACCGCAGGCTTCTTCGCAGCAGGTTTGGCAGCGGGCTTCGCCGCAGGCTTGGCCGCAGCTGCAGGCTTGGCAGCGGCTGCGGGCTTGGCCGCCGCCGGCTTCGCCGCAGGTTTGGCTGCTGCCTTCGCAGCGGGTTTCGCGGCCGGCTTCGCAGCAGGCTTGGCGGCGGCCTTGGCTGCCGGTTTGGCGGCGGCGGTCTTCGCTGCAGGCTTCGCAGCGGCCTTCGCGGCCGGCTTGGCTGCCGGTTTGGCGGCGGGCTTGGCAGCCGGTTTGGCCGCAGCGGTCTTCGCAGCCGGCTTGGCGGCGGGTTTCGCTGCTGCCTTGGCGGCAGGCTTGACCGACTTGGCGGAGACGCCGGTGAGCTTCTCGATCTGACGGGTCAGGCTGTCGACCTTGCTGTTCAGGTCCTTCACTTCGTTACGGCTGGGTACGCCGAGACGGGAGATGGCACTGTTCAGGCGCTTGTCGAACGCCTCTTCCAGCTCGCTCCACTTGCCGATCGCCTTGTCCTTGACCTCATCGACCTTGGACTTGGCGGAGCCGACGCGTGAACCAACGCGGGACTTGACCGCATCGACCTGCTTGTCGACTTCGGTCTTGGCCTGTTTTTCAGCCTTCTCACCGTCCTTGACCAGCGCATCGAACAGCTTGGTGCCGTCGTTGCTGACCTTCGAGTAGGCCCCCAAGCCAGCCAGCCAGATCTGGCGCGAGTATTTCTCGATCTCGCCGATCCAGGAGTTGGTTTCTTTCGTGGTTTTTTTCTTACCAGCCATCCTGCTCTCCTTATTTGGTTCGCGCGACGTGCTCGAGCAACGCGCTCAGCTCATCAAGCTTAGCAGAGAGTGCCTCAACGTCCTGTCGCGAGGGAATACCCAGGCGATTGAGGGCGACGGCGACACGGTTGTCGAACGCCTTTTCGATCTTGTCGAGCTGCACTTCGACCTTTTCCTTCACGCCGGTGACCGAGCCCTTCACGCTGCCCTTCACCGAATCGATCTGGCTGTTGGCGGCTTCGACGCGCGCATCGACGGCCTTGCGGCCCTGCTTCTCGACACCCTCGCCGGCCTTCACCAGGTCACGCAGGTAGTCGGCGCCCTCCTGCCCGGCCTTGGCGTAGGCACCCAGGCCGGCCAGCCAGATCTTGCGGGCATAGAGACGGACATCGGAAAGGACGGTGGTCTTGCTTGCTTCGACTTTCTTCTTGACGACGGCTGCTTTGGCCATGGTGCACCTCACTCGGATAATGGAGGACTCGCCCTTTCTCAGGGCTTGGGGTGCACGTTAGCGAGGAAAATTAGAAACCGCATACTAGCCGCGGGTAGGGTCCGGTCGGCCGGGGCGCCCCGTGGAGCCCGTCATGGCGAAGCCGTTGCGGCCCCGCCGGAACCGGCATCCCCGACGGAGCGGGGATGCCGCTGGACCACTCAGACCAGGTACTCGTCCAGCGCCTTCTCGATCTCGCGCTTGATGCTGCCGCTCATGGTCGAGAGCAACAGGCCCAGCTTCACCTCGACGTTGACCTTGTCGTCGCTGACCTCGATCTGCCCGTCGGCACCGCTGCGCTTGAACTCCAGGGTGTCGCCACGCCACTGGTAGCGCACGTCGTACTCGCGGGCGAGGCGCTCGGCGAGCTGCTCGGCCTTGGCCCTGACAGCGGTGCGACCCAGGCTGTGGGAACGTTCGACATTGATGCGGGCCATGGGCCAACTCCTGACTGCGACTTATGGTCGCGCGACTATAGCAGGCCGGCCCTGGGCCCTGGCGAACCGGCACCGTTCGGGGCCAAGACAAAGCAGGGCAACCGCGCCTAAAATGGCCGCCAATTTCTTCCGGGGCAGCGACATGAACGATCCGCGCAAAGGCAGCGATGCCGAACCCACCACCCACTTCGGCTACCAGAGCGTTCCCGAGAGCCAGAAGGCCGACAAGGTCGCCGAGGTGTTCCATTCCGTGGCCGCCAAGTACGACCTGATGAACGACCTGATGTCCGGCGGCGTCCATCGGCTGTGGAAGCGCTTCACCATCGAGCTCTCCGGCGTGCGTCCGGGCAACCGCGTGCTCGACATCGCCGGCGGCACGGGCGATCTCACCCGCCAGTTCTCGCGCCTGGTCGGCCCGACCGGCGAGGTGGTACTGGCCGACATCAACGCCTCGATGCTCAAGGTCGGCCGCGACAAGCTGCTGGACAGCGGCGTCGCCGGCAACGTCAGCTTCGTCCAGGCCGACGCCGAGCAGCTGCCCTTCCCCGACAACCATTTCGATGTCGTCACCATCGCCTTCGGCCTGCGCAACGTCACCCACAAGGACGCCGCCCTGCGCTCCATGCTGCGCGTGCTCAAGCCCGGTGGCCGCCTGCTGGTACTGGAGTTCTCCAAGCCCACCAGCGGCCTGCTGTCCAAGGCCTATGACGCCTACTCCTTCAGCCTCTTGCCGCTGATGGGCAAGCTGATCACCAACGACTCCGAGAGCTACCGCTACCTGGCCGAGTCGATCCGCATGCACCCCGACCAGGAAACCCTCAAGGCCATGATGGTGGAGGCCGGCTTCGAACGCGCCACCTACCACAACATGACCGGCGGCATCGTCGCCCTGCACCGCGGCATCAAGCCCTGATGCTAACCCAGGCCCTGCTCGCCGGCGTCGAACACGGCATCAACCGCGTCCTCAGGCTCGACGGCACCGCGTTGCCACGCCTGTCGCGCCTCGAAGGCAAGGTGATCGAGATCGACTGCCTGGCCCCCGCCCTGCAGCTGTTCATCCTCCCCGGGGGCGACGGCCTGCAACTGGCCGCGAACTGGGCCGCCCCGGCCGATTGCCGCCTGCGCGCGCCGGCCGCCAGCCTCCTGCGCCTGGCCCTCAGCCGCGAGAAGACCGCCGTCCTGCACCGCCCGGAAGTCGAGCTGGACGGCGACAGCGCCGCGCTCATGGAGCTCGCCGGCATCCTCCAGGACCTCGAACTGGACTGGGAGTACGAACTGTCCCGCTGGCTCGGCCCGGTCGCCAGCCAACTGCTCGGCGCGCACGTCCGCAGCCGGGTCGACTGGACCGCACAGAGCCTCGACAGCCTGCGCCTGAACCTCGCCGACTACCTGGCGGAGGAGTCGCGCACACTGGTCGGCCAACGTGAGGCGGATGCCCGCTTCGCCGAACTGGACCGCCTCAAGGTCGACCTCGACCGCCTCGACGCCCGCATCGGGCGCCTGACCCAGAAAAGCAAACCCAACGCATGAAGCTGCTCGCCGTCCGCCGTCTGCTGCGCATCCAGAGTGTGGTCATCCGCTACCGCCTCGATGACCTGGTCTTCGACCTGCCGCTGCCCTGGTGGCTGCGCGCCCTGAGCTACCTGCTGCCCTGGCGCTGGCTCCCGCGCAAGCGCCTGGAGCTCTCCCGCGGCGCGCGCCTGCGCCTGGCGCTGGAAGGCCTCGGCCCGATCTTCATCAAGTTCGGCCAGTTGCTGTCCACCCGCCGCGACCTGCTGCCGCCGGACATCGCCGACGAGCTGGCACGCCTGCAGGACCAGGTCCCGCCCTTCGACCCCGCGCAGGCCGTGGCACGCATCGAGGAGCAGCTCGGCGCCCGCGTCAGCGAGGTCTTCGCCCGCTTCGACGTCGCCCCGCTGGCCTCCGCCTCGGTGGCCCAGGTCCACGCCGCGCAGCTGAAAAGCGGCGAGGAAGTCGTGGTCAAGGTGATCCGCCCCAACCTGCGGCCGATCATCCGCCAGGACCTCGCCTGGCTGTTCATCCTCGCCCGCGTCGCCGAGCGCCTGTCCAGCGACGCCCGCCGCCTGCGCCCGGTGGAGGTGGTCAGCGACTACGAGAAGACCATCTACGACGAACTCGACCTGCTCCGCGAGGCGGCCAACGCCAGCCAGCTGCGCCGCAACTTCGAAGGCTCGCCCCTGCTCTACGTGCCCCAGGTGTACTGGGACTGGTGCCGCCCCAAGGTGCTGGTGATGGAGCGCATCTACGGCGTCCCGGTCACCGACCTGGCGACCCTCGCCGACCAGCGCACCGACCTCAAGCTGCTGGCCGAACGCGGCGTGGAGATCTTCTTCACCCAGGTGTTCCGCGACAGCTTCTTCCACGCCGACATGCACCCCGGCAACATCTTCGTCAGCAACCGCCAGCCCTGGAACCCGCAGTACATCGCCATCGACTGCGGCATCATCGGCAGCCTCACCCCAGAGGACCAGGACTACCTGGCACGCAACCTGATCGCCTTCTTCAAGCGCGACTACCGCCGCGTCGCCCAGCTGCACATCGACTCCGGCTGGGTGCCCGCCGAGACCCGGGTCAACGATTTCGAGGCGGCCATCCGCACCGTCTGCGAGCCGATCTTCGAGAAGCCGCTCAAGGACATCTCATTCGGCCAGCTGCTGCTGCGCCTGTTCCAGACCGCGCGCCGCTTCAACATGGAAGTGCAGCCGCAACTGGTGCTGCTGCAAAAGACCCTGCTCAACATCGAAGGCCTCGGTCGCCAGCTGTACCCGGACCTCGACCTCTGGAGCACCGCCCAGCCCTACCTGGAGCGCTGGATGCGCGAGCGCATCAGTCCCAGGAGCCTGCTGCACAACCTGCAATCCCAGGTCGAGCAGGTGCCGCACCTGGCCAACATGACCCGCGACCTGCTGGAACGCATGAGCCAGCCCCATGCCGCCGATCCGCCGCCACCCTGGCACAAGCCCCGCGACGGCCTGGCCCTGCGCCTGATCGGCGCCGCCCTGCTGGTGGGCGCCGCCACCCTCGGCCTGGAGCAGCATGCGGCGGCCTGGCCCGCCTGGCTGATGCTGGCCGGTGGTCTGTATCTGGTATTGCGCCGATAGCCAAGCCTGCGCCGGCGCTGGCACACTAACCGCCCCGGTCAGGCCACGCATGGGCGCCTGACCCGCTCGTGGAAGTACAAATGAACGACTGGCTTGAACAGATCCACTGGAATGCGGACGGCCTGGTCCCGGCGATCGCCCAGGACCACAAGACCGGGCGCATCCTGATGATGGCCTGGATGAACCGCGAATCCCTGACCCTGACCGTCGCCGAGAACCGTGCCATCTACTGGTCACGCTCGCGCGGCAAACTGTGGCGCAAGGGCGAGGAATCCGGCCATGTGCAACGCCTGCACGAGCTGCGCCTGGACTGCGATGCCGACGTGGTGGTGCTGATGGTCGAGCAACTCGGCGGCATCGCCTGCCACACCGGCCGTGAAAGCTGCTTCTACCGCGTCTTCGAAAATGGCGACTGGAAGACCGTCGACGCGGTCATCAAGGACCCCGATGCGATCTACCACGCAGGACATACGCATGAGTGACACCCTCACCCGCCTCGCCGAGGTCCTGGAGGCGCGCAAGGGCGCCGCTGCGGACTCCTCGTACGTGGCCAGCCTGTACCACAAGGGGCTGAACAAGATTCTCGAGAAGGTCGGCGAGGAATCGGTGGAAACCATCCTGGCCGCCAAGGACGCCGCCACCAGCGGCGACTGCAGCGATCTGATCTACGAAACCGCCGACCTCTGGTTCCACAGCCTGGTCATGCTCGCCGCCCTCGGCCAGCACCCCCAGGCCGTTCTGGACGAACTGGATCGTCGCTTCGGCCTGTCCGGGCACGCTGAAAAAGCCGCCCGCCAGCCTTCCGCATAACGCATTAGCCTCAGGAGCAAACCATGGGTATTTTCGACTGGAAACACTGGCTGGTCATTCTGATCGTCGTCGTCCTGGTGTTCGGCACCAAACGCCTGAAGAACCTCGGCTCCGACGTCGGCGAAGCCATCAAGGGCTTCCGCAAGGCGATGAACACCGAGGAAGACCAGAAGGCCGAGCAGGCCGCCGCCCAGCCGCAGGCACAGCAGCCCGGCGCCCCGCTGAACCAGCCGCACACCATCGACGGCCAGGCGCAGAAGGTCGAAGAGCCGGTAGTGCGCAAGGACTGACCCAGCATGTTCGGTATCAGCTTTGGTGAACTGCTGCTGATCGGCCTGGTGGCGCTGCTGGTGCTCGGCCCCGAGCGCCTGCCCGGTGCCGCCCGCACCGCCGGCCTGTGGATCGGGCGCCTCAAGCGCAGCTTCAACGCCATCAAGCAGGAAGTGGAACGCGAGATCGGCGCCGACGAGATCCGTCGCCAGCTGCATAACGAACAGATCATGGCGCTGGAGAAGCAGATCAAGGAGAGCATCGTGCCTCCCGCTGCGGAACCCGTGCCCACGCCGGCCGCCCCGCAGCCGGCGCCCGAGGCCGCGCCAGCAGTGGCGGCCGAGGCGAGCCCCGCCGTACCGGCCGCTGACGCCGTAGCGGCCAGCGCACCCGCCGTCGCGCCCATCGAACAGCCACAGCCGCCACGCCCCCTATGAGCGACCAGAAGCCGGAACTGGACCAGGAAATGCCCCTGGTCTCGCACCTCACCGAACTGCGTACCCGCCTGCTGCGCTGCGTGGCCGCGATCTTCCTGATCTTCGCCGGGCTGTTCTACTTCGCCCAGAAGATCTACACCCTGGTCTCCGCCCCGCTGCGCCAGTACCTGCCCGAAGGCGCGACCATGATCGCCACCGACGTGGCCTCGCCCTTCCTCACGCCCTTCAAGCTGACCATGGTGGTGGCGCTGTTCCTCGCCATGCCGGTGATCCTGCACCAGGTCTGGGGCTTCATCGCGCCCGGCCTGTACAAGCACGAGAAGCGCATCGCCATGCCGCTGCTGGTGTCCAGCATCGTGCTGTTCTACGCCGGCATGGCCTTCGCCTACTTCCTGGTGTTCCCGCTGATCTTCCACTTCTTCGCCAGCGTCACCCCCGAGGGCGTGTCGATGATGACGGACATCAGCAGCTACCTCGATTTCGTCATGACCCTGTTCTTCGCCTTCGGCGTCGCCTTCGAGATCCCGGTGGCCGTGGTGCTGCTGATCTGGATAGGCGTGGTCGACGTCAGCTACCTGAAGAAGATCCGCCCCTACGTGATCATCGGGTGCTTCGTGGTGGGCATGGTCCTCACCCCGCCGGACATCTTCTCCCAGACCCTCCTGGCCATCCCCATGTGGCTGCTGTTCGAAGTCGGCGTGTTCTTCGGCGGGTTGATCCGCAAGCGTGGCGACCATCCCGAGGACAGCACCGACGAGCCCGGCGACCAGCCGCCCGCCACCCAGCCGTGAACCTGCTGCTGCTCGAAGAGGGCGACCTGATCGCCCCTGATCGTGCCCTGCTGCAGGGCCGCCGCCTCAGGCACCTGCACGAGGTGCACCGCGCCGAGGCCGGTGACAGCCTGCGCGTCGGCCTGCTCGGCGGCGCCATGGGCGAAGGCCGCCTGCTGAGCCTGGAGGCCGACCGCGCCGAGCTGCAGTTCAGCCTGGAGCAGGCCCCGCCGGCCAAGCTGCCGATCACCCTGCTGCTGGCCCTGCCGCGCCCGAAGATGCTCCGCCGCGTGCTGCAGACCGTCGCCGCCATGGGCGTACCGCGCCTGGTGCTGCTCAACAGCTACCGCGTGGAGAAGAGCTTCTGGCAGACCCCCTTCCTCGAGCCCGCCGCCATCCGCGAGCAGCTCGTCCTCGGCCTGGAACAAGCCCGCGACACCGTGCTGCCCGAGGTGGTGATCGAGAAGCGCTTCAAACCCTTCGTCGAAGACCGCCTTCCTGCCCTCGCCGCCGGCACCCTCGGCCTGGTCGGCCACCCCGGCCCCTGGCCCGCCTGCCCACGCGCAGTGGACGGCCCCCTCACCCTGGCCATCGGCCCGGAAGGTGGCTGGATTCCCTACGAAGTGGAAAAGCTCCAGGAAGCCGGCCTCGACCCGGTGCAGCTGGGCGAGCGCATCCTGCGCGTGGAAACCGCCGTCACCGCCCTGCTCGCCCGCCTGTTCTGACATCGCAGCCTTCAAGCCGCGCCCGCGCCTGCCGATAACCACGGAACTGCCTCGTTCGCTGGAGAAGTCCTCATGTTCCGCTGGTTCGGCAATATCAGTGTCAACCTCAAGCTGACCCTCGGCTTCGGCCTGGTACTGCTGCTCACGGTGCTCATCACCCTCACCGGCTGGCTGGCCCTCGACGCCACCCTGGAGCGCGGCGACAAGCTCGGCGCCAGCGCCAAGCTCAGCGAGATGACCAAGGACCTGCGCATCGCCCGCCAGGAGTACCAGATCAAGCAGGAGCCGGCGACGGCCGACAGGGTCGACGCCGCACTCAAGGCGATCGAGGCCTTCGCCCAGGAGCTCGACAAGCAACTCAGCGATCCCAGGGACCACGACCTCATCGATCAGGAGGAAGCCGCGCTCGGCGCCTACCGGCAGGCCTTCGGCCAGCTCGGCCAGGCCTACCAGGCCCGTGAGGCTTCACGCGCGCAGCTCGGCGCCAGCGCCGATGCCGCCGTGCTGGCGATCGGCGAGATCGAGCAGCGCATCCTCTCCGACATCGCCCTGGACGAAGCCTCGCGCCTCGACCAGTACCGCCAGATCAACGAACTGCGCCTCGCCGTGCAACAGGCCCGCTTCCAGGTGCGCGGCTACACCTACAGCAACGACCCCAGCCTGGAACAGGCCGCCCTCACCGCCGTGGATACCGCCCTGGCCGGCCAGGCCAAGCTCGGCGAGACGCTGGGTGAGGACGAAGACCTGGCCAAGGTCGCCGCCGGCCTCAAGGCCTACCGCGCCGCCATCGGCGCCTTCCGCAGCGCCACCGACGCCACCCTGGTGCACGCCCAGGCCATGACCACGCAGCGCGACAAGCTGTTGCAGATCAGCAACCAGCTGTTCGAGAGCCAGTCCGCCAAGCGCGAGAGCGAATCCGCCCAGACCCGCACCCTGCTGCTGACGGCCATCGCCATCGCCCTGGCCATCGGCATCGCCGCCGCCGTGATCATCACCCGGCAGATCGTCCTGCCGCTGCAGCGCACCCTGGCCGTGGCCGAACGCATCGCCTCGGGCGACCTGAGCGAAGACCTCAAGGTCGATCGCGGCGACGAACTCGGCCAACTGCAGAAGAGCATGCAGCGCATGACCCTGAGCCTGCGCGAACTGATCGGCCATATCCGTGACGGCGTCACCCAGATCGCCAGCGCCGCCGAGCAGCTTTCCGCCGTCACCGGGCAGACCAGCGCGGGGGTCAACAACCAGAAGGTCGAGACCGACCAGGTCGCCACCGCCATGAACGAGATGGCCGCCACCGTGCAGGAAGTCGCGCGCAACGCCGAGCAGGCTTCCGAGGCCGCCAGTTCCGCCGACCGCCTGTCCCGCGAGGGCGAGGTGGCGGTGAACGAGGCGGTCGAGCAGATGGATCGCCTGGCCACCGAAGTGGGCCGCTCCAACGAGGCCGTCGGCCGCCTCAAGCAGGAGAGCGAGAAGATCGGCAGCGTGCTCGACGTGATCAAGTCGGTGGCCGAGCAGACCAACCTGCTGGCCCTCAACGCCGCCATCGAAGCCGCCCGCGCGGGCGACGCCGGGCGTGGGTTCGCCGTGGTGGCGGACGAGGTGCGCGGCCTGGCCCAGCGCACGCAGAAATCCACCGAGGAGATCGAGGAACTGATCGCCGGCCTGCAGAGCGGCACCCAGCAGGCCGCCAGCCTGATGGACACCAGCCGCAGCCTGACCGAAAACACCGTCGAGCTGACCCGCCGTGCCGGCCGCCGCCTGGGCACCATCGCCCAGGCCGTTTCCACCATCCAGCAGATGAACCAGCAGATCGCCGCGGCCGCCGAGCAGCAGGGCGCGGTGGCCGAGGAGATCAACCGCAGCGTCATCAACGTGCGCGACATCTCCGAGCAGACCGCCTCGGCCAGCGAGGAAACCGCCGCTTCCAGCATCGAGCTGGCGCGCCTGGGCAATGAACTGCAATCGATGGTCTCGCGCTTCCGCGTCTGACAAAACGGCGCCCCGGGGGTAGGATCACGCAGTCGCCCTTCCCCCCCAAAGGCCCCGTCATGCGCCCACTGACCATCGACCTCGACGAACTGGCCTTCGCCCTCAACACCGAAGGCCTCGACCACTACCTCGACCTGCTCAGCGGCAAGCTGCTGCTGATCCCCGAGGAAGACCCCGACCCGGAACTGGACGCCCTGCTGCGTGCCGAGCCCGAACGCTTCCTCCTGGTGGAGCCGCTGACACCCGGCGAGAGCCTGCGGCTGATGCAGGAATTCCTCCACGAGGTGTCCCATCCCCACGCCTACACGGCCCTCGAGCAGGCCCTGGCCGGGCGCAAGCCGGTGCGCACCTTCAACCACGTGCTGATGGAGTACCCGGTGCTGCTGCAAGCCTGGCAGGCCTTCGAAGCCGCGCGCCTGCGCGAGCTGGCCCAGGACTGGCTCGAAGAGAACGAGCTGCGACCGGCCACGCCGCTGCACTGAACGGGAACCGCGCGCCGCCACTCGCCACCCGGGTCCTGCCCGCCCTGCGGCACGGCGATCGAAAATGAAAAAGGGCCGCATCGCGGCCCTTTCCGTTACAGCACCTGGCGCAGGAAGGCTTGCGCGCGCGGGTCCTGTGGCTGCTCAAAGAACTGCGCCGGCGGCGCATCCTCCAGCAACTTGCCATGGTCGAAGAACAGCACCCGGTCGGCCACCTCGCGGGCGAAGCCCATCTCGTGGGTGACGCAGACCATGGTCATGCCCTCGACGGCCAGCTGCTTCATCACGTCCAGCACCTCGCCGACCATCTCCGGGTCCAGCGCCGAGGTGGGTTCGTCGAACAGCATCACCTTCGGTTCCATGCACAGGGCGCGGGCGATGGCCACGCGCTGCTGCTGGCCGCCGGAGAGGCGCGAGGGGTACTCGTCGACCTTCTGCGAGATGCCCACCTTGGCCAGCAACGCCCGGGCCTTCTCCTCGCGCTCGGCCTTGCCGCGCTTGCGCACGACCTTCTGCGCCAGGCACAGGTTCTCCAGCACCGTCATGTGGGGGAACAGGTTGAAGTGCTGGAACACCATGCCCACCTCGCGGCGGTAGGCGTTCACATCGGTCCTGGGGTTGGCCAGGTCGACGCCGTCGATGCTCACCGAACCGGAGTCCAGCGCCTCAAGGCCGTTGAGGCAGCGCAGGAAGGTGGACTTGCCGGAGCCCGAGGGCCCGATCACCACCACCACTTCGCCGCGCTTCACCTGGGTGGTGACGTTGTCGACCGCGCGCACTTCATGGCCACGGGCGTCGAAGACTTTTACCAGCTCACGGACTTCAATCACTTTGCGCAAGCCTCCGTTCCAGGCGGTTGGCGATCTGCGACAGGGGCAGGTTGATCACGAGATAGAGCGCGGCGACGCAGAACCAGATCTCGAATGTGGAGAAGGAAGTGGTGATCGCCTCGCGGCCACTCTTGGTCAGTTCGGTGATGGCGATGACCGACACCAGCGAGGTGTCCTTGACCAGACTGATGAACTGCCCGGCCAGGGGCGGCAGCACACGCTTGAAGGCCTGGGGCAGGATCACGTGGCGCATCGACTGCCCGGCGGAGAGGCCGAGCGAGCGCGCCGCCTCGTTCTGCCCACGGGCGATGGACTGCACGCCGGCACGGACGATCTCGCCGACATAGGCGCCGGTGAACAGCGCCAGCGCCGCCACCCCGGCGAACTCGCGGGACAGGTTGAGCACGGTGCCGATGAAGAAATAGAAGATGAAGATCTGCACCAGCAGCGGCGTACCGCGCACCAGCTCGACGTACACGGTGGAGAGGTCGCGCAGGGTGGGGTTCGGCGACAGCCGGCAGAGCCCGGTGAACAGGCCGATGGCCAGGCCGAAGGCGCCGGACAGCACGGAGATCCACAGGGTGGTCCAGAGGCCCCAGAGCAGCGGGCCGGCGGCCCAGTGGCGGGTCACCCCGACGACGTCGCCCTCGGCCACGTCATCACCCTGGGAGACCTGCAGGCTGTCCCTGGCGATCACCAGCTGCTGCTCCTCGCCCGCCTCGTTGACCAGCGTCACCCGGGCGTTGGCGCCCTCCTCGGCGATGGCGTCGACCCGCGCGTACTCGGCGGCGCGCTGGGCTTCTTCGGCGTGGTAGGCGAAGTACTGGGGCACCCGGTTCCAGCGCCACTCGTAGGAGATCAGGGAGGTTGAGTACCAGAGGCCGTAGGCGACCACGACCAGGATCAGGCCGGTCAGTACGTGCCAGGGCCAGGTGCGACGTTGTTTTCTAGTCACGGGCTATCTCTTGCATGGCGGGAGGCCATAGAAGGCAAAAAGGCAGGCCCGGCCTCGTGAGCCGGAACCTGCCGTCTGCAGCGTGAAGCGTCGGGGCTTCGCGGCTGCGGTTACTCCATATCCTTCAGCCAGGCGGTGTTCTTGAACCACTTGGCATGGATGCGATCGTAGGTGCCGTCCTTCTGGATCTGGTGCAGCCAGTTGTTGATCCAGTTGATGCTGTCGTAGTCACCCTTCTTCAGGCCGAAGGCCAGGGGCTCGTAGGTGAAGGGCTCCTCCAGGTACACCAGCTTGCCGGCGCCGGCCTTGTTCACCGCGACCACGTTGTAGGGCGCGTCGTAGATGAAGGCGTCGGCCTTGCCGTTGACCACGTCCATCACCGCTTCCTGCTCGTTGTCGAAGCCGTTGTACTTGGCCTTGGCGATCAGCTTCTTGGCGACCATCTCGCCAGTGGTGCCGATCTTCGAGGTGATGCGGTACTGGGCGTCGTTCAGGTCCTTGTAGGACTTGATCTTGCCTTCCAGCTCCTTGCGGATCAGCAGCGTCTGGCCGACCACGATGAAGGGCTCGGAGAAGTTGACGCGCAGGTTGCGCTCCTGGGTCAGGGTCATGCCGGAGCCGATCATGTCGAACTTGTCGGTCAGCAGGGCCGGGATGATGCCGTCGTAGCTGGTGGAGACCAGTTCCAGCTTCACGCCCATCGCCTTGGACATGGCCTTGAGCAGGTCGACTTCGAAGCCGACGATCTCGCCGCGCTTGTTGGTCATCTCGAAGGGCATGTAGGTGGGGTCCATGCCGACGCGCAGGGTGCCGCGCTTGACCGCATCATCGACGACGCCAGCGTGGGCCAGGCCGGTGACGGCGCAGGCGGAGAGCAACAGGGATGCGAGAAGCTTCTTCATTCTTACTCCTGGTTGGGCAGATCGTTATTGTGTGCAGCCCACGGACGTCGGGCAGGCGCAGAATGCTAACCGCCCGGATCGTGGATGGCGAGTCAGAGGCAAGAAGTACGCCAGAATCGGACGGGTGGCGGGTGAAGCCTAGCTCTCCAGGAGGAAGGTGACCGGCCCGTCATTGACCAGGTGCACCTGCATGTCGGCACCGAAGCGCCCGGTGGCCACCTGCGGGTGCTTGAGGCGCGCCTGCTGCACCAGGTAGTCGAAGAGCTCCTCGCCCAGGGCGGGCGGCGCCGCGCTGGAGAAGCTCGGGCGCAGGCCGCTGCGGGTATCGGCGGCGAGGGTGAACTGGGAGACCAGCAACAGGCCGCCGCCGACCGCGCCGAGCGAGAGGTTCATCTTGCCCTCGGCGTCGCTGAACACCCGGTAGTTGAGCAGCTTGTGCAAGAGCTTGTCGGCGCTGGCCCGGCTGTCCTGGGGCTCGACGCCCACCAGCACCAGCAGGCCCCGGTCGATGGCGCCGACGGTTTCGCCGGCGACGTCCACGCGGGCCGCGGAGACCCGCTGCAGGAGGCCCTTCATCAGGCCTCGTCTTCCGGCGGCAGGTCGAGCAGGCGGCGGGCGATCTGGTCGGTGGCGCGCACCAGCGCATCGGTGATGCCCGGCTCGGATGCGGCATGGCCGGCGTCACGGACGATCTGCAGCTCGCTGTTGGGCCAGGCCTGGTGCAGGGCCCAGGCGTTGTCCAGCGGGCAGATCACGTCGTAGCGGCCATGCACGATGATCCCCGGCAGGTGGGCGATCCTGTGCATGTCGCGCAGCAGCTGGTTGGGCTCGAGGAAGGCATCGTTGACGAAGTAGTGGCATTCGATGCGGGCGATGGACAGGGCGCGCATCGGCTCGCTGAAACGCTCCACCACCGGGCCGCTGGGGCGCAGCGTGGCGGTGCGGCCTTCCCAGGTGGACCAGGCCTTGGCCGCGTGCATCTGGGCGATCTGGTCGCTGCCGGTCAGGCGCTTGTGGAAGGCGTGCAGCAGATCGCCCTGCTCGTCGGCCGGGATCGGTGCGACGTAGTCCTCCCAGTAGTCGGGGAACAGGCGGCTCGCGCCCTCCTGGTAGAACCAGGTGATCTCCTGCGGACGGCAGAGGAAGATGCCGCGCAGGATCAGCGCATGAACGCGCTCGGGGTGCTTCTGCGCATAGGCCAGGGACAGGGTCGATCCCCAGGAGCCGCCGAACAGCACCCACTTGTCGATGCCCAGGTGCTCGCGGATCAGCTCGAGGTCGGCGACCAGGTCCCAGGTGGTGTTGTTCTCCAGGCTGGCATGGGGCGTCGAACGGCCGCAGCCCCGCTGGTCGAAGGTGACGATGCGGTAGAGGTTGGGATCGAAGAACCGGCGGCTCATGGCATCACACCCGGCACCCGGTCCGCCGTGGATGAACACCACCGGCAGGCCGTCGGGCGAACCGCTCTCGTCGACATACAGCACATGCGGTTCGTCCACCGCCAGCTCATGGCGGGCGTAGGGCTTAATCTCCGGATACAAAGTCTGCATTCTGGGCTCCGATACTGTGCGTAAGCTCGACCCCTTGCGGGTCTGCGCCACCTGTCCTGCCGGGCATCATAACGAGGAAAAGGGAGTTAGGCATGTCACCTGGGAAGATGATTTTCGCGCTCGCGCTGATTCTGCTCACGCTCACCGGTTGCGGCCGGGACGATCCCGCCGCCGCGCTGGATGCCGCCGTGCAGCAACTGCAGGACAACCTCGAGGCGAAGAAGACCGGCGCGGTGCTCGACCAGTTGCACCCGCAGTTCACCGCCCAGAAGGAATTCGACCGCGAATGGGCCAAGCGCACCATGACCCTGCTGTTCCTGCGTCACAACAACGTGCGCATCCTGGCCCTGGGCAAGGCCAACCGCATCGACCCGACCTACAGCACCAAGGGCTACACCGAGGCCCAGGTGGGGCTTGCCGGCGCCGAGGGGTTGATCCCCGACGCCGCGCGGCACTATGCCGTGAAGCTGGAATGGTGGCTGGAGGACGGCGAATGGAAACTGGCACGGCTCGACTGGGAATGACGCCCAAGCTGCAACACCGCATCCGTGCCGCCGGCCTGCTGGTGGAGGCCGGCCGCATCCTGCTGGTCAAGCACGTGGTTGGCGACGACACCTACTGGATACCGCCGGGCGGAGGCTTCGAGTCCGACACCGACGCCTCCACCCGCGATACGGTGAGGCGCGAGTTCTTCGAGGAGACCGGGCTGGAGGTGGACGTCGGCCCGCTGGTCTACGTCCGCGAGTTCGCCGAGCCGGCGATGGGCCGCTTCCACATGGAGCTGTTCTACCGCATCGATGCCCGCCGCGGTGAGCCCACCCTGGCCAACCTCAAAGGCCTGGGCGGCGACGAGTTCGACATCCGCGAACTGGCCTGGATCAGCCGCGAGGAACTGGCCGCCCTGCCCTTCTATCCCGCCGAACTGCTGGACGACGCCTGGGATCGCCTCGCCCCTGCCCTGCCGACCATCCGCCATCTCGGCCTGCAGACCTAGCCCGACACCGCTCTTGTGGGAGCGAATTCATTCGCGAAAGGCCGGGTACCGGTGGGATCGATGGGATTCGCTGCGCTCTTCCCATCCTACGAAAGCCCTTCACCGCACGGCCCTGTAGGGGCGAATTCATTCGCCCATGGCCGCAACGCGGCCCCAGGCCGTCTCAACGCCCGTACCGCTCCCGCCCCCAGGCGAGCATCGCCAGCAGCAGCTGGCGGATGACCTTGCGGGTGGGCACGGCGAGGTCTTCGCGGAAGGCGAAGGGCTCCACTTCGTTCATGTAGGTGCGCTGGGCCAGTTCCAGCTGCACGGCGTGGATGTGCTGGTCGGGCTGGCCGTAATGGCGGGTGATGTGGCCGCCCTTGAAACGCCCGTTGAGCACATGGCTGTAGCCCTCGGCGCGGGCGCAGACGCTGACCAGCGCATCGGCCAGGCCCGGGTCGCAGCTGGCGCCGGCGTGGGTGCCGAGGTTGAAGTCCGGCAGGTGGCCGTCGAACAGGCGCGGGATGAAGGCGCGGATGGAGTGGGCGTCGAACAGCAGCGCATAGCCGAACTCGCGCTTCAGCCGCGCCAGCTCCTCGACGATGCGCCCGTGGTACGGCGCCCAGATGCCGTCCAGGTAACCGGCGCGCTCCTCGGCCGAAGGCTCGCACCCCGCCCGGAACAGCGGCTGGCCGTCGAACATCACGTCGGGGAACAGGCCGGTGGTGGCGGTGGCGTAGAGCGGCGTGTCGTCAGCCGGGCGGTTGAGGTCGATGACGTAGCGCGAGTAGTTGGCCGCCAGCAGCCCGGCGCCCAGCTCGGCGGCGAAATCGTAGAGCAGCGGGATGTGCCAGTCGGTGTCGATCAGCGAGCGCGCGCCGTCCACCAGGCCGGCCTCCACCGCCGGGGTCAGGCGGGTGCCGGGGTGCGGCATGCTGATCAGCAGCGGCACGCGGCCGGGGGTGAAGTCGAGGACGTTATCCAAGGTCGATCTCCTGTCCATGGCGCACCACCCGCTTGGGCAGGTCGCCGCCGAGCCAATAGGCCAGTTGTGCCGGGCGCTCGATGTCCCAGGCGACGAAGTCGGCGAGCTTGCCCGCCTCCAGGCTGCCGCAGCGCCCGGCCAGGCCCAGGGCACGGGCGGCGTTGAGGGTGACGCCGGCCAGGGCCTCTTCGGGGGTCAGGCGGAACGAGGTGCAGGCCATGTTCAGCATCAGCCGCAGCGACAGCGCCGGCGAGGTGCCGGGGTTGAGATCGCTGGCCACCGCCATGGCCACGCCGTGGCGGCGCAGGGCCTCGATGGGCGGCAGCCGGGTTTCGCGCAGCAGGTAGAAGGCGCCGGGCAACAGCACGGCGACCGTGCCGGCATCCGCCATGGCGATGGCGTCGTCCTCGGTCATGTACTCCAGGTGGTCGGCCGACAGCGCGCCATAGCGCGCCGCCAGGCTGGAACCGTGCAAGGACGACAGCTGCTCGGCGTGCAGCTTGACCGGCAGCCCCAGCCCGCGCGCGGCCTGGAACACCCGCTCGACCTGGGCCGGGGAGAAGGCCAGGTGCTCGCAGAAGGCGTCCACCGCATCCACCAGGCCTTCAGCGGCCAGTTGCGGCAGGATCTCGGTGCACACCCGCTCGATGTAGTCGTCGGCGCGCCCGGCGTATTCCGGTGGCAGCGCATGGGCGGCCAGGCAGGTGGTGGTGACCGTCAGCGGCAGCACCTCGCCCAGGCGCCGGGCGACCCGCAGCATCTTGCGCTCGCTGGCCAGGTCCAGCCCGTAGCCGGACTTCACCTCCAGGGTGGTGACGCCGTCGCGCAGCAGGTGCCTGGCGCGCGTCACCGCACTGGCCAGCAGTTCGTCCTCGCCGGCTTCGCGGGTGGCGCGCACGGTGCTGGCGATGCCGCCGCCCCGGGCGGCGATCTCGGCGTAGCTGACGCCCTCCAGGCGCTGCTCGAATTCGGCGCTGCGGTCACCGCCGAACACCAGGTGGGTGTGGCAGTCGATCAGCCCCGGGGTGACCCAGGCGCCGCCCAGGTCGATGCGCTCGGCGCCGGTGGTGTCGGGCGCCTGGTCGAGCGGCCCGACCCAGCGGATCAGCTCGCCCTCGGTGAGCAGGGCGCCGTCCTCGATGATCGAGTAGCGCCCGCCCTGCAGGGTGGCGAGACGGCAGCCGTGCCAGAACCTCTTCATTGCAATCCTCCTGTCCGTGCGGAAATCGTCTCCAGGGCCGGCACCTCGCGCAGCAACGCCACGGCGGCGCCGATATCGGGGGCCAGCCAGCGGTCCTCCTCGTAGGCCGGCACCCGCTCACGCAGCAGGGTGCGGGCCGCTGCGGTGCCAACGCCGGTGGCCAGCTCGCCGAGAAACTCCTGGGCCTGCGCCGCCAGCAGGTACTCGATGGCCAGTATCTGCCGGCAATTGCCCAGCGCGCGGCCGAGCTTGAGCGCGGCACTGGTGCCCAGGCTCAGGTGGTCTTCCTGCAACCCGGAGGTGACGAAGTTGTCCACCACCGCCGGTTGCGCCAGGTGGCGGTTCTCGCCGGCCAGGGCCGCCGCCACGTACTGCACGATCATCATTCCCGAGTTGACCCCCGGGCGGCTGACGAGGAAGGCCGGCAGGCCGCTGACCAGCGGGTTGACCAGGCGATCCAGGCGGCGCTCGGCGATGCCACCCAGCTCGGCGACGGCTATGGCCAGGAGGTCGGCGGCCATGGCCACTGACTCGCCGTGGGGGTTGGCCTGGGAGATCACCCGGTAGTGGTCCGGCGTGCCCAGCACCAGCGGGTTGTCGTTGGCGGAATTGAGCTCGGTCTCCACCTGGCGCGCGGCGTGGTCGAACTGGTCGCGGCAGGCGCCGTGCACCTGCGGGATCGAGCGGATGCTCAGGGCATCCTGGGTACGCAGACCCTGGCTGGCGGCGATCACCTCGCTACCGGCGAGCAGCGCGCGCAGGTTGCTGCCGACCCGCTGCATGCCCGGGTGCGGCTTGAGTTCGAGGATCGCCGGGTCGAAGGCGGCGAGCTGGCCGCGCAGGGCCTCGAAGCTCATGGCGCCGATCACGTCGGCCCAGCGCAGCAGGTGCTCCAGGTCGGCCAGCGCCAGGCAGGCGAGGCCGGTCATGCAGGGCAGGCCGTTGACCAGGCACAGCCCGTCCTTGGCACCCAGCTGCAGCACCTGCAGCCCCTCGGCCGCCAGCGCCTCGGCAGCGGGTACCACGGCACCGCGATAGCTCACCTCGCCGACGCCGAGCAAGGCAATGCCGACATGGGCCATGTGGGTGAGGTAGCCCACCGAGCCCTGGGACGGCACGCGCGGGGTGATGCCGCGGTTGAGCAGGTTGAGCAGCCCTTCCACCACCTGTGGCTGCAGGCCGGACTTGCCCTGGCTGTAGTTGGCGATGGCGCAGCAGATGATGGCGCGGGTCTGCTCGTCCTCCAGCACCGGGCCGACGCCGCAGGCGTGGCTGAGCAGGGTGTTGCGCGACAGCGCGGCGAGCTGCTCGCCCTCCAGCAGGATGTCGCTCAGGGCGCCCAGGCCGGTGCTGATGCCGTAGGCACGTTCGCCGCGCTCGACGATGCGGCGGACGATGGCGTGGGCGTTGTCGATGCGCGCCCAGGCAGCCGGCGACAACTCCAGGCGGTGGCCGCCTCGGGCCACGGCCACCACGTCTCGCCAGCGCAGCGCGCCGTCGCCGAAGACAGTGGTTCCGAGGGTGGTGGGGTTGGTCTTCACGATGTCCATGCCGTCCTCACAGGTTGGCCACGCGGCGCTGGACGAAACGGTCGACGTAGTCGTCAGCGGGCTGGTGGAGGATTTCCTTCGGCGCGCCGACCTGGATCAGCTGGCCGTCCTTGAGGATGGCGATGCGGTTGCCGATGCGCACCGCCTCGTCGAGGTCGTGGGTGATGAACACGATGGTCTTGTTCAGGCCCTTCTGCAGCTCCAGCAACTGGTCCTGCATGTCGGCGCGGATCAGAGGGTCGAGGGCGCTGAAGGCCTCGTCCATGAGGATGATGTCGGTGTCCGCCGCCAGGGCACGGGCCAGGCCCACGCGCTGGCGCATGCCGCCGGAAAGCTGGTGCGGGTAGGACTTCTCGTAGCCCGCCAGGCCCACGGTGGTGATCCAGTGCTGGGCGCGCTCCTGGCACTGCGCCTTGCTCTCGCCGCGCACCTTGAGGCCGTAGGCGACGTTGTCGAGCACGCTCTTGTGCGGCAGCAGGCCGAAGCTCTGGAACACCATGCTGATCTTGCGTCGACGGAAGTCGCGCAGGGCCTGCATGTCGTAGCGCAGGATGTCCTCGTCATCCACCAGGATCTCGCCGCTGGTGGGGTCGATCAGGCGGTTGAAGTGGCGCACCAGGGTGGACTTGCCCGAGCCGGACAGCCCCATGATGACGAAGATCTCCCCCGCCTCGATGGACAGCGACAGGTCGTTGACCCCCACCACGCAGCCGGTGGCGGCCAGCACCTCGGCCTTGCTGCGCCCCTGGCGGATCAGCGCCATGGCCTCCTCGGCGCGCGGGCCGAAGATCTTGTAGACGTTCTTCACCTGGATCTTGCTCATTGGCTGGCCTCGTGGCGGGAGCGGCCGTAGGCCTGGGTGATGCGGTCGAAGACCACGGCGAGGATGACGATGGCCAGGCCGGCCTCCAGGCCCTTGCCGACGTTGAGCGTCTGGATGCCGATGAGCACGTCCTCGCCCAGGCCACGGGCCCCGATCATGGAGGCGATCACCACCATCGACAGCGCCATCATGGTGGTCTGGTTGACCCCGGCCATGATGCTCGGCAGCGCCAGCGGCAACTGCACGCCGAACAGCTGCTGCCAGCGGTTGGCGCCGAAGGCGTTGACCGCCTCCATCACCTCGCCGTCCACCTGGCGTATCCCCAGGTCGGTGAGGCGGATCAGCGGCGGCGCGGCGTAGATCACCGTGGCGAAGATGGCCGGCACCTTGCCCAGGCCGAAGAGCATCAGCACCGGGATCAGGTACACGAAGCTGGGCATGGTCTGCATGATGTCCAGCAGCGGCATCAGCAGCGCCCGCAGGCGATTGCTGCGCGCCGAGAGGATGCCCAGCGGGATGCCGATCAGCACCGAGATGAAGGTGGCCACCAGCATCAGCGCCAGGGTCTGCATGAGCTTGTCCCACAGCCCCACCGCGCCCACCAGGAACAGCAGGCCGGTGATCACCAGGGTCGGCAGGACGCGGCGGGTGGCGTGCCAGGCGATGGCCGCCACCAGCGCCAGCATCAGCCACCAGGGCGTGGCGCGCAGCAGCCACTCCAGGTTGACGATGGCCCACAGCAGGGTGTCGGAGATGTGCCGGAACACATCCCCGTAGTTGGTCACCAGCGCATCGACCCAGCCATTGACCCAGTCGGCGATGGAAAATGTGAAGCGTTCGGGAAACATCGGGAGCTCTCCGGGTGAGTGGATGCGCGGGTGCCGTCAGGCGTCAAAGCGATGCGTCGACCTTCTTCGCCGCGTCCTCGCTGACCCAGGCGTGCCAAACCTCCGGGTGCTCCTTGAGGAAGGCCTTGGCCAGCTTGTCCGAGGCGATCTTCTCCTTGGCCATGCGCGCCAGGTTCTGGTTCAGCAGGTCGATGGGCAGGTTGACCTTCTTGAGCATCTCCACCAGCTCCGGCGCCTCGTCGTGGAAGGTCTTGGACAGACCCACCTGGATGGTCACGCGCTTGTCGACGCCGGGCTTCTCGTCGAGCTTCACCAGGTCGGCCTGGCCCATCAGCGGCGTCGGCGACCAGTAGTAGAAGAGGATAGGCTCGCCACGGCGGTAGCTGGACAGCACTGCGGCATCCAGCGCCGGGCCGGTGCCGGGGCGGAAGTTGGTGAATTTGTCCTCGAGGCCGTAGTCCTTGAGCATCTCGCTGTTCTCCAGCTCGCAGGTCCAGCCGGCCGGGCAGTTGTAGAAGCGGCCCTTGGACGGCTCCTCCGGGTCACGGAACAGCTCGGCGTACTGGCCCAGGTCGGCGATGGCCTTGAGCTTCGGCGCCTTGGCCTCCAGCCCGCGCTTGGCGTCGCCTTCGACCAGGTAGCGCGGCACGTACCAACCCTCCACCGCGCCGACGATCGGCGCGCCCACGCCCACCACCTTGCCGGCCTTCTCGGCCTTGTTCCAGGCGTCGCTGCGGCCGATCCACTCCTCGGCGAAGATCTGGATGTCGTTGTTGCCCAGGGCCTGCTCCATGGTGATGGAGTTGCCCGGCAGGCTGTCGGTCTCGCAGCCGTAGCCTTGCTTGAGGATGACCTGCAGCAGGTCGGTGAGCAGCATGCCGCTCTCCCAGTTGAGGCCGGCGAACTTCACCGGCTTGCCGGCTCCGCACCAGCTTTCGGCCTGGGCGGTCCCATGGCCCGCCAGCAGTCCCACGGCACACACCAGGCCCAGCACTTTCTTGTTGAATCGCATGTTCCGACGCTCCTTGAACTTGGTAAGGGTTAAGGCAGAGCAAATGCCCGGAGGGCAGGCCATCGGCTTCCGGGCAGGAAACCGGCCAGAGCCGGTTCCCGTACGTCGGCGACGACGAATTCTCGTGAATGGCGGGTGCGCCCAGGCGCCCCGCTCATCCCGCGTACGACCACTCAGTCATCCAGACTCAACACGGACGGCATCTCCTGCCGCCCCTCACCAGCGCCCGGCCGCACCCAGATGAACCAGGCGATGACCAGCAGGGCGATCCACACCGCGCCGACCAGCAGCGCGGCCTGGGTCTTCGGGAACCAGCCGAGCACCCCGAAGATGAACAGCATGAAGGCGATGGCGCAGGCCGGGCCCACCGGCCAGAACGGCACCGGGAAGGCCAGCGCCGCCACTTCTTCGCGGCCGAGGCGACGGCGCAGGCCGACCTGGGCCAGGAGGATCATCAGCCACACCCAGACGGTGGCGAAGGTGGCGATGGAGGCCACCAGCAGGAACACGTTCTCCGGGATCAGGTAGTTCAGCAGCACGCCCAGCAGCAGCGCACCGGCCATCACCAGCACCGTCATCCAGGGCACGCCATGGCGCGAGACCCTGGCGAAGCCCGAGGGCGCCTGGCCTTGCTGGGCCATGCCGAAGAGCATGCGGCCGGCGCCGAAGATGTCGCTGTTGATCGCCGAGACGGCTGCCGAGATCACCACCAGGTTGAGCAGGGTGGCGGCCGAGCCGATGCCCAGGCTGTCGAAGATCTGCACGAAGGGGCTGCCCTGGGTGCCGATCTGCGGCCAGGGGAAGATCGCCATCAGCACGAACAGGGTCAGCACGTAGAACAGCAGGATGCGCAGCGGTACCGCGTTGATCGCCTTGGGGATGGTGCGACGCGGGTCCTGCGCCTCGCCGGCGGTGATGCCGATGATCTCGATGCCGCCGAAGGCGAACACCACCACCGCGAAGGAGGCGATCAGCCCGCCCAGGCCGTTGGGCATGAAGCCGCCGTGGCTCCAGAGGTTGGCGACGCTGGCGGCATGGGTCGCGTCGGCCATGCCGAAACCAAACAGGAGGATGCCGAAGCCGCCGAGGATCATGGCGACGATGGCCGAGACCTTGAGCAGCGACAGCCAGAATTCCAGTTCGCCGAACACCCGCACGCTGCACAGGTTGAGGGCGCCGATGAAGAAGATGATCGACAGCACCCAGATCCAGCGCGGCACCTCGGGGAACCAGAAGCTCATGTAGATGCCGAAGGCGGTCACGTCGGCCAGGCAGACGATGATCATCTCGAAGGCGTAGGTCCAGCCGGTGAGGAAGCCCGCCAGCGGGCCGATGTAGCTGCTCGCGTACTGGCCGAACGAGCCCGCCACCGGTTCGCGCACCGCCATCTCCCCGAGGGCGCGCATCACCATGTAAACCGCCGCCCCGGCCATCAGGTAGGCCATGAGCACCGCCGGCCCGGCCATCTGGATGGCCGACGCCGAACCATAGAACAGGCCCGTGCCGATGGCCGAACCCAGTGCCATGAAACGTATGTGCCGGGCGTTGAGGCCCCGGCGCAGGCTGGTCTGTACAGTCATTCCCTTGTTCTCCTTGTTCTTGGGGTGGTGGGCGGCTCCGGCGCCTCCATCGCAGGCGCCGCCCGGCATGGCGGGTAGTCGGGGTGCCGGCCTCAGAGGCTCGGCAGCAGGCCCTCCGGCATCAGCGCGTTGAGGCAACCGCTGGCCAGCAGCGCGCTGGCGGCCTCGATGTCAGGGGCGAAGAAACGGTCCTCCTGGTAGTAGGGCACCTGGCCGCGCAGCAGGGCGCGGGCCTCCTCCAGCTTCGGCGAGCTCTTCAGCCCTTCGCGGAAGTCCAGGCCCTGACAGGCGCCCAGCCACTCCACGGCGAGGATGCCGCGCACGTTCTCGGCCATGGCCCAGAGGCGCTTGCCGGCGTTCGGCGCCATGGAGACGTGGTCTTCCTGGTTGGCCGAGGTGGGCAGGCTGTCGACGCTGTGCGGATGGGCCAGCGCCTTGTTGTCGCTGGCCAGGGCGGCAGCGGTGACCTGGGCGATCATGAAGCCGGAGTTGACCCCGCCATTGGCCACCAGGAAGGGCGGCAGCTGCGACATGTGCTTGTCCATCATCAGCGAGATGCGCCGCTCGGAGAGCGAGCCGATCTCGGCGATGGCCAGGGCCAGGTTGTCGGCGACCAGGGCCACGGGCTCGGCGTGGAAGTTGCCACCGGAGACCACGTCACCCTGCTCGGCGAACACCAGCGGGTTGTCGGAGACGGCGTTGGCCTCGACCTCCAGCACCTCGGCGGCCTGGCGCATCTGGGTCAGGCAGGCGCCCATCACCTGGGGCTGGCAGCGCAGGGAGTACGGGTCCTGCACCTTGTCGCACTGGGCATGGGAGCGCGCCACCTCGCTGCTCTCGGTGAGCAGCGAGCGGTAGGCGGCGGCGACGTCGATCTGCCCGCGCTGGCCCCGGGCGGCGTGGATGCGCGCATCGAAGGGCGCCCGCGAGCCGAGCATGGCCTCGACGCTGAGCCCGCCGCAGACGGTGGCGGCGGCGAACAGGTCCTCGGCCTCGAACAGCCCGCGCAGGGCATAGGCGGTGGAAGCCTGGGTGCCGTTGAGCAGGGCCAGGCCCTCCTTGGCGGCCAGGGTCAGCGGCTCCAGCCCGGCGATGGCCAGGGCCTCGGTGGCCGGCAGCCACTGGCCCTTGTGGCGGGCGCGGCTCTCGCCGAGCAGCAGCAGGGACATGTGCGCCAGGGGCGCGAGGTCACCGGAGGCGCCCACCGAGCCCTTGAGCGGGATGTGCGGGTAGACCTCGGCGTTGATCAGGGCGATCAGCGCGTCGATCACCTTGCGGCGGATGCCGGAGAAGCCACGGGCCAGGCTGTTGACCTTGAGCAGCATGATCATCCGCACCAGGGCGTCGTCCAGCGGCTCGCCGACACCGGCGGCATGGGACAGCACCAGGGAGCGCTGCAGCTTCTCCAGGTCCTCGCGGGCGATGCGGGTGGAGGCCAGCAGGCCGAAGCCGGTGTTGATGCCGTAGGCGGTGCGGTCCTCGGCGATGATGCGTTCCACACAGGCGACGCTGGCCTCGATGGGCGCGTCGGCGCTGGCGTCCAGGCTCACGCGCACCGGCCCGAGATGAACCTTGCGCAGCTGGGCCAGGGTCAGTCGACCGGGCAGAAGATGGAGGTCGAACATGCTCATTCCCCCTTGCCGATCATCGGCAGGTTGAGGCCCTGCTCGCGGGCGCAGTCGATGGCGATCGGGTAGCCGGCGTCGGCATGGCGCATCACGCCGGTGCCCGGGTCGTTGGTCAGCACGCGGGCGATGCGCGCGGCGGCCTCGTCGGTGCCGTCGCAGACGACGACCATCCCCGAGTGCTGGGAGAAGCCCATGCCCACGCCACCGCCGTGGTGCAGCGACACCCAGGTGGCGCCGCTGGCGGTGTTCAGCAGGGCGTTGAGCAGCGGCCAGTCGGAGACGGCGTCGGAGCCATCCTGCATGGCTTCGGTCTCGCGGTTGGGGCTTGCGACCGAGCCGGAGTCGAGGTGGTCGCGGCCGATGACGATGGGCGCCGACAGCTCGCCGCTGCGCACCATCTCGTTGAACGCCAGGCCGAGCTTGGCGCGCTGGCCCAGGCCGACCCAGCAGATGCGCGCCGGCAGGCCCTGGAAGGCGATGCGCTCGCGGGCCATGTCCAGCCAGCGGTGCAGGTGGGCATCGTCGGGGATCAGCTCCTTCACCTTGGCGTCGGTCTTGTAGATGTCCTGCGGGTCACCGGACAGCACCGCCCAGCGGAACGGGCCGACGCCGCGGCAGAACAGCGGGCGGATGTAGGCCGGGACGAAGCCGGGGAAATCGAAGGCATTGGCGACGCCTTCTTCCTTGGCCATCTGGCGGATGTTGTTGCCGTAGTCGAAGGTGGGGATGCCCTGCTTCTGGAAGTCGAGCATGGCCTGCACGTGCACGGCCATGGACTGCTTGGCGGCCTTAACCACGGCAGCCGGGTCGCTCTGTGCGCGGTCGCGGTACTGCTCCCAGGTCCAGCCGGCCGGCAGGTAGCCGTTGAGCGGGTCGTGGGCGCTGGTCTGGTCGGTGACCATGTCCGGACGCACGCCACGGCGTACCAGCTCGGGGAGGATCTCGGCGGCGTTGCCGTGCAGGGCGATGGAGATGGCGCGGCCTTCGGCGGTGTAGGTGGCGATGCGCGCCAGGGCGTCATCCAGGTCCCTGGCCTGCTCGTCGACGTAGCGGGTCTTGAGGCGGAAATCGATGCGGCTCTGCTGGCACTCGATGTTCAGCGAGCAAGCGCCCGCCAGGGTCGCGGCCAGGGGCTGGGCGCCCCCCATGCCGCCGAGGCCGGCGGTGAGCACCCAGCGGCCGGCGAGCTTGCCGTCGTAGTGCTGGCGGCCGGCCTCGACGAAGGTCTCGTAGGTGCCCTGGACGATGCCCTGGCTGCCGATGTAGATCCAGCTGCCGGCGGTCATCTGGCCGTACATGGCCAGGCCCTTGGCATCCAGTTCGTTGAAGTGTTCCCAGGTCGCCCAGTGCGGCACCAGGTTGGAGTTGGCGATCAGAACGCGCGGGGCGTTGGCGTGGGTCTTGAACACGCCGACCGGCTTGCCGGACTGCACCAGCAGGGTCTCGTCCTCGTTCAGCTCCTTGAGGGTGCGGACGATGGCGTCATAGCACTCCCAGTTGCGCGCGGCACGGCCGATGCCGCCGTACACCACCAGCTCCTTGGGGTTCTCGGCCACTTCCGGGTCCAGGTTGTTCATCAGCATGCGCAGCGGCGCTTCGGTCAGCCAGCTCTTGGCGTTGAGCTGGGTACCGCGCGGGGCGCGGATCTCGACATCACGGAATTTGGTCATGGCAGGCTCCTGGGAGGCGTGGGGTGTAGAGGGACGGGAATCGAGCCCGGATATCTACACACATATGAACTTGTACATACAAGCATATGCAAGTGAAAGGCCAGTTCGGCGAGGCAGGCTTCAACAGCTCGCGCAGAACCCCGGGAAGCAGCGGATTACCTGGGCCCCGGCACTGGGCGAAGAATCGATGACGAGCAGGAGGGAAAGTAGCCGACCTGTTACCGGGGTGCGCTTGTGGGGCGAAGCGCAGCGTTTCATGCACGGTAATGGGGCGTTCGGTAACGCAGCGGGGAATCAGGAGGAGGGAAACGCAGGTTGGGCCGGGAGGCGTTTCGCTGGGGCACGCAGCCGCCACAGCAGAGCCGAGCCAAATCAGGCGATGCACCGTTGGGCCTCGCCACGCTCGGCGCCAACCTACGGTGTCATGTACAACCCAACGGGATCAGCGCGGCTGCAGCTCGATCAGGCAGCAATCCACCACGGTCAGCGCATCGAGCACCAGCTCGCGCAGCGCGCCGTCACCTTCCAGGTGCAGGCAGTCATGGCGGCCGAGGTGCAGCGCCTCGCCGCCCACCTGCACATCCAGCCCCTCACCGGCACTGAACAGCACCAGGGTGCGGGCGGAGCTGAACAGGCGCAGCGGCCCGTTGACGCGCTGCCATTGCAGGCGAGCGCCGAAGCGTTGCGGGGCGTAGATCAGGTTGAAGTCGCGGATGGGGCCACCCAGCAGCTCGCACTGCACGCAGCTGCCGCCATCGAAGGCGAAGGCATCGCCGGGCTTCAGCTCGCGGGAGGGCCTGCCATCCACCACGAGGCGCATGCCGTCACCCTCCAGTACGGTGATGACGCGCTGGTAGCCGGTGAAGGCGGAAAAGGGTCCGGGCTGGCCGACATCGGCGATGGACAGGCGCCAGCCGAAACCCTCGAGGTCGGCACCGCCGTCACGGAGGATTTCCTGGGTGGAGCCGGCGCCGTTCTTCCACGGCATGCGCGGATAGTCGACCGCGCGCAGGACCTGGGGCGCACTCATGAGCCGAACCGCCCTTCGAGGCGGTAGCGCGAGCCGGGGTAGAGCAGGCGCGCGCTGGTCACGGTATTGCGGCCCGACCAGGTACGGCGGCGGATCAGCAGGCAGGGTTCGCCGCGCTCGATCTGCAGCAGCCGGCATTCGTCGGCCTCGGCGAGGATGGCCTCGACCACGTGCTCGCCCTCGGTGAGCGGCGCGACCTGGGACAGGTAGGCGTGGGGCGTCTGCTGGGTGAAATCCTGCTTGAGGTAGTCCGGCGCCACCGAGGCGTTGACGTAGCGGTCCTCGATCTGCACCGGCACGCCGTTCTCGAAATGCACGATGACCGAGTGGAACACCCGCTGGCCCTCACGCACATTCAGCGCCAGGGCGCGCTCGGAGCCGGCCAGTTCCTCGCCCAGGGCGATCACCTCGCAGCGGTGCGCATGGCCCCGCGCGGTGATTTCCTCGGCGATGTTGTGCACCTCGAACAGCGCGGCCTGGCCCTTGGGCTCGGCGACGAAGGTGCCGACGCCCTGCATGCGCACCAGGTAGCCCTCGGCGGTCAGCTCGCGCAGCGCGCGGTTGACGGTCATGCGGCTGACGCCCAGTTCGTTGACCAGCTCGCTCTCGGACGGCACGCGGTGGTGCGGCGGCCAGGTGCCGTCGTCGATCTGCCGGCAGATCATCTGCTTGACGCGGGCGTACAGCGGCGCGGGCGCCTCGCCGGGCTGGACGGCGAAGGACGGGATGTCGACGGACGGGTTGGGCACGGGGATCACTCCTTGGCGGCGCGCCCGGCGGGTAGGCCGGGGGTCTGGTCGAGTTTACGGTCTCGATATACGTCTGTATATGTATATACAAATAACAACCTTCACAGGTCGCCAATCATGCCAGCCTTCTTCACCGAACGAGCCCTGCTTCCCCAGGGTTGGGCCAGGGACGTCCGTTTCGAGGTAGCCGCGGACGGCCGCCTGGGCCGCGTCGAGCCGGGCGCCACGGCCGATGGCGCCGAACTCCTGAAAGGCCCGGTCGTGCCGGGCATGCCCAACCTGCACTCCCACGCCTTCCAGCGCGCCATGGCGGGGCTGGCCGAAGTGGCGGGCGACCCCAATGACAGCTTCTGGACCTGGCGCGACCTGATGTACCGCCTGGTCGGCCGCATGCAGCCGGAGCAGGTGGAAGTGATCGCCCGCCAGCTCTATATCGAGATGCTCAAAGCGGGCTTCACCGGCGTCGCCGAATTCCACTACCTGCACCACGACCGCGATGGCCGCCCCTACGCCGACCCGGCGGAGCTGGCCTTGCGCATCAGCCAGGCCGCCCGTCGCACCGGTATCGGCCTCACCCTGCTGCCGGTGCTCTACAGCCACTCCGGCTTCGGTGGCCAGGCCCCCAATGAAGGCCAGCGCCGCTTCATCAACGGCACCGACGGCTACCTCGCCCTGCTGCAACGCCTGCGCGAGGCACTGCCGGCCGACCAGGTCCTGGGCACCTGCTTCCACTCCCTGCGAGCTGTCACGCCGGAGCAGATCGACGCCGTGCTGGCGGCGGATGCGGGCGAGGCACCGATCCACATCCACATCGCCGAGCAGCGCAAGGAAGTCGACGACTGCCTGGCCTGGAGCGGCCGCCGCCCGTTGCAGTGGCTGTACGAGAACATCGACGTGGATGCGCGCTGGTGCCTGGTCCACGCCACCCACGCGGAAGCCGACGAGGTCGAGGCGATGGCCCAGAGCGGCGCGGTGGCCGGCCTGTGCCTGACCACCGAGGCCAACCTGGGCGACGGCATCTTCCCGGCGGTGGATTACCTGGCCCGGGGTGGGCGCTTCGGCATCGGCTCGGACAGCCACGTCTCGGTCAGCCCGGTGGAGGAACTGCGCTGGCTGGAATACGGCCAGCGCCTGCGCGACCAACGCCGCAACCGCCTGCACCAGCCCGGCCAGCCGCGCGTGGGCGACGCCCTCTACCAGGCTGCCCTGGCCGGTGGCGCCCAGGCGCTGGGGCAGCCCAGTGGCGCCCTGGCGGTCGGCGAGCGCGCGGACTGGCTGGTGCTGGACGGCAGCGACCCCTACCTCGCCACCGCCGCGGACGATGCACTGCTCAACCGCTGGCTGTTCGCCGGCGGTGATCGTCAGGTACGCGATGTGATGGTGGCGGGACGCTGGGTGGTGCAGGACGGCCGTCACCCCGAGGAAGAGGCGACGACGCGGGAGTTCGCCGACACGCTGCGCGCGCTGCTGGGGTGACCCTCAGCGCGGCATCTTGTCGTCCGGCGTACGCCAGATCAGGGCATCGGTGTCGTAGCCCTGCTGCCGTGCCAGCTCCAGCAGGTGCGTGCGGGTGTGCTCCGGCACCTCAGGCGTGCGCGAGAGCATCCACAGGTAGGTGCGATCCGGATGCCCCACCAGCGCCGTCTGGTAGTTCTCGTCCAGGTAGAGCACCCAGTACTGGCCCTTGGTGAGATCAGGCGCCAGGCGGCTGAACCAGTTGTCGAAGCGCACCCAGAGCTTGTCGGTATGCCCGGCGACCTGGGGCACGGCCTGCCCCTGGGCCTCCTGCCATTCGCCCTCGGCGGTACGGCAGCGGTTGAGCACGCCGACCGCGCCATCCGGCTGCAGGCTGTAGTGGGCTTCGGATTGCGCGCAGTGGCGCTGGAAGAACATCGGCAGCCGAGCCAGCTCGTACCAGGTGCCCTGGTAGCGCTCCAGGTCCACCGCGCCCACGGTACGGGGCGGCGCGGCGGGCTCGCCGGAGCCGGCACAGCCCGCCAGCAGCAACGCGCCGAGCAGCAGTGACAGGCGGGTCATTTCAGGCCCTGCCCCTGGTACATCATCACCTTGTCACCCGCGAACTGGATGCTGATGTAGGCCTTCTGGTCGCCCCAAGTGCAGCTGGTCAGGCCCACGGCCCCCGAGCATTCGGTCGGCTCGCCGATGATCTGCTCGACCTCGGCCTTGGCCATGCCGGCCTTGATCTTCGAATAGTTCTCCTGGTTGATCTTGTTGCAGGCGGCGAGCGCGACGCAGACGGACAGCAGGGCAAGGATGCGCAGTTGCATGGATGACTCCGTGATGGGTGGGATGCCGCGCAAGCTTGGCACAGCGTTGCGCGCAATGCCCATTGGAGTCAGAAGCGCGAGCCGGGTTCCTCGAGGAAGGCGGCTTCCTCCGCGCTGGAGAGTCGACCGAGGATGGCGTTGCGATGGGGGAAACGGCCGAAGCGGGCGATCACCGCGTGGTGGCGCACGGCGTAGTCGAGGAAGCCGTCGAACAGCTCGCGCTCGGCGGGGCTGACGGCGTCGCGCAGGGCGGTGTAGCGCTGCACGGCGAGCTCCTGGACGGCCAGGTCCTCGGCGTGCTCGAAGACGATCTCGATGAAGACGCGGCGGATCGGCGCGAGCTGCGCATCCAGGCCCCGGGCGATGCCGTCGCGCACCAGCGCCTGGGCGCGGGTGTCGCCGGCGAAGGCGCGCGGCTGGTCACGGAAGAGCATGCGCGGCAGCTGGTCGAGCAGCAGGACCAGCGCCAGCCAGCCCTCGGGCTGCCCGGCCCAGTCCCCGAGGCCGCCGGCCAGGGCCTGCTCCACCTGGGTGGCGAAGCGCTGGCGGGCGTCCTCGTCCTGGCTGTCGCGCTTGCCGAACCACAGCCCCTGGCGCGAGGCCGCCACCTCGACGGCACCGGCCTCGGGGCCGAACCACCAGTCGAGCAGCGGCTGCCAGGGTGCCATCGGTTATTCCTGGTGGTAGCCGGTGACGCGCTCGACTTCCTGCTTGGAGCCGAGGAACACCGGTACGCGCTGGTGCAGCGACGTCGGCTTGATATCGAGGATGCGCTGGCGACCGTCGGTGGCGGCGCCACCGGCCTGCTCGATGATGAAGGACATCGGGTTGGCCTCGTACATCAGGCGCAGCTTGCCGGGCTTCTCCGGCTCGCGGGCGTCCCAGGGGTACATGAACAGGCCGCCGCGGGTGAGGATGCGATGCACGTCGGCCACCATGGAGGCGATCCAGCGCATGTTGTAGTTCTTGCCCAGCGGGCCTTCCTTGCCGGCCAGCAGCTCGTCCACGTAGCGTTTCACCGGGGCTTCCCAATGGCGCTGGTTGGACATGTTGATGGCGAACTCGGCGGTGGCCTCCGGCACGCGGATGTCGTCGTGGGTCAGCACGAAGCTGCCCAGCTCGCGGTCCAGGGTGAAGCCCTTGACGCCGTCGCCCAGGGTCAGCAGCAGCATGGTCTGCGGCCCGTAGATGGCGTAGCCGGCGGCGACCTGCTTGGTGCCCGGCTGGAGGAAGGCCTGCTCGTTGAGGCTGTCGTTCTGGGAGAGGTACTCGTCCGGGCAGCGCAGCACCGAGAAGATGGTGCCGACCGAGACGTTGACGTCGATGTTGGAGGAGCCGTCCAGCGGGTCGAACACCAGCAGGTACGCGCCCTTGGGGTACTTGCCGGGGATCTGGTAGGCGTTGTCCATCTCTTCGGAGGCCATGCCCGCCAGGTGGCCGCCCCATTCGTTGGCTTCCAGGAGGATCTCGTTGGACAGCACGTCGAGCTTCTTCTGCACCTCGCCCTGCACGTTCTCGGTGCCCATGCTGCCGAGCACGCCACCGAGGGCGCCCTTGGATACGGCGTGGCTGATTTCCTTGCACGCGCGCGCGACGATCTCGATGAGGAAGCGCAGATCGGCAGGGGTGTTGTGGCTGCGGGTCTGCTCGATCAGATAGCGGCTCAGGGTTACGCGGGACATGGAAGAGGCTCCGGAGGGGAAGGAAAAACGCGCGCAGTTTAGCGCGACTCGCGCCGCAATGCTGCACGCCGCTCGGCAGCCCTCGGCAACGCCCGGATCAGAGGCGCCGAAGGCCGTCGGGGCGGCACGCAGAATCATCTGACGCGGCAAACGCCAACTGGTTCAGCGCAGGCTCAGAGCTCCACCCGGGCCAGGGCGCAGACCTGGTTGCGGCCGCTGCGCTTGGCCTCGTAGAGCGCGGCGTCGGCCACCTGCAGCAGCTCGTCGAGGCTCTGCCCCTGGTCGGGCCAGACGGCCAGGCCGGCGGACAGGGTGACGCGCAGCTCGCCGATGCGGGTGGCCAGGGCCGTATCCGCCAGCTCGCGACGGATCGCTTCCAGGCGCAGCCGTGCCTCGTCGCTGTCGGCGCCGGGGAGGATCAGCAGGAACTCCTCGCCGCCGATGCGGAACACCGCGTCGGTGCTGCGCAGGCTGCATTCGAGGAAGCCGGCGACGCCCTTGAGCATGTCGTCGCCCACCAGGTGGCCATGGCGGTCGTTGAGCTGCTTGAAGTGGTCCAGATCGATCAGCGCCAGGGCGATGGGGGTTTCCTCACGCAGGCTGCGGGCCTGCTCGCGGGCGAAGAATTCGTTGAGGTAGCGCCGGTTGTAGAGGCCCGTGAGCGGGTCGCAGAGCGCCTGCTCCTGCAACTGCTCGTGCAGGCTGGAGATGGTCCGCAGGCGTTCTTCGCTGAGGGCCAGGGCCTCGGCCAGCTGCAACTCGCTGCGGTGGCGCTCGGTCACCTCGCGCAGGTAGACCATCCGCCCCAGCATGTGGCTGCCACTGCGGGTGATGCGCTCGATGGCACGCGCACGCACCTCGAAGTAGCGCGGCGGCTCGCCCAGGGTCAGCATCGGCTCGCCGCCGGCCTGCGCCTGCAACAGGGTGTGCAGCTCGACGCCGAACACCGGCCAGCCCAGCAGCGCCCTGCCCTGCCAGCCGCCGCGCAGGCCGGCGAGGCGCAGCGCCGCGGGGTTGGCTTCGATGACCCGGCCCTTGGCGTCGATCACCAGCACCGGGTCGGGCAGCTCCTCCAGCAGCAGGTGGCGCGCCACCGGCAGCAGGTCGAACAGGCGCACGCCGAGGATCAGCCAGGCGAAGGCCAGCAGGGTGAAGGCGAAACTGAAGGGCGTCGGATCGAAACCGAACAGCGTCCAGCCGAACACCACGTAGCTGATGTTGGCGGCCCAGGGCACGCAGGTGACCACCCCGAACGCCAGGTAGTGGCGACGGTGCAGGCCATGGCTGGTGATCACTGCGCGGCTCACCACCGCCAGGCAGAACAGCATCATCACGTAGACGTAGACGGCCGCACCGTGGAACAGCACGCCATGCTCGTACACGACCGGCGCACCGGGCAGGTCCGATGCCGGACCCGTCGCCGGCCCGTAGAACGCCTGGTGCCAGGGGTTGCTCAGGGCCATCGCCCAGACCAGCAGCGGCGCCACCGCCAGCGGCAGGTAGCGATGCACGGGCAGGGGTTCACGGATGCTGTTGACGTACTGCCAGAGGAACACCGCCCAGAGCGTGGGCACGGCGACGATTCCCGGCCAGGCCATGCTGGCCCAGAACACCTTGCACTCGGCGCCGGTGGCGGCGAGTTCGAGGCCGGCGGTGGACAGCCACCAGAGGATGCACAGGTGCAGGATGACGAAGCTGGCGCGCCCGGGGAAATAGCGCTGCCGGCCGATCCAGCGGGCGAGGAACATGATGCCGACGCTCAGCATGCAGGTGAACAGGACGGGGCTGGTCAGGGCCCAGCCGGAAGCACCGCACAGGCTCATGGTCGGTCACCAGGGCCGGGCCGGAGGGGAACCGGGCGCCCGGAAGAGTACTGGCCGAAAAGGCGGGCAGCGAGCAGCTGCGGAATGTTGTCGAGCACCGGCCTTCCTGACCTGACGCAAAAAAGAGCGGCGCGTGACCCCTGTCACGCGCCGCTCTAGAAGATACAGCAAAAAGCCACCATTGAAGTGACAACTTCGCGCAACGTCGGGGTCTCAGGCGCCCTTGCCCTGCCCCTTCAGCAGGCTCAGCGCCATCAGCACCAGCAGCCCCACGCCGAGCAGCAGCACCGCCCACAGGCCGATGCGTTTCCAGGCCAGCGCCGAGTCCTTCTCCGCAGCGACCACCACGGCCTTCTGCTCGGCCAGGCGCAGGTCGCCGTCGAGCTGGGCGCGGCCCATCTTCTCCAGGCTGCCGGGGCCGTAGCCGGGCACCAGGGTGGTCAGCGGCAGCTCGGCGGTCGCGGCTCCCGGTTGGCCGATGGCCAGGGTATAGGGCGGCGTGCCCCGGGCCAGGAACACCACCTGCAGCGCGCGCATGCCCACCTGCAGGGTCGGGGCCTTGGCGCCGAAGCCACCGGCACGCGGGTCGACGCTCATCTTCAGGTGCTGCACCGGCGTCCAGCCCGACAGCACCAACTGGTCCTGCACCGCCTCGCTGCCGTCCTGCGGCAGGCGATAGAGCAGCCCGGACGTCAGCCCCTGCCACTGCGCGGTGTCGTTGCGCCGCGCCTGCAGCTGCACCGGTGCCAGGGTATTGGCCTGGTCGAGGGAGAACTTCAGCCGCTCGATCGGCAGGGGCAACGGCAGGTCCCAGGCGTACTCGCCCTTGCCCGTCGTGCTCGCCACCAGCGGCTCGGACCACACCAGCGGTGCCGGGCGGCTCTCCTGGCTGGCACCGGAGACACGGGCCTCGGTCAGCAACGGCGCTTCGCGATCCAGCCAGAGCAGGCGCAGGTAGCGCGCCTTCTGTCCCGGCAGCACCACTTCGCGCTGGTAGATGTGGTCATCGCCGAAACTCAGCCGGGCGATCTGCCCGGTGCCCCAGGAACGCCAGCCCTGCAGGTCGTCGCTGGCCTCGATGCTGAAGCGCTGGAAGCCTTCGCCCGCCTCGCTCCAGTCGATCACCAGCTTCTCCAGCGGCGTCTTCACCGCGCTGGCGTCCAGCAACCAGCCACGCAGGCGCTCGCCCGTGGCGGCCGGGTCCTCCGGCAGCACCTCGACCACGGTGCCGGTGGTGCTGCGCTCCACCCTCACCCGTGGCGCACCCTGGCCGGCATCGGCCGGGCCACGCAGGGGGAACCACTTGAGCGCCACGTCCTGCTCGCTCCGCGTGATCTCCGACTCGCTGCGGGTCAGCGCATAGGCCAGCGGTTCGCCCTCGGCGTTGAAGATGCGCAGGTCGCGCAGGTCCGCATGACGGGCGACGAAATGCAGCGACATCGGCAGGTCGACGCGGTACCAGGGCCCGTTGCCCTCGACCTTGAGCGGCACCCGGGCGGCGAAATCGTCCAGGCTGTCCTGGGCCTGGGCAGGCTGCGTCACGCACAGCAGGCCCAGGCAGATGTTCAGCAAGAGGGGGAAACGGCTCATGCGTTGACCTGCTCCGATTCGGGCGCCGCCCGCTTGGGCGGGAGCGGCGCGAAATAACCGACGACCAGCAGCAACACGCCGACGCCGATGAAGGAAATGATGCGCTCCAGGCCACCCCGGTTGCCCAGTTCGACGAAGAACAGCTTGGCCACCACCACGGCGATCAGCGCGGCCCCCACCAGCCAGAGCTCGCGATGGACGCGCCTGTGGCCGCCGATCATCAGGCCCAGGGCGATGCTGGTCCAGACGATGGACAGCCCGGCCTGCACCAGCATCGAATCCAGCTGCGCATCCAGCACGAAGGGCACGCCTCCCCAGTGGTGCGCACTGCGGAAGACGATGGCCGTGGCCAGGGCGAACAGCGAGGCGCCCACCACCCACTGCGGCGCCAGGCGCTGGACAGTGGCGTCGAGGCCGAACTCGCCGAGGTTGTCGCGCAGCCACAGCCAGACCCCCAGCAGGGCGAACAGCAGCCCCAGCTCCAAGGGGTTGACCAGCGGCAGGTAGGGCAGCGGGTCGGCGCTGCCATCGCTCCAGGCGTTGGCGATCCAGAACCAGGCCAGCATCATCGCCGCCAGCGGCATGGCCGCCCACAGGCGGTATTCACGGGCGAAGGCGGCGATCGGCCAGGGCAGGCGCATCACCCGGGTGACCAGCAGCAGGTAGAGGCTCGGCAGCAGCGCCCAGCCCAGCCAGCGCCAGGCGTTGTAATGCTCGGACAGCAGCATCAGCAGGTAGCGCAGCTCCAGCGCCAGCACGCCGAGGATCAACCAGCAGCCGAGCACGTGGGCAGCGCTGCGAGCCCCCTCCGGCAGCAGGCCATGCAGCTTGCGCAGCGCCAGCAGGTGCACCGCGAACAGCACGCCCCAGCCCAGCCAGCCGAAGTCGGCGGCGGGATGGTAGTTGGGGTGCCAGGCATGCATCAGCGCCACCAGGGCCGCCGGCACCAGCAACAGGCAGAGCAGCGCGAGGGTGCGCCACTGGGCACGCAGCGCCAGCAGCATCCACAGCACCACGGTCACCGAGGCCGCCAGCAGTGCCAGCGGCACCTGCAGCCCAGGTGCGGCGAAGCGGCCGATCTCGGCGACCCAAGCCAGCGTCCACCAGCCGGCGCTCCAGACCAGCAACAGCTGCGACAGGTGCCCCAGGCTCACGCCTTGCAGGCGCGGGTCCTCGCGCCGGGCCTCGCTGTGCAGGCGCCAGGCACCGACCAGGGCGGCCAGGGCCAGCACCAGCGGCGTCCAGAAGCCGGCATGGGCCAGCGGGCGCAGGCCCTCGGCGCTGAGCTGGCCGAGCAGCAGCGGGCTCACGCTGAGGAAGCTGAGGCCGGCGACCACCTGCAGCGCCAGGCCGAAGATGAAGCTGGCGCGCAGTTGCAGGTGCAGGCTGAGCCAGACGATCAGCAGGCCGCTTCCGCCCCAGACCGCACTGGCCGTGCGCCAGGGCAGCACGAAGAGCACCGCGAGGTTGATGAATACCAGGCCCACCAACAGCACCACGGACATGCTGCGCAGCAGGCGCCGGTCATTGCGCACCATGTCGTCGCGGGCCGCCACCAGCATGCCGCCGATCAGCGCCAGGCCGATCAGCGAGGCGGTGACCAGGCCGTTCCAGCCCAGCGCGCTGCCACTGCCAAGGCCGCTGCGGTCCATGCCCAGGAGGAACACGGCGCCACCGAGCAGCTGCACGGCGAAGGCGCTGAAGAGGAAGGTGCGCGAGGCCAGGCGCAGGCCGGCATACAGGGTCGCCAGGCCCGCCAGGGCCCAGGCGATGGCCGTGCCTTCGGCGCGCAGGCACAGCGGCGCGATCAGGTAGAGGAAGGCGAGTCCGCTGCTGGCCAGGATCGGCAAGCCGCTGCGCTCCCAGGCGGAGGCCTCCTCCTCCTGCGCCCCGCGCAGTTGCCAGAAGCTGAACAACAGCGCCACGCCCAGCATCAGCGCGCCCAGCGGCGCGCCTTCCAGCAGGCTGTCGACGCCCAGGCGCAGGCTGCCGAGGAAGGCCAGGGCCGCCCCCACCTGCAGCAGCAGGGCGAAGGCGCGGGCCAGCGGCCGGCGCTGGCGCAGGCCCAGCCAGAAGATGCCGGCGCCTTCCACCGCCCAGGCGGCGGAGGTCCAGCGCGCATCCAGGCCCAGCGGAATGGCCAGGGTGCCGAAGACCACGCCGAGGGCCATGCAGGTTTCCACCAGCAGCAGCGCGCGCCCCGGCGCACGGCCCGCCAGCACCCGGGCGATCAGCATGTACAGCAGGCCCAGGGTCAGGGCGCTGAAGGCGGCACCGAACTCGATGTGGTGGATCACCGCGTACTGCAGGCCGAAACCGACCAGCGGCGGGCCGAACAGCACGGTGCCGTCGATGTAGTCGCCCTGGCGCGCCGACCAGCGCAGCAGTGCGTCGCGCTCGCCATCCGGCGCGGCGACCGCCTCGCGCAGCTTGCGCCGGGCGAACAGCAGGCCGATGGCCAGGTACATGAGGAAGAACAGCACCAGGAAGGGCTCGGTACTGGCGAACAGCTCCGGTGTGTAGGAGCGCATGCCCCAGGCGAAGCCGATGCCGAAGGTGCCGACGAAGCCGATCAGGTTGAGCAGGCGCCAGGCCTTGAACCAGGCGATGGCGAAGATGCCCGCGTTGAGCAGGGCGAAGTAGGAGAACAGCGCGACATGGTTGCCGCTGCCGGTGGAGGTGAGGATCGGTGCGGCGAAACCGCCCAGCGCCGCGGCGGCGGCCAGGCCCAGGGCATCCTGCAGCACGGCGAGGATGGCCGAGCAGATCGTCACCACGATCAGCAGGATCAGCGCCATCTTCGGGTCCAGCAGCGGGTGCAGCCGCATCGCCGCGAACACCGTCAGGTAGAGCACCGCGATACCCGCGCCCTGCAGCATCAGGCCGTAGTTGGGGTTGCGCCGGCGCAGCCACCAGCCCAGCCCCAGCAGGGCGATGGCGGCAGCCGCGACGCCCGCATAGCGCACCTCGATGGGCACCACCATGCCTTCGGTGGCATAGCGCAGGAGGAAGGCCAGGCCGAGGAACAGCAGCAGCACGCCGACCCGCAGCACGGTGTTGCCGCCGAACAGCCAGTTGCGTGCAGCCTCGAAGCCGCGCTCGAACAGCGAAGGTTCGCGAGGCAGCGGCGGTGGAGGGGGCGTGACCGGCGTGCGCGCGACCACGGGTGCGGGCTGGCGTGGCGGCAGTGGCTCGGCGGCGGGCTCGGGCAGTGCCTCGAGGGTCCAGTCGCTGACCTCCGGCTGGCGAGGGGGCGGCGTGACCACCAGCGGCTCGGGCTCCAGCTCCGCCGGAAGCTCCCAGACCAGCTCGCTGTCGTCCACCGGTTTCTCGGGCGCCGCCTCTTGGGCATGGGCGACCGGCACCGCGGGCACCTCGGGCGAAGGCGCTTCGGCAGGCGGCGTGGCGGCGGGTGCGGGCTGCACGCCACTGCGCTCGACCTTGAGCAAGCGTTCGTGGATGGCCTGGGTGCCGACATCGAAGCGGGCGGCGAACTCGCGCAGCTGCTTCTGCAACGCGGCGTTTTCCGCGCTCAGCCCCTGCAGGCGGATCGCCTGTCCGAGGCCCAGTCCGAGCAGGCCGCCCAGCAGGGCCCCGGTGATCGATTCACCGGCTGCCGCTCCCATGGCCAGTCCTACCAGCATGAAGATCCATTGCATGCACTGAATTCCCAAATGACTGAGAAGAAACGCCAGATCCCTGCACGTTCAACGCCGTCGCCCGGCGTAAATAGCGACGCGCCAGTATATCGAGCGAAACGGAACACTCCCTACAGACGAATGCTGGGCATCTCACAGACACAGAAAATTCATCCGCTTGCCCACCAACCGCCCAAATGACCGAGCCGGCCGGCGGCAACCTGTTCACAAATTCGCCAATCCCGCTATGATGCGCGCCCTCCCAGCCCCCACCCGTACCCAAGCCATGAAGACCATGCTCATCGTCGGCGCCGATATCGATCGCACCGAAACCTGGATCCGCTACGAAAAGAGCATGTGCCACGCCTGCGTCTCCAGCTGCTGCACCCTGCCGGTGGAAGTGCGCATCAGCGACCTGATCCGCATGGAGCTGGTGGCCGACTTCGAGCGCGGCGAGCCGCCGAAGAACATCGCCAAGCGCCTGATGAAGGACGGCCTGGTGGAGCGCTTCAACCAGAAGTCGGGCATCTTCACCCTGACCCGCATGTCCAACAACGACTGCTACTTCCTCGACCGCAAGTCGCGCCTGTGCACCATCTACGACAAGCGCCCGGAAACCTGCCGCAACCACCCCCGGATCGGCCCGCGCCCCGGCTACTGCGCCTTCAAGCCCAACCCCTGATCCCACGCCCCGCCTCGCCTGCCCTTGTGGGAGCGAATTCATTGGCTCTGTCTGCGTTAAGTGTTGCTAGAGGATTTGGAACCCGGTTGATTGCCGAGTCTTGCTGATGGTTTCTGTTTCGCCTTGCCGGGCGAGTCCCTTTTCCAATCGTTGAAAAGGAACCAAAAAACTTGCCCCTGCATACGGGTCTGGCTTCGCCAGACTCCCCTCGCTCCATCATCGTTCCAGGGGCACGCCGCGAAGGGCCGTCCCTGGCCCATCGCGGCTCTCGCGACATCCATGTCGCTCAACCCCTGAAACGACGATTGCGCTCGGCCTTCTGAAAGGGGCGTTTGGCCGCTGCTCCAACATCGATGCTCAATACTTCACATTGATGTGCGCATCTCCACCGGGCGAACGCCGCGGCTGGCGGCTTTCGTAGGATGGTGTAGAGCGAAGCGAAACCCATGCGGTGGGTGTGTCAGGAATCCAGAATCGTCCTGAATGCCGCCGTTCTTGAGCCTTTTCGTTGAGTCCACAACAGCTAACGCAGACAGAGCCAATTCATTCGCGATACCCCGGCTCCGGGCTGAAGCCCGGGCTACGGTCCGAGCGGCCATGCGCGCCCTGAAAAACGAAAACGCCCCGCGAGCCAGAGCTGGCGGGGCGTTTTCTTGAGCGGAATCAGCCCTTGCCGAACAGCTTCTTGGCCAGGCTGACCACGGCCAGCACCAGCGCACCGGCAACGATGCCGACCACGCCGTTGACCAGGGTCGGCACCAGCCAGCCTGCGGCGCCCGCCGCTTCGGCCAGGTGGTGGATCGGTTCATGGGCAGCAGGAATGCCGTGGGTGAGGATGCCCCCGCCCACCAGGAACATCGCGGCGGTGCCGATCACCGACAGCCCCTTCATCATGTAGGGCGCGGCGCGCAGGATGGCGCGGCCGATGCTCTGCGCCGCCTGGCTGGTCTTGCGGCTGAGGTACAGGCCCAGGTCGTCCAGCTTGACGATGCCGGCCACCAGGCCATACACGCCGGCGGTCATGATCGCGGCGATGCCGACCAGCACGGCCACCTGCACGCCGAAGGAGGACTCGGCGACGGTGCCCAGGGTGATGGCGATGATTTCGGCAGAGAGGATGAAGTCGGTGCGGATCGCGCCCTTGATCTTCGCTTTCTCGAAGGCCACGACATCCACATCGCTCTTGGCCAGCGCCTCGACATGGGCGGCATGGCCCTGCTCGTCTTCCTCGGCGCTGTGCAGCCACTTGTGGGCGAGCTTCTCGAAGCCCTCGAAGCACAGGTAGGCGCCGCCCACCATCAGCAGCGGGGTCACCGCCCAGGGCGCGAAGGCGCTGATCAGCAGTGCGGCGGGCACCAGGATCGCCTTGTTCACCGCCGAGCCCTTGGCCACCGCCCAGACCACCGGCAGCTCACGCTCGGCCTGCACGCCCGAAACCTGCTGGGCATTGAGGGCCAGGTCGTCACCCAGAACGCCGGCGGTCTTCTTCGCGGCGACCTTGGTCATCAGGGAAACGTCGTCCAGGACGCTGGCGATATCGTCGAGCAGGGTGAGCAGGCTGGCTCCGGCCATGTGGAAATCCTTGAGTGGGTAAGCGTTGCGAGGGCGGAATGATGCAACAGCCTACGACGCCGTTCCATGCGTCAGACGGATTTCCGAGCAAAAAGCTGATGGAACGCCACCCCGGCAGGTTGCCTGCCGGGGCAATCGGGCCCAGCCCCTAGCCGCGCGTGCGGTCGGGGCTGCTCTTCAACGGCGGGTCACCCTCGTTCGCCAGCTCCACCGGTTTGGGTGCGGCCTTGGGTTTGGGCTTGATCAGGCTGAAGTCGATCATCGCCTTCGGCGTGTAGGGGTTGCCGATCATCAGCGGGCGCGCCTTGAAGTCCGCGCTGACCAGGCTGCGGCTGGGGTCCAGTTCGTCGAAGCGCAGGCCGGCCAGATCCGCCCAGGTGTGCACCAGGCCGGCGCTGCTGAAGGGACGGTCGAGCGTGCCGGCGAAGCTGCGCGGATGGCTGCGCTGCCACGCGGGGCTGGTCCAGACCATGAAGGGGATGGTGTACATCGGCGCAGTGGGCGCCGCCTCGTTACGGCCCAGCACCTGCGGGTGCTCGGGGTCGAACACCGCCTCGCCGTGGTCGGACAGATAGAGCAGGAAGCCGTTCGGGTCGGTGGCCTTGAAGCGCTCGATCAGGGTGGAAACCACGTGGTCGTTGAACAGCACGGCGTTGTCGTAGCTGTTGTAGGTGGGCAACTGGTCATCGGTGACGTTCGGCGGCACACCCTGGCGGTCGGTGAAGCGCTCGTACTCCGGCGGGTAGCGGTACTGGTAGCTCATGTGGGTGCCCAACAGGTGCACCACGATGAACTTGCGCGGCGCCTGGTCGGCGAGGACCTTGGAGAAGGGCTCGAACACGTCGTCGTCGTACTGGCGGGCGTTCTGGTTGCGGTTGTTGTTCAGGTAGACCTGCTCGTCGGCCTGCTTGGAGAAGGTGGTGAGCATGGTGTTGCGCTTGGTCAGGGTCTGCTGGTTGGTGATCCAGAAGGTCTTGTAGCCCGCCTGCTTCATCATGTTCAGCAACGACGGCTTGCTCAGGTAGGCGTCCGGGTTGCTCGCGTCGGCGAAGCTCAGCACCTGCTCCAGCGCCTCGATGGTGTAGGGGCGCGGGGTGACCACGTTGTCGAACACCTGCAGCTCGTCGCGCAGCTTGTCGAGGTTGGGGGTGGTCGGGCGCGAGTAGCCATAGAGGCTCATGCGCTGGCGGTTGGTGGACTCGCCGATGACCAGCACCAGGGTCGAGGGCTGGTTGCCGTTGATGTCGCGCAGGTTGGCGAGCGGCGCGATGCGGGCGTTGCCTTCCAGCAGGTCCTGCATGTTCGACAGCTGCTGGCGGTACTGCCGGTAGCCCACCGCCAGTTGCCAGGGCGCGGCCGGCTCGAGGCGCTTGTCGATACCGTCCATGGCCTGCTCGAAGCTGTCGTTGACCATGATCTGCTTGGTCACCGGGTAGCCGAGCAACCCGACCAGCAGCGCGACACTGACCACCAGCGCCTGGCGGCGGGGCAGGTACACCGGGCGCAGGCGCCGCCAGATCAGCCAGGCGACGGCGGCATAGGCCAGCAACACCAGGGGTATCCACCAGGTCATGTACTGGGTCAGGTATTCGCTGGCCTCGGCGGCGTTGGACTCGAACATGATGAAGATGACGCTCTGGGAGAATTCCTGGCCGTACACCAGGAAGTAGAAGAGCGCCGGCAACGAGGCCAGCCAGAGCATCACGCCGATCACCGCGGCGAGGGTGCGGGTGCGGGCCGGGAACAGCAGCACCGGGATCAGCCACAGGCCGCTGAGCAGGAAGGCCTGGCGGAAGCCGGTGAAGCCGCTGGTGTCGGTGGCGAGGATCAGCGCCTGGGTGAGGCCCGAGAAGCACCAGAAGAACAGGAACAGCCAGCCCAGCCCGGCCCAGTCGAGTTTCCGGGCTCCTTCATCACGCGCGTGCGACGGCATAAGAACTCCATCAGTCGGATACAGGCTGCCGAACGAGACGGCAGAAACCTCCCGGACTGTGCACAAGGGCATGTGAAAACTTCGTCAAGAAGGTGCGCGAGGCCCTGGAATCCGCATCCGCGCCCGACGAACCGTCGCGCCGGCTTCGAAAATCGCTACACTCCCCCCGCCACCAGCGCCCTCAGGACACGGAATGTCGATGCCCGCCCCCGACCAGAACGCCCGCCTTCGCCAACTGCTCGTCTACTGGCTGTACGCCGCCGCCTTCGGCCATCTCTGTGCCGGCATCGCCCTGACCTGGGCCAATCACCTGCCGCTGTTCGAGCTCTATCAGCAGAGCGTGGAGCGAGCCTTCTGGGCCGGCGCGGTACCGGACGGCGCGCGCGCGCAGCAGCTGTGGTGGCAGGCCTTGTTCGGCGCGACCATGCAGAGCTACGCGGTGCTCATGTTCGCCCTGGTGCGCCTTGGCGACCGCCGACGCAACGCCTCGGCCTGGGGCTGGATGATTCTCGGCATCCTGCTGTGGGCCCCGCAGGACATGCTGCTCTCCGCGCAACGGGGTATCTGGACGCACCTGTGGGTCGACGGCTTCGCCCTGCTCGCCCTGCTGCCGCCCCTGGCCTGGCTGTACCGCCACGATCGCCGCAGCGCCCCGGACTGACCACTCATCGGCGGCGACGAGCCGCACCCGGCGCACGCCACGGGCAAATAACCCCGGGAAGCCGACGATCGGCGCCGTTTCGCTTCTATTTCCCCGGACTTCCCAGCCGTTGCGCTTTGCCACCCCGAAGCCCCGTGGTTACTGGGCTGCAGGCCTTCCCGCCCTGCGCCCGGCCGCTGCGGCAAACGCAACGGCTGGAAATTGACACCCTGTCAATTAACGACAAATAACCACCTTATTGCCGAAATTTGCAGAAAATATCGCGATTATTTCTGCAAAATTCGTTGATATCTCTTTCCTTCCGTCTATACCTACCTCCTTGTCGCCACCCCAACCGGCCATCCGCCGGACACCGGCGTCACCTCGCTCCTAGAGCGCCCACAAGGCCACTGGAGCACCACGGAGATACCCTCCGACCATCACCAAGGAGCTACACAATGCAAAGGAAGTTCGTAGGAAAGTCGTTGATCCTGGCCACTCTTGCCTCTCCCGCGATAGGACTCGCGGCCGAGCTGGTAGATGTCGCCAAACTGCCGACCCGGGCGGGAATAGCCGGCGGCAGCGATATCCACTCCGACCTGGGCCTGGCCGCCGAGGAACTCGACAAGGGCACCAGCGCGAAGCTGCCGAACGGCACCCAGGTCACCCGCTACCAGCAGTACTACAAGGGTGTGCGGGTCTGGGGCGAAGCCATCACCGAAACCCGCAACGGCAGCACCAAGCGCAGTGGCCGGATGCTCGTGGGCATCGAGCAGGACCTGGTGCGTGACGCCACCCCCACCCTCACCAAGGAGCAGGCCCTGCAGCAGGCCAAGACCCTGGTGCAGAGCAGCCAGCCGCTGAGCAACGAGCAGAGCGAACTGGTGGTGCGGCTGAACGAGCAGAAGCAGGCGCAGCTCGCCTACGTCGTGTCGTTCTTCGTGGGCGGTGACGAGCCGTCCCGCCCGCACTTCATGATCGAAGCGAACACCGGCGAGGTCCTGCAACGCTGGGAAGGCCTCAACCACGCCGAAGCCACCGGCCCGGGCGGCAACGCCAAGACCGGCAAGTACCTCTATGGCACCCAGTACGGCCCGCTGATCGTCAACTCCCGCTGCGAAATGAACAGCGGCGACGTGATCACCGTGAACCTCGCCAACAGCACCAACAACACCAGCGTCAAACCCTTCCGCTTCGCCTGCCCATACAACGAGTACAAGCTCACCAACGGGGCCTACTCGCCGCTCAACGATGCCCACTACTTCGGCAACGTGGTGTTCCAGATGTACGGCAACTGGTTCGGCGGGCTGCGCCCGCTCAACGAGAAGAAGCTGTACATGAAGGTGCACTACGGCAACGGCTACGAGAATGCCTTCTGGGACGGCCAGGCCATGACCTTCGGCGACGGCAAGAACCGCTTCTACCCGCTGGTATCGCTCGACGTCTCGGCCCACGAAGTCAGCCATGGCTTCACCGAGCTGAACTCGGGCCTGGTCTACGACGGGCAGTCCGGCGGCATGAACGAGGCCTTCTCGGACATGGCCGGCGAAGCCGCCGAGTACTACATGAAGGGGCAGAACGACTGGAAGGTGGGTGCCGAGATCTTCAAGGGCAACGGCTCGCTGCGCTACATGGACCAGCCCAGCCGTGACGGCAGCTCCATCGACCACGCCAGCGACTACTACGACGGCATCGACGTGCACCACTCCAGCGGGGTGTACAACCGCGCCTTCTACCTGCTGGCCAAGTCGACCGGCTGGAACACCCGCAAGGCCTTCGAAGTGTTCGTCGACGCCAACCGCTTCTACTGGACCGAGACCAGCACCTTCGACCAGGGCGCCTGCGGCGTGATCAAGTCGGCGCAGAACCGCAGCCTGCCGACGACGGATGTGGTCAACGCGTTCAAGACCGTGGGCGTGACCTGCAAGACCTCGCTGTAGAACGGGCCAAGCCCCTGCCAAGCCCCCTGCCGGCACCCGCCGCAGGGGGTCATCAACAGAACGCCGGGAAATCTCTATGCCAGGCTGCACCTTTGACGAGTCCCCACCCTTCCTCCTGCTTCAAGGCCGGAAGTCACACCGAGAGCACCGGCGCAGCGGCGCAGCGGCGCAGCGGCGACGAAGAGCGCGAGAACCTCAATAAGCGGTCCAGATATTTCGTCCCCTGCCCACGGGCAGTGCGCGAGCTCTATCCCGACGCGCCTTATTAAGAAGGCTCAAACGACGCAGTAGGTAGCGAGCACGCCAGCGAAGAGGCTTTTCGATGGCTTCGAGCAGCATTGGGACATCTTCAACAAAATCCACATCGTCAGTTTCATCATGCACGTCGATGAACAGCCGCTGCTCCATGGATTCGCCATCAAGAGGCAGACCAGCCATGAGTCGGTAGAAGTTCCAGAAACTCTGATCATTGGTGCGCTGATGGTGGAGAACCATGCGGGCGAGCGCATCAAGAGCAGCGCTACGATCCTCGGATGCGATGCGAATCGCAAAGAGTTCACCATAATTTTTGAAGGTGTAAGCGCTACGCCCGCTGCGCCCCAGAAAGCGGGTTCCGCTGATGCTCAACAATGATTTGAATGCAGCCTCCGAGTAGTAGACGTCGCTATACAAAACCAGCAAATCGCCGTTGACCCAGAGCGACTCCGCTGCAAGCAGACTGTGGGCTTTGGTTTCGCTATTCAGCGGGCACCAGCTGATAGCAGGCAAGGCGGCAAACGCAGAACTGGCAGTGACGAGCCATGGCATGGTTATGCCTTGCTCAGACAACAAGCGAAGGGTACGCCCTATGAGCGTTTCACCTTGCACCTCGATGAATTGCTTGGGGAGCGCATCCCGTTCCCAGCGTTCAAGCTTCTGTCCAGTTTCTGCAGCAAGTATCAATACGGTAATGCCAGTCATTGGCGTAGAACTCCTTGGCCAGAATCCAAATCCTTGGCCTCTACATTTCCTGATTTCACAAATTCTTCACAAATAGTGGCGGCTGGCCACCTTATAGATAAAAAAATGAACTGCAATGATGCAGATCACAGCAACGACAAGCGGTATAGCCGCCCGAGTGGTGCAAGATGCCGAACAGAGCTCAGAGCGCCATGCCAAAGACGACCCAGCCACTTGCCACTCAAGTTCTGTCAGAGTATTCCGAAACAAAAGTAAGCCGCTGCAAGAGCGGCTGGACTCTCCACTCGGATGGAACTGAACCGATGCCCTCGCTGCGCACCGTCAGCCTGCAGACGAAGATCCTGCTGGCTTTCACCCTGGTCAACCTGATCAGCATCGCCACCTTCATCAGCTACGCGCAGTACGTGAAGTCCCTGGACATCCGCGAGCAGATGGACAACCGCCTGCGCGCGGCGGCACACGCGGTGCCGCGCCTGCTGGGCAACGACTACCTGGAGCGCGCCCGGACGGCCGACGGCCTGCGCGAGGGCGAGTACCTGGAACAGGTGCGCAACCTCGGCGAGTACGCAGGCGAGGTGGGCCTGAAGTTCGCCTACACGCTGATGGTCGACAGCGGCGGCCGGGTGTTCTACCTCTCCGATGGCGCCAGCAGCGGCGAGATCGCCAGCGACAGCTATGCCAAGCACCTGGAGGAATACGCCGACGCCAGCCCGGCGGTGACCCGGGCGGCCCGCAGCAACCAGGCGCAGTTCGACGAGTACACCGACAGCTACGGGACCTTCCGCTCGATCTTCCTGCCCATGCGCACCAGCGCCGGCCAACCCTATGTGGTGGGCGTGGACGTGACCCTGAGCAGCCTCGATGCGGCCATCGCCGACAGCCTGCGCAGCCTGCTGCTGATCGGCGCGGTGACCCTGGGCATCGGCCTGCTGCTGTCCTGGCTGGCCACGCGCATGCTGGTCCACGCCATCCGCCAGCTCACCGGGCAGCTCAACCGCATCGCCCAGGAACGCGACCTCTCGCACGCCCTCGCCGTCACCAGCAACGACGAACTCGGGCAGATGGGCACGCGCCTATCGGGCCTGCTGCAGGATCTGCGGCAGACGCTCTCCGGTGCACTCGGCATGGCCGACAGCAACCAGCAACTGGCGGAAACCTTCCTCCACCGCGCCGACGACATCACCCAGCAGATCCAGCAGGCCGCGCACCAACTGGCCGATGTCGACCAGCACGGCCAGTCGATCCAGCAAGCCGCAGGGCAATCCCACAGCCTCGCCGGCGCGGTGCGCAGCAACCTCGAACGCACCAGTGCCGAGCTCAGCCGCGCCCACCAGGAGCTGCAGCAACTGATCGCCGACGTACACGGCAGCACCTCGTCCAACATCGAGCTGGCCACCGACCTCGACGGCCTCAGCCGCGAGGCCGAGCAGATCGGCAAGGTGCTGCAGATGATCGCCGGCATCTCCGAACAGACCAACCTGCTGGCGCTCAACGCCGCCATCGAGGCCGCGCGCGCCGGTGAGGCCGGACGTGGTTTCGCGGTCGTGGCGGACGAGGTACGCAAGCTCGCCGGCCAGACCAAGAGTGTGCTCGCCGATGCCCACCAGGTGATCGACCAGGTGACCGGCGCCATCCGCCAGATCGCCCAGCGCATGGGCAGCACCGCCGAGCGTTCGCGTACCCTGGCCGGCAATGCCGACGAGGCGCTGGACGCCCTCGATGCGCTGGTCCGGCAGATGGACGAGGTGAACGCCAACGTCGAGCAGGCGCTGACCAGTAGCGAGAACATCCAGCATGCGGTGGCCGACATGTCCGGCCGCCTGGGCGACATGCGCGGCGCCTTCGAGCACACCCGCCAGGACGTCGACGCCATCAACCATTCCGCCGCCGAACTGGGCGAGACGGCGCGTGCCCTGAAAAGCGGCCTGGGCGCCTTCCGCACCTGATCGGTGCAGGCGCGAAAACTGACCGCTCGCACAAGATCGCCGGCGCCCCTATAATCCGCGCCCCCGCAGGAGAGCGAGGCGCCATGCGCCTCCGCCGAAGGCGCAAACTCCCATAATCGCTCAGGCAGAAGTCACTGCGGGTTCCATGATCGCCAACTGGAGAGCGGCCGCCGGCGAGCGGCCCACCGAAGGGGCAAGCGGCCAGCGCCGCGCAAACTCTCAGGTACACAGGACAGGGGGAGGGGCAGCACAACGCAGGAGTTCTGTGTGCTCACCTACGTCTACCTGATCGCCATCGTCGCCGAAGCCATGTCCGGTGCCCTCGCCGCCGGCCGGCGCAACATGGACCTGTTCGGCGTCAGCCTCATCGCCTTCCTCACCGCCCTCGGCGGCGGCACCGTCCGCGACATCCTCCTCGGCCACTACCCGGTGAGCTGGACCCAGCACCCCGAATACATCTTCCTAACCATCGGTGCCGGCCTCATGGCCATGCTCCTGTCACGCTTCATGCACCACCTGCGCCAGCTGTTCCTGGTGCTCGACGCCATGGGCCTGATCGCCTTCACCGTGATCGGCTGCAACGTCGCCCTGGGCCTGGACTACGCCCTGCCGGTGGTGGCCATGGCCGGGATCATCACCGGCATCTTCGGCGGCATCCTCCGCGACATCCTCTGCAACCGCACCCCGCAGGTCCTGCGCCAGGAGCTCTACGCCAGCGTCTCCCTGCTGGTCGCCCTCCTCTACCTGGGCCTGCGCCAGCAAGGCGTCGACGACGATCTCAATCTGCTCGCCTCCTTCAGCGTCGGCATGCTGCTGAGGCTGTCGGCGATCCGCTTCGGCTGGTCGCTGCCGATGTTTTCCTATGCGCCGGGGCGGTGGGAACATTAAGAGCACCTCGCCATCAGCCCTCGGTAGAACGGGGATCGCTGACGCGAGGTCCCGCTCGGTCTTCGCCACGTTTTCCGGGCTTTTTCCGGGCCTATGATGGCCCCCCCCAAAGCCCGCTTGCTTACAACGACGATGCGTCGCCCGTAGGACCCGCTGCAAGGATCACAGTCGCCTTGAGCGCTCGACCCATCGGAACATGACCCATGCCGTTCGGGCCGCCCCCCAAGCTCAACCTGCGCAGCCTCATCCTGCTGTTCGCCCTCACCGCGACCCTGGCGACGCTCGCCAACAACCTGCTGATGACCTACGGCATCCAGCGCCAGGCGTTGGTGCAGAACGCCCTGGAGGCCAACCGTGCCTATGCGGCCAAGCTCGCCGCCAGCATTAACGAGAGCCTGTCCGGTGACCTGGAACGCCTGCGCTTCAGCGCCACCCCGCTGGGCAACATGCCGGGCAACACGCAGCAGATGGCCCTGGAGGCGGAACGGCTGCTGCAGGACCACAGCTTCAACACTGTGCTGGTGGCCAACGCCGAGGGCACCGTGGTGGCCTCCAAGCCGGACAGCCTGGGCATCAACGGCCAGGCCCTGCGCTCGCGGGAGGCCCTGCAGCAGCGCCGCGCGATGGTCAGCCCGGCGTTCCGCTCCCTGGCGGGCAACCTCATCGTCTTCGTCTCCCACCCCATCTGGGGGCGCGACGGCCAGTACCTGGGGCTGATCGGCGGCACCATCTACCTGGGCAAGCCCAATGCCCTGGATTCGCTCGTCAGCCAGCACTTCCACCACGACGCCTCCAACGTCTACCTGGTGGACCCGGACCGCAAGGTGCTGTTCCACCCCGACGCCAGCCGAGTTGGCAAGTGCCTGAGGGCCAACCCCATCGTCGATGCGGTGCTCAAGGGCGAGAGCGGCGCCATGCAGGCGGTCAACACACGGGGCGTGGAGATGCTCGCCGGCTACGCCAGCGTGCCGTTGAGTGGCTGGGGCGTGGTGGCGCAGCAGCCCCTGGCTGCACTGGAGGAACTGATGATGCGCCTGCTGGCCGGGCTGCCGCCCATGAGCCTGCTGGGCGTGGGGTTGATTCTCTGGATTTCCGCGCGTATCAGCCGCCCCCTGCGGCAACTGGCCGAGAGTGCGGCGCAACCGGAGCGGGTGGAGAAGGCCCTGCGGGTGAAGGCCTGGTACGCCGAGGCCTGGATGATCAAGCGGGCCCTGCTGGCGGGCCTGGAAGTGATCCGGGCCAAGCTCGGCCAACTGGACCAGCAGACCAAGAGCAACCCCCTTACCGGGCTGGCCAATCGGCGCGCCATGGAGGAGCGCTTGCAGGCCAGGCAACGGCTGGGCACGCCGTTCTCCGTGATCAGCCTGGACATCGACCACTTCAAGCGGGTCAACGACACCTTCGGCCACGACACGGGTGACGACGTGCTGCGTCAGTTCGCCGAGCTGTTGCGCCAGGGCTGCCGGGAGCGGGACCTGCCGTGTCGTGTCGGCGGCGAGGAGTTCATCCTGCTGCTGCCCGAGGCGCCCCTGCGCACGGCGGCGGAGGTGGCCGAGCGCTTCCGCGCCCGGCAGGAGGCCACCCCGATCGCGCCCGTCGGCCAGATCACCGTGTCCCTCGGCGTGGTGCACTGGTCACCCCGAGGGGGGGGCACAGCGTACAAGACGTTCTGAAGCGCGCGGACGCGTTGCTCTACCAGGCCAAACAGGCTGGGCGTAACCGGGTCATGGCGGACGAAACGCGGGGTGTTCGAGTCAATCAGTTGACGTCAAAAGACCATGCTGTAAAAAATTTCTGACAGCCAATTCCTACGCAAAAGTCGGCGTGGTATACAGCGGCGGTTTTCCCGAGCCCTTTTCTTGCCGTCAAAGGACTGCTGCCATGAATCGAGCCTTCTCGCTGGTCTGGAATCCCCGTCTGCGTGCCTGGTGTGTCGCCGATGAGCATGCCCGGCGGCGCAAGGCGGGGTCCGGCGCGGTCCTGGCGTGCGCGCTGCTGGCTCCGGTGGCGGCGCTGGCGGCCGACCTGCCCACCGGTGGCCAGGTGGTTTCCGGCAGTGGCGCCATCAGCCAGCCCAACGCCCAGCAGATGATCATCGACCAGTCCAGCAACAAACTGGCGATCAACTGGCAGAGCTTCGACATCGGCGCCGGCAAGCGCGTGACCTTCAACCAGCCCGGCAGTGAAGCCATCGCCCTCAACCGCGTGGTGGGCAGCGACGGCTCGAAGATCATGGGGCAGCTGGATGCCAACGGCCGGGTGTTCCTGGTCAACCCCAACGGCGTGCTGTTCGGCAGCGGTGCCCAGGTCCAGGTCGGCGGCCTGGTGGCCTCGACCCTCGACATCGACCCGCAGGATTTCGAACGCGGCCACTACCGCTTCAAGGGCGACGGCACGCCGGCGGCCGTGGTCAACCAGGGCACCCTCTCCGCAGCCGACGGCGGCGCCGTGGCGCTGCTGGGTGGCACCGTCAGCAACCAGGGGGTGATCGTCGCCCAGCAGGGCAGCGTGGCCCTGGCGGCCGGCAATGCCATGACCCTGGACTTCGCCGGTGACGGCCTGCTCAAGGTCCAGGTGGACGAGGCGGCAGCGGATGCGCTGGTGGAGAACCACAAGCTGATCCGCGCCGACGGCGGCAAGGTGTTGCTCACCGCCGACGCGGGCGATGCGCTGCTCAAGACCGTGGTCAACAACACCGGCGTCATCGAGGCCCGCACCCTGGGCCAGAAGGACGGCAAGATCATGCTCATGGGCGACTTCGACGGCGGCGTGGTCAAGGTGGCCGGCACCCTCGATGCCAGCGCGCCCAACGGCGGCAATGGCGGTTTCATCGAGACCAGTGGTGCCCACGTGCAGATCGCCGACGACGTGAAGGTCACCACCCTGGCACCCAAGGGCAAGACCGGCGAGTGGCTGATCGACCCCTACAACGTGACCATTTCCAGCGCCACCAGCTCCGGCATGGGCGGCTTCAACGGCAACGCCAACGACAGCGTGCTCAACGTCACCACCCTCACCAACGCCCTGGCCAGCACCGGGGTGACGGTGACCACCGGCGTCGGCGGCAGCCAGGCCGGCAACATCACCGTGGACGCGCCCATCAGCTGGAACGCCAACACCGTGCTGGCGCTCAACGCCGCCGGCAGCATCATCATCAACAAGGACATCACCGCCACCGGCAACAACGCCGGGCTGTCCATGTCCTACAGCGGCAGCTACAGCCTGAACAAGGGCGCCCGCGTGACCCTGTCCGGCAGCAACGCCAGCCTCAGCCTGGCGGGCACCGGCTACGTCCTGATCCATGACATCGGCGCGTTGCAGAACATCACCAGCACCGGCTTCTACGCCCTGGGCAACGACATCGACGCCAGCGCCACCGCGGGCTGGAACGGTGGCGCCGGCTTCAACCCGCTGGATGGGGCGAGCACCAACTTCGCCGGCCTTGGCCACAGCATCGACAAGCTGACCATCAACCGCGGGTCGGAGAGCGACGTCGGGCTGTTCCGCACCGTGAGCGGCAACGTCCGTGACCTGACCCTGTCGAATGCCCGCATCACCGGCCAGATGAACGTCGGTGGTATCGCCGCCACCCTTGGCGGCACCCTCAGCAACGTCCACATGACCGGCAGCGTGTCCGGCTCCGGGGCCTTCGTCGGCGGCCTGGCCGGCACGGTGAACAACGGCATCATCCGCTACTCGTCCTCAGCCGCCGACGTGACCGGCCTGACCGTGGTGGGCGGGCTGGTGGGCAGCGTGCAGAGCATTGCCATGGCCGACTCCTATGCCACCGGCTCGGTCACCGCCACGGTCAGCAACACCAGTGCCTTTGCGGGTGGGCTGCTGGGCGAGGTGATCTCCAGCGCGACGCTGACCAACACCTACGCCAGCGGCAAGGTCACCGGCTACACCACCACGGGCGGCCTGATCGGCGGCGGCTACCTGCCCACCATCACCGTCAACACCAGCTACTGGGACATCAACAGCACCGGCCAGTCCAGCTCCCTGGGTGGCGGTACCGGCCTGACCAGCGCCGTGCGCAACCAGTCGGCCTATACCGGCTTCGACTTCACCAACATGTGGGTGATGTTCGAAGGCGATACCCGGCCGATGCTGCGCAACGAATACTCCACGACCCTCTTCACCCCCCACGCCCTGCAACTGATGGGGCTGGACCTGACAGCCAATTACCGCCTGGGCACCGACCTGAGCCTGGCCAGCGCCATGGCCGCCAGCGGCGGCTACTACGGCGAGGTGTGGGGCGCCTCGGGCCTGCGCCCGATCGGCAACAACGCCCAGCAATTCACCGGCAGCTTCAATGGGCAGGGCCACAGCATCAGTGGCCTGGCCATCAACCGCGCGGGCACCGACTACGTCGGCCTGTTCGGCTACACCTCCGGCGCAACCCTGGCCAACGTCAAGCTGGTGGGCGGCAACGTCACCGGCAGAGACAACGTCGGTGCCCTGGTCGGCTACATGCTGGGTGGCACCCTCGGCAACGCATCGGCCAGCACCACGGTCAGCGGCACCAGCACTGGCGAGTCCAACACCGGCGGGCTGGTGGGCACCAATGACAGCGGCGCCATCGCCGATGCCTCCGCCACCGGCAATGTCACCGGGGCCGGCTACCAGGTCGGTGGCCTGGTCGGTTTCAACGTCAACGGCGGCACCATCACCCGCTCCTATGCCACCGGCAACGTGACCGGCACCAATACCGCCAACGGCTACATCGGCGGCCTGGTGGGGGGCAACGGCTACAGCGGTGATGGCGGCTCCATCAGCCAGTCGTACGCCACCGGTACGGTCAAGGGCTCGGCCGGGCCCATTGGCGGCTTGGTCGGTCACAACGAAGGCAGCATCACCGACTCCTATGCCACCGGCGCGGTGATCGGCCAGGGCTCCGCCGCCAACATCGGCGGCTTCGCCGGGGTCAACTTCGTCAACGGCACCATCAGCAACAGCTACTCCACCGGCTACGTCGCCGGCGGCACCCAGCTGGGTGGCTTCGTCGGCTACAACAACGGCACCAACGGCGCCATCAGCAACGCCTACTGGAACATCCAGACCAGCGGCCAGGCGCTAGCCACCGGCGGCGGGTTGGCCAGTGGCATGACCGGGCGCACCACTGCGCAGCTCCAGGGTGGGCTGCCGTCGGGCTTCTCCTCGTCCATCTGGGGCACCGGCGCCAACCTCTACCCGTACTTCACCTGGCGCTACAGCACCACGCCCATCGCCATCAGCGGCAAGGCCTTCAGCAATGGCGGCAGCGCCGCCCTGGCGGGCGCGACGCTGACCGCCGTCTCCGGCGGCGTGGCCATCGGCAGCGGCAGCAGCGGGGCGGACGGCTACTACTACATCCTCAGCGATGCCAGCGGCCTGGATGCCAACGGCGCCATCGCCTACCTGGATGGCAATGCCGACACCGGCGCCGGCTTCGGCGACGTGATCGGCATCAACGGCATCCAGGGGCTGGACGTCTACAGCTCCGCCGCGCGCCTGGCCACGGGGCAGGGCAGCCTCTCGGCGACCCGCAGCCGCTACCTGGCCGCGCGCGGCAGTTATGCCGATGCCGACCTGGCGTTCCTCTCGTCCAGCGACTTCTCAGCCCTCACCAGCAGCGGCTACGGCCTCTACCTGGCTGCCAGCGCCGCCAGCTACAGCCTGGACACCAACCTCGGCTCCGGCGGCCTGCTCAGCCTCGACAGCGGCGGTGCCTTCGGCATCAGCGGCACCCGCCAGCTGTCGGCAGGCGGCAACCTCAACGTGGCCGACCGCCTGACCTGGGGCGACAACGCCGGGCTGACCCTCAGCACCAGCAATGGCGGCAACGTCCTGCTGGGGGATGGCATCGACGCCGCCAACGGCAGCCTGACCCTCTCTGCTGCCGGCACCGCAACCAGCAACGGGGGCGTCAACCTCGGCGTGCTGAATCTCACCGGCGGCACCTGGAGCCAGGTGGCCGCCAGCCTGCCCAGCTTCAGCGTCACCGACTTCCGCCTCAGCCCCGGTGCCACCTTCGTGCGCGCCCTGGGCGGTGACGGCAGCGTCGCCACGCCGTACCGCATCACCGATATCTATGGCCTGCAGGGCCTGGCCTCCACCAGCCTGGCGGGCAGCCGCTTCGTCCTGGCGAACGACATCAACGCCTCCAGCAGCGCGCTGTGGAACAGCGGCACCGGCTTCCTCTCCATCGGCAGCCTGGCCAACCCCTTCACCGGCCGGTTCGACGGGCAGGGGCACCGCATCAGCGGCCTGGCCATCAACCGTCCCGGCAGCACCTACAGCGGCCTGTTCGGCTACAACGCCGGCTACGTCGGCAACCTCAACCTGGTGGGTGGCAGCGTGGCCGGTGGCAGCTACACCGGTGCCCTGGTGGGCTACAACGCCGCCGCCGGGGTGGTCGAGCGGGTCAGCAGCGACACCACCGTCACCGGCACGGGCAACGTCGGCGCCCTGGTCGGCACCAACGCCGGGACCCTCAGCGAGTCCCTGGCCACGGGTAGTGCCAGCGGCGGCCTGAATGGCGGCGGCCTGGCCGGCAGCAACGCCAGCACCGGCACCATCCGCGATAGCTACGCCACCGGCAGCGCCCAGGGCAGCGCCACGGCAGGCGGCCTGGTCGGGTTCAACGACGGCAGCCTGTTGCGTGTCTATTCCACGGGCACGGCCAGCTCCAGCGTCGGCGCGGTCGGCGGCCTGGTGGGCAGCAATGTCGGCACCGCCACCGGCAGCTTCTGGAACACCACCACCAGCGGCCTGGCCCAGGGCACCGGGGCCGGCAACGGCAGCGGCATCTCCGGGTTGACCAGCGCCCAGCTCACCAGCCTGACGCCCTTCGTGGCGGCCGGCTGGAGCATCGATGATGCCGGTGGCACGGGCGCCACCTGGCGCATGTACGAAGGCCACAGCGCGCCGCTGCTGCGCAGCTTCATGACCGCCCTCAGCGTCAACGTCGGCAACGCCAGCAAGACCTACGACGGCAGCGCCACCAGCAGCACCGGCGCCCTGGTGTACCCCATCGGCTACGACCCGGCTCTGGTTTCCGGCAACGCCCTCTACACCGCCAACAGCGCCAACGCCGGCACCTACACCGGCGCCAACCTGCGCGCGAGCGGGCTCTATTCCAGCCAGTTCGGCTATGACATCGAGATGCTCGCCGGCACCCTGACCATCGACAAGGCCGCGTTGAGCATCACCGCCAGCAATGCCAGCAAGACCTACGGCCAGACCGCTTCGCTGAGCGGCTTCAGCACCTCGGGCCTGATTGCGGGTGACCAGGTCAGTGGCGTGGACCTCGCCAGCTTGGGCTCCGTCTTCAATGCTGGCGTCGGTAATTACGCCATCGCTGCCAGCAACGCCCAGGGCACCGGACTGGGCAACTACGACATCACCTACGGCAACGGCACCCTGACCATCGACAAGGCGGCGCTGACCATCATTGCCAGCGACGCCAGCAAGACCGCCGGCCAGGTGGCGAACCTCAGCGGCTTCACCACCGCCGGGCTGGTGGCGGGGGACCAGGTCAGCGGTGTCAGCCTGGCCAGCAGCGGTGCCGGGGCAGGGGCTGCGGCCGGCAACTACGCCATCGTCGCCAGCAACGCCCTGGGCAGTGGCCTGGCCAACTACGACATCAGCTATGTCGACGGCCTGCTCACCGTCACCGGGACCCTGCCTTCCAGCACCGTCAGCGATCCGCGCGTGCAGGTGGCGCAGATGACCGGCAAACAGCCTGGCAGCGAAACCGAGCGGCCCCTGGTGGTGGTCACCCCGGCACTCTTCGCACCGGCCGAGTTCGGCGCGCAGCTCAACCTCGTCAACAACGGCATTCGTCTTCCCGAAGGAATCTGAAGATGCGTTCGACACCCGTGCTGGCCGGCCTTGCCGCCTCACTGATCAGCCTGTCCGTCTCCGCCGCCACCGCGCCGGATGCCGGCCAGGTGCAGCAGGGCCTCGACCAGCAACCCCTGCAGCTCAGCCCCCGGCAGTCCCTGCCGCTCAACCTGCCGGACGCACCCGCCGACCCGGCGGCGGACGCCGGCCCGCGCCTGCAGGTCAACGGCTTCACCCTGGAAGGCAACAGCGCGCTGGGCAGCGAGGAGCTGCTGGGCCTGCTGGCGGACCTGCCCGGCAAGGAGCTCAGCGTCGGCCAGCTGCAGGCCGCCGCCAACCGCATCACCCGGCGATACCGCGAGCAGGGCTACCCCCTGGCGCGCGCCTACCTGCCGGCCCAGGAGATCGACGGCGGCGTGGTGAAGATCGCCGTGCTGGAAGGGCGGTACGGCGAGATCAAGGTGGACAACCCGGTGGGCCTGGGCGGCAGCGCCCTGGCGCCGCTGTCCGCGCTGAAGGCCGGCGACGCCGTACAGGGCCAGCCGCTGGAACGCAGCCTGCTGTTGCTGCAGGACACCCCCGGCGTGGAGGTGAAGTCCACCCTGCGCCCCGGTGCCAGCACCGGCACCACCGACCTGCTGGTGGGCCTGCAGCAAGCGCCCCTGGTCACCGGCTCGGTGGACATGGACAACTACGGCAACCGCTTCGTCGGCCAGTACCGCCTGGGCGGCACCCTGAACCTGAACAACCCGCTCAACCTCGGCGACCGTCTCAGCCTGCGGGCCATGGGCAGCGACCAGGACCAGCACTACGGCCGCGTGGCCTACCAGTTGCCGCTCGGCCCCTGGGCCACCCAGTTCGGTGTCGCCTACTCGGACATGGACTACGAGCTGGGCAAGGACTTCGAGGACCTGCGCGCCCACGGCAACGCGCGCATCGCCAGCGTCTACGCCATCCAGCCGCTGGTGCGCTCGCGGGACTTCAGCCTGTTCACCCAGCTGCAGTTCGACGACAAGCGCCTGAAGGACGACATCGACCTGTTCGACGAGAAGAGCGACAAGCACGCCCGCGTCGTCACCCTGACCCTCAACGGCAACAGCCGTGACGACCTGCTCGGCGGCGGGGTCAACAGCTTCGCCCTCGGCTGGAGCCAGGGCAGCCTGACCCTCGACGGTGCCCAGGCCCAGCGCACCGACGACGCCACCGCCGGCACCCGTGGACGCTTCCACAAGCTCAACCCCAGCCTGGTGCGCCTGCAGCGCCTCAGCGACCGCTTCAGCCTCTACACCCAGCTCCAGGGCCAGTGGGCCGACGGCAACCTGGACAGCTCCGAGAAGCTCTACCTGGGCGGCGCCTACGGCGTTCGCGCCTACCCCCAGGGCGAGGCTTCCGGCGACCAGGGCTGGCTGGCCAACGTCGAGCTGCGCTACGCCCTCACCGAGGCCTGGCAGCTGTCCACCTTCGTCGACCACGGCGAAGTGCGCCTGAACAAGGACACCTGGACCTCGGGCGACAATCACCGCAGCCTCTCCGGCGCCGGCTTCGGCGCCCTGTGGGCGGCCCATGGCTGGCAGGTCAACGCCGTGGCGGCCTGGAAGCTGGGCAACGCCGAAGCCGAGAGCGACGTGGAACGCACGCCGCGGGTCTGGGCCCAGGTGGTGCGCGCCTTCTGAGCCGTTGCCCCTGCCTGATGGGCAGGGGTATCGCTGGGTGCCGGTGCCTCGGACGCAGGGTAGAGAAAGGTCGCCCCTATTCGGCGTCGGCCTCATCGCACGGTGGTGAACCGGACCCAGCTTCCAAGTACGTCTTCATCACCGTCGGTGTCGACTTCAGGGATGAACCTGACCAGGCTCACGCCCCCTGCGGCATCAGCACTCGATGCCGACCATCCACTGGGTCTTGTCAGCGTTGCTGCGGTCCAGATCGGCACGACGGACGAGCGGTTCCGTGCATCCCCGAGGCTTGATGTACTCCTGCGCTGCGCGCGCCGCCTCATCGATCGACATGGGGTGGCGATCATCCCGCTCCACGGTGATATAGAAGGGCTTCTGGAACATCACGATGTAGGCATCCAGCGTGTAGCGCTGGCCGGCGATCTCGAGGTTGGCGTGGTACTCGTCGAAGCGAGTGAGATGGCGGGTGTCGAGGGTGCGCTGTGAGGCACAGCCGAGGGTCAGCAAGGTCAGGCCTGCCAGGCAAGCCAGGGAAGTCACTTTCATGGGTCTCTCCTGATGAAACAACGGACTGCCAGGGGTGGCAGGCCTCTTAATGAAAAGCCCCCGCCGGATCGCTCCGGCGGGGGCTTTCAGTTACTGATCGGAGATCAGACCTTGCTGCGCTCGTAGCGCTTGCGGTCGTTCTCGTTCAGCATTTTCTTGCGCAGGCGGATGGACTTCGGCGTCACTTCCACCAGCTCGTCGTCGGCGATGAATTCCAGCGCCTGTTCCAGGGTGAACTTGATCGGCGGAACCAGGGCGATGACTTCGTCCTTGCCGGAAGCGCGCATGTTGTCGAGCTTCTTGCCCTTGGTGGGGTTGATCACCAGGTCGTTGTCACGGCTGTTGATGCCGGCCAACTGGCCTTCGTAGATCTCGTCGCCCGGAGCCAGGAACAGCTTGCCGCGGCTCTGCAGGGTTTCCAGCGAGTAGGTCAGGGCAGTGCCGGTGGCCATGGAGACCAGAACGCCGTTCTGACGGTTGCTGACTTCGCCGGCCTTGATCGGGCCGTAGTGGCTGAAGGTCGAGGTCAGGATGCCGGTGCCGGAGGTCAGGGTCAGGAAGCTGTTGCGGAAGCCGATCAGGCCACGCGCCGGGATGGTGTATTCCAGGCGCACACGGCCCTTGCCGTCGGGGATCATGTTGGTCAGATCGCCCTTGCGCAGGCCCATCTGCTCCATCACCGAGCCCTGGTGCTGCTCTTCGATGTCGATGGTGACGTTCTCGTAGGGCTCCTGCTTTTCGCCGTCCTTCTCGATGATCACCACTTCCGGACGGCCCACGGCCATCTCGAAGCCTTCACGGCGCATGGTCTCGATCAGTACGGACAGGTGCAGTTCACCGCGGCCGGAGACCTTGAACTTCTCGGCGGACTCGCCCGCCTCGACGCGCAGGGCGACGTTGTGCAGCAGTTCCTTCTCCAGGCGGTCCTTGATGTTGCGGCTGGTGACGAACTTGCCTTCCTTGCCGGCGAAGGGCGAGTCGTTGACCTGGAAGGTCATGCTCACGGTCGGCTGGTCGACGGTCAGGGGCGGACGGGCTTCGACGTTCTGCGGGTCGCACAGGGTGTCGGAGATGAACAGCTCTTCCATGCCGCTGACGCAGACGATGTCGCCGGCTTCGGCTTCGGCGACTTCGACGCGCTGGAGGCCGGAGTGACCCATGATCTTAAGGATGCGGCCGTTGCGCTTGGTGCCGTCGTCGCTGATGGCGACCACCGGGGTGTTGGACTTGATCTTGCCGCGGGCGATGCGGCCGATGCCGATCACGCCGAGGAAGCTGTTGTAGTCCAGCTGGGAGATCTGCATCTGGAACGGGCCGTCGACGTCGACGTCCGGAACCGGGACGTGGTCGATGATCGCCTGGAACAGCGCGTCCATGTTGTCGTCCATCTTCTCGTGGTCGAGACCGGCGATGCCGTTCAGGGCGCTGGCGTAGACGATCGGGAAGTCGAGCTGCTCGTCGGTGGCGCCGAGGTTGTCGAACAGGTCGAAGATCTGGTCGATGACCCAGTCAGGGCGCGCGCCCGGACGGTCGATCTTGTTGACCACGACGATCGGACGCAGGCCGGCCTTGAAGGCCTTCTGGGTCACGAAGCGGGTCTGCGGCATGGGGCCGTCCTGGGCGTCGACGACCAGCAGCACGGAGTCGACCATCGACATCACGCGCTCTACCTCACCGCCGAAGTCGGCGTGGCCGGGGGTGTCGACGATGTTGATGTTGTAGCCGTTCCACTTGATGGCGGTGTTCTTCGCCAGGATGGTGATGCCGCGCTCTTTCTCCTGGTCGTTGGAGTCCATCACGCGCTCGGATTCCGCTTCTTTGCGGTCGAGGGTGCCGGAGAGCTTCAGCAGCTTGTCGACGAGGGTGGTCTTGCCGTGGTCGACGTGGGCGATGATGGCGATGTTGCGTAGTTTTTCGATCACTTGTGTATCTCGATCAGAGGATTCGGTTCGCCGCTGAGTCTAGGCGGCCTGTATGAAAAACGTTCGATTCAGCCCGCCCACTGGTCGGGGGGGCGGTGGCGGATGCTGCCGCCGTACAGCCCGGGCTGTTTAGGCCGGGCGATAAACGCGCACATTGGCATGCCCCTCGCTGAGCAGGTGGTGAGCATGCAGGCGGCTCATGACGCCTTTATCGCAATACAGGAGGTACTGACGGTTTTCGTCCAGTTCCTTGAAGCGGCTGTTGATGGCGTAGAACGGCAGGGCCTGGACTTCGATGCCGGGCAGCTCCAGCGGTTCATCTTCCTGGGCATCCGGATGGCGGATGTCGATGACGATCTGGCCCGGCAACGCCTCGCCGACCTCTTCTACCTTCAGGTCCTGGCCCAGTTCCTCGATCACGCGGTCGATGGGGATCAGGCGGGCACGCTCGATGGCACGCTCCAGCACGGCCATGTCGAACTGCGCCTCTTCGTATTCGATGCGGCTCTGCTTGGCGCGGGTGGTCGGGTTCACCGAGATCACGCCGCAGTACTCGGGCATGTGCTTGGCGAACTCGGCGGTGCCGATGCGGGTGGCGGTGTCGATGATGTCCTGCTTGTGGCTGGCGATCAGCGGGCGCAGCACCAGCATGTCGGTGGCCGAGTCGATCACCGAGAGGTTCGGCAGGGTCTGGCTGGACACCTGGGAGATGGCCTCGCCCGTGACCAGCGCCTCGATGCGCAACTGCTCGGCCATGCGCGTGGAGACCCGCAGCATCATGCGCTTGAGGATCACGCCCATCTGGCTGTTGTCGACCTTGCCGAGGATCTCGGCCACCACCTCCTCGAACGGCACGCTGATGAACAGCACGCGCTGGGACCGGCCGAACTTCTCCCACAGGTAGTGGGCCACTTCCATCACGCCCAGCTCGTGGGCGCGGCCCCCGAGGTTGAAGAAGCAGAAGTGGGCCATCAGGCCACGACGCATCATCTGGTAGGCGGCGACGGTGGAATCGAAACCGCCGGACATGAGCACCAGGGTCTGCTCCAGCGAACCCAGCGGGTAGCCGCCGAGACCGTCGTGCTGGTGGTGGATGACGAACAGGCGCTGGTCGCGCACCTCGATGCGCACTTCCACTTCCGGGTTCTTCAGCGAGATGCCGGCGGCGTTGCACTCGCGACGCAGGCGGCTGCCCACGTGGCTCTCCAGCTCCATCGAGGTGAAGGTGTGCTTGCCGGCGCGCTTGCAGCGCACGGAGAAGATCTTCCCGGGGATCTGGTCGGCGTAGTGCAGCTTGCACTTTTCCAGCACGTCGTCGAAGTCACCGAGCGGGTACTCGTTGACCTCAAGGAAGTGGGTGATGCCCGGGGTGCAGGTGAGGCGCTCGATCATCTCGGCGAGGAGCTTCGGATCAGTTTGCGTCGTAACCAGCTCCAGGTTGTCCCAGATGCCGCTCACTTCGACTTCCGGGTCGAGATCACGCAGCACCACGCGAATGTTCTTCGCGAGCTGGCGGATGAAATGCTTGCGCACCGGCCGGCTCTTGATGGTGATTTCGGGGAAGACCTTGATGATGAGTTTCATGAAAACAGCGCTTGCTGGGACAACGGAAAAAGAGGGGCGCGGATTATAGCGGAAATTGTTCAAGCTTTGACCAAAATCAATCACACCCCTTGAGTGCGCACCAAACAGGTGCAATCACGACGTGCGGAGCACGGAATTGGTGCGCAAAACTGTACACAATCGATCTTCAGCCCCCGGCCTGCCTGTGTTCTAGGGCGCTTGCCCATTCCAGGGCACTGGCACGCAATTTGCTCCCTTGTGAGGCAGGTTGCCCTGGCGGACTATGCCGCCCCGGCTTCACCTTTTATTGGGGGCTCAACTTTTCCAGCTCCCCATTCACCTGGAGGACACCATGTCGAAGTCGCTTCAACTGATCAAAGACCATGACGTGAAGTGGGTAGACCTGCGCTTCACCGATACCAAAGGCAAGCAGCACCACGTGACCATGCCGGCACGCGACGCACTCGACGACGAGTTCTTCGAAGTGGGCAAGATGTTCGACGGCTCGTCCATCCACGGCTGGAAAGGCATCGAAGCCTCCGACATGATCCTGCTGCCGGTCGACAGCACCGCCGTGCTCGACCCGTTCACCGAAGAGCCGACCCTGATCCTGGTCTGCGACATCATCGAGCCGAGCACCATGCAAGGCTACGACCGCGACCCGCGCTCCATCGCCAAGCGCGCCGAGGAGTACCTGAAGACCACCGGTATCGGTGACACCGTCTTCGTCGGCCCGGAACCCGAGTTCTTCATCTTCGACGAAGTGAAGTTCAAGTCCGACATCTCCGGCTCCATGTTCAAGATCTACTCCGAGCAAGGCTCCTGGATGACCGACCAGGACGTCGAAGGCGGCAACAAGGGCCACCGCCCGGCCGTCAAGGGCGGTTACTTCCCGGTTCCGCCGTGCGACCACGACCACGAAATCCGTACCGCCATGTGCAACGCCATGGAAGAGATGGGCCTGGTCATCGAAGTTCACCACCACGAAGTGGCGACTGCCGGCCAGAACGAAATCGGTGTGAAGTTCAACACCCTCGTTGCCAAGGCTGACGAAGTCCAGACCCTGAAGTACTGCGTGCACAACGTGGCCGATGCCTATGGCAAGACCGCCACCTTCATGCCGAAGCCGCTGTACGGCGACAACGGCTCGGGCATGCACGTGCACCTGTCGATCGCCAAAGACGGCAAGAACACCTTCGCAGGTGAAGGCTATGCCGGCCTGTCCGACACCGCCCTGTACTTCATCGGCGGCATCATCAAGCACGGCAAGGCCCTGAACGGCTTCACCAACCCGTCGACCAACTCGTACAAGCGTCTGGTTCCGGGTTTCGAAGCACCGGTCATGCTGGCCTACTCCGCCCGCAACCGTTCCGCCTCGATCCGCATCCCGTACGTATCCAGCCCGAAAGCACGCCGCATCGAAGCGCGCTTCCCGGACCCGGCTGCCAACCCCTACCTGGCCTTCGCCGCCCTGCTGATGGCCGGCCTGGACGGTATCCAGAACAAGATCCACCCCGGCGATGCCGCCGACAAGAACCTGTACGACCTGCCGCCGGAAGAGGCGAAAGAGATCCCGCAGGTTTGCGGCAGCCTGAAAGAGGCGCTGGAAGAACTGGACAAGGGCCGTGCGTTCCTGACCAAGGGCGGCGTGTTCAGCGACGACTTCATCGATGCCTACATCGAGCTGAAGAGCGAAGAAGAAATCAAGGTGCGCACCTTCGTGCACCCGCTGGAATACGACCTGTACTACAGCGTCTGATCCGGCAGCCCGCACAGGCAGCGTGCCGCGCGAGCGGCACGGACTAGAGAGGCCTCCTTCGGGAGGCCTTTTTTTGTCCCGGGAATGGGCCCCGTGCGCTCGGCATCGGCCACGCCGCCAGCGCAGCGCAGCACCGGAGGGATCACGATTTTCCGGCTGCGCCGCACAGCCGCATCAGGCCGAACTTGCCAGCCCGGCGCGCCGGTGCAACGCTTAGCGGCATCATCCAGAGGAGACCGGCCCATGCGCCTCCTGCTCACCTGCCTGCTGTTGTCGCTGACGCTTCCCGCGGCGGCGCAGATCTACAAGTACACCGACGCCAACGGCAACACGGTCTTCACCAACCAGCCGCCGGATGGCACCCGGACCGAAGAGGTCACCCTGCCCACCACCAACACCGTGGAAGCGCAGAAGCCCGCCACCCCGCCCGCCGCCGCGAAGGACCAGGCAGCCGAGGCGGCCTATCAGGAACTCCGCCTGACCGACGTGCCCAGCGACGAAGCCCTGCGCGCCAACAACGGCACCTTCTCCGTCGGCGTGCACCTGGTGCCGCGCCTGCGCACCGGCCACCGGCTGCAACTGCTGCTGGACGGCAAGCCCGAGGGCCAGAAGGTCAACGTGCCGCGCCTGCAGGTGGTCAACGCCGATCGCGGCGAGCACAGCCTCGCGGTCCAGGTGCTCGCGGGCGATCAGGTCGTGCAACAGAGCGAGACCATCACCTTCACCGTGCAGCGGGTCAACACCAGCAGCCCCGCGCTGCGCCCGCCGCCCCCTCCGAAACCCACTCCGAAGCCAGCCATCTGACCCATGCGCACGATCCTGTTCTGCCTGCTGTTCGCCTGCCTGCCGGCGATGGCCCAGGTCTACACCTACATCGACGAGGAAGGTAACCGCGTCTTCACCGACCGGCCCAAGCCCGGCAACGCCGAGCGCATCGAACTGACCCCCTCCAACGGCATGACCGCCCAGCCGGCGGCCCCGGCCGTGCTGCCGCCCGCCGCCATCCCCCGCGAGCTGGGCTACCAGGTGCTGCGCATCCTGGTGCCCGAGCCGGACGCCACGGTGCGCGACATGGAGGGCAACCTCATCGTCACCGCCATGAGCGAGCCCGGCCTGCGCGACGGCCACAACTACCGCCTGGTGCTCGACGGCAAGGCCCAGGGCGAACCCGGTCGCAGCCCGGTCTTCCCGCTGAGCAACCTCGATCGCGGCACGCACCAGCTGGCGGTGGAGATCATCGACGACAAGCAACGGGTGGTGGAGCGCACGCCGAACCAGCCGGTGCACATCATGCGCATCACCCTGGCGCAGAAGCGCCAGGCGCGCCCCTGCAAGAAGGCCGATTACGGCGTACGCCCCGAATGCCCGCTCAAGGACAAGCCCAAGGAGCCGGACAAGGGCATCATCGGCATCCTCCCGTTCTTCTGATCCCGCGACGCACCGCAATGGTGCGTCAGGCTGCACCGATTTCTATACTCTCCCCATTTTGGTTCGCCCGCATGCCGCCGCACTGCGCTGAAAAGCAGCCGCAAGCGGCTGGCGGCCTGTTCCAGCGCGTCTTTTCAGGGCTTGGTTTGCTTCTTGCATTTTCCTGCCCATCGCCGAGATGCCCGACCTATGACCATCAACGACGCCCTGCACCGACTGCTGCTCGACAACCTGACCACCGCGGTGATCCTGCTCAACGCCGACCTGCGGCTCGAGTACATGAACCCGGCGGCCGAGATGCTCCTGGCCGTCAGCGGCCAGCGCAGCCACGGCCAGTTCATCAGCGAGCTGTTCACCGAGTCGCCCGAGGCCCTGACCTCGCTGCGCCAGGCGGTGGAACAGGCGCACCCCTTCACCAAGCGCGAGGCCATGCTTACCTCCCTCGCCGGGCAGACCCTGACGGTGGACTATGCGGTGACGCCCATCCTCAACAAGGGCGCCACCCTGCTGCTGCTGGAAGTGCACCCGCGCGACCGGCTGCTGCGCATCACCAAGGAAGAGGCCCAGCTGTCCAAGCAGGAAACCACCAAACTGCTGGTGCGCGGCCTCGCCCATGAGATCAAGAACCCCCTGGGCGGCATCCGTGGTGCCGCCCAGCTGCTTTCCCGCGAGCTGCCGGAAGAGCACCTGAAGGACTACACCAACGTCATCATCGAGGAGGCCGATCGCCTGCGTAACCTGGTGGACCGCATGCTCGGCTCCAACAAGCTGCCGTCGCTGGCGATGACCAACGTCCACGAAGTGCTGGAGCGTGTCTGCAGCCTGGTGGAAGCGGAGAGCCAGGGCGGCATCACCCTGGTGCGCGACTACGACCCGAGCATCCCGGACGTGCTCATCGACCGCGAGCAGATGATCCAGGCCGTGCTCAATATCGTGCGCAACGCCATGCAGGCCATCTCCGCCAACAACGACCTGCGCCTCGGGCGCATCACCCTGCGTTCGCGCACCCTGCGCCAGTTCACCATCGGCCACACCCGGCACCGCCTGGTGACCAAGGTGGAGATCATCGACAACGGCCCGGGCATCCCGCCCGAGCTGCAGGAAACCATCTTCTACCCCATGGTCAGCGGGCGCCCGGACGGTACCGGGCTCGGGCTGGCCATCGCCCAGAACATCATCAGCCAGCACCAGGGGCTCATCGAGTGCGAGAGCCATCCCGGCCACACCGTCTTCTCGATCTTCCTGCCGCTGGAACAAGGAGCCGCATCCTCATGACTCGTAGTGAAACTGTCTGGATCGTCGATGACGACCGCTCCATCCGCTGGGTCCTGGAAAAGGCCCTGCAACAGGAAGGCATGACCACCCAGAGTTTCGAAAGCGCCGACAGCGTGCTCACCCGCCTGACCCGCCAGCAGCCGGACGTGATCATCTCCGACATCCGCATGCCCGGTGCCAGCGGCCTGGACCTGCTGGCGCGCATCCGCGAGCTGCACCCGCGCCTGCCGGTGATCATCATGACCGCCCATTCGGACCTGGACAGCGCGGTGGCGTCCTACCAGGGCGGTGCCTTCGAATACCTGCCCAAGCCCTTCGACGTCGACGAGGCGGTCTCCCTGGTCAAGCGCGCCAACCAGCACGCCCAGGAGCAGCAGAGCCTGGAAGCCCCGGCCAACCAGCCGCGCACCCCCGAGATCATCGGCGAGGCACCGGCGATGCAGGAGGTGTTCCGCGCCATCGGCCGCCTCAGCCACTCCAACATCACCGTGCTGATCAACGGTGAATCCGGCACCGGCAAGGAGCTGGTGGCGCACGCACTGCATCGCCACAGCCCGCGCGCCGCCTCGCCCTTCATCGCCCTGAACATGGCGGCGATCCCCAAGGACCTGATGGAGTCCGAGCTGTTCGGCCACGAGAAAGGCGCCTTCACAGGCGCGGCCAACCAGCGTCGCGGTCGCTTCGAGCAGGCCGACGGCGGCACCCTGTTCCTCGACGAGATCGGCGACATGCCGGCCGACACCCAGACCCGCCTGCTGCGCGTGCTGGCCGACGGCGAGTTCTACCGCGTGGGCGGCCACACCCCAGTGAAGGTGGACGTGCGCATCATCGCCGCCACCCACCAGAACCTGGAAAACCTGGTGCAGGCCGGCAAGTTCCGCGAAGACCTGTTCCACCGCCTCAACGTCATCCGCATCCATATCCCGCGCATGTCCGACCGCCGCGAGGACATCCCCGCGCTGGCCCGCCACTTCCTCGCCCGTGCGGCCCAGGAGCTGGCCGTGGAGCCCAAGCTGCTCAAGCCGGAGACCGAGGAATACCTGAAGAACCTGCCCTGGCCGGGCAACGTGCGCCAGCTGGAGAACACCTGCCGCTGGATCACCGTCATGGCCTCGGGTCGCGAAGTCCACGTGGACGACCTGCCGCCGGAACTGCTCACCCAGCCCCAGGACGCAGCGCCGGTCACCAACTGGGAGCAGGCCTTGCGCCAGTGGGCCGACCAGGCGCTGGCCCGCGGCCAGTCCAGCCTGCTGGACAGCGCGGTGCCGTCGTTCGAACGGATCATGATCGAGACCGCACTCAAGCACACCGCGGGCCGTCGCCGCGACGCCGCCGTGCTGCTGGGCTGGGGCCGCAACACCCTCACCCGCAAGATCAAGGAACTGGGCATGAAGGTGGATGGCGGCGACGAGGACGACGGCGACGACGCCTGATCGGCCCGGCTCCACCCTCCACTCCGACCTCGCGGGCCTGCTGGCCCGCGAAGCATTTCAGGCGGCCACCCCGCCTCACCGCGTTGTAGGAGCGAGTTCGTTCGCGACGGACCGCACGCCGGCCCGCAAGCCCCTCGGAAAGGCCTACCGCGAATGGATTCGCTCCTGCTCCCTCCCCGCCTTCGCCAGGCGTGCCCCTCTGCCTCACGGCCCATCCGGGCCGCTGGCCGCCTCGCACCATCATCGGTAGCGGACGGGCAAAACGATCCCCACTGGTGCCTCGCACCGCTTCGGCGCATCAAAAATGTGCTCAGAAAACAGCCAGGGCCCAGGCGTTTCCCGCCAGGGGAAACGCATCCGGCACGCCGATGAAAATCCTGCCGGCCGCCTGGAGCCCAGTGAATACGGGGCCTCCAGCCGATCCGCCGGATACCGGGCGAGGGCATTCACGAGGCGCATGGCAGAACTGGCACACGCCCTGCATTGGTAGAGACAACCGTTTTCGGGGACCTTGGTACAGGCAGGCCGGGGATCCCTCTTTTATGCAAGACCCTTCACTGCCCCGTCGTCGCGTCGAGCCGAGCTCCGCGGGCGAGCGGTGAAGGACGATGGTTTTGGGGGCCTTGGTACAGGCAGGCCGGGGAATCCCCTTTCTTACAGCGCCATGCTGTCGCGACGGCTTCGAGCCCGGACAGCGCAGCGACGATCCGTTTCGGGGGCCCAGGTACAGGCAGGCCGGGGATTCCCCTTTCTTATCCCGCCCGGGAGCCGAGACAACGGCCCCGAACAGCAGCGACGACCCGTTTCGGGGACCTTGGTACAGGCAGGCCGGGGAATCCCCTTTCTTATCCCTCCCGCAGGCTGATCTGCAGCCGCCACTTGCCGTCCACCTCGGCACCGCTCCACTCCCCATGCAGGGGGCGGGTCGCCACGAAGTGCAAGAGCAACCCATTGCGGGTCATCTGCAAGCGCCAGTTCAGCGCCTTGCCACCCAATTGCAGGCGGCCCTTCTGCGGCTCGGCGCTGGCATCGAAGATGAAGGCCAGCGCCCCGTCCATGTGCTCGGCACGCTGGCGCGGCTCGCCGTCGAACCACAGCGCCAGCCCGTCGGGCAGCGCCTCCACCCGCTCCAGGTGGATGGGCCCCGGTGCGGTCAGGCGACCGATCATCAGCCCGACCAGCAGTCCGAAAATCGCCAGCGAGCCCAAAAACCGCGGCCACATGCGCCGCCTCGGGTCCTCATCGGGAGTAGAATGCCGCCGGTTTTGGGGCTGGGGGCCACGCATGTTTCACGTCATCCTTTTTCAACCGGAAATTCCGCCGAACACCGGCAACATTATCAGGCTGTGCGCCAACTCGGGCTGCCACCTGCACCTGGTCGAACCCCTGGGTTTCGAGCTCGACGACAAGCGCCTGCGCCGCGCCGGGCTGGACTACCACGAGTACGCCACGCTGCAGCGCCACGCCGACCTGGAGAGCTGCCTGGCGAGCCTGGGCCACCCCCGCGTGTTCGCCTTCACCACCAAGGGCACCCGGCTGTTCCACGAGGTCGCCTTCGAGAAGGGCGACGCCTTCCTCTTCGGCCCGGAAAGCCGCGGCCTGCCGGAAGAGGTGCGCGAGGCCCTGCCGCCCGAGCAGCGCCTGCGCCTGCCCATGCGTCCCGGCTGCCGCAGCCTGAACCTGTCCAACAGCGTGGCCGTGGCGGTCTACGAGGCCTGGCGCCAGCACGGCTTCAGCCTGGACTGAGCCGGGCGAACACGCGCCCACAAAAAAGCGCCCCGAGGGGCGCTTTTTCTTCATCCAGCGTGGATCAGGCGTTGGCCGGAGCTTCGCCGGCGGCCTGCAGGCGCGCCATTTCCTGCGCGTACAGGGCGTCGAAGTTCACCGGAGCCAGCATCAGTGCCGGGAACGAGCCGCGTACGACGAGGCTGTCCAGGGTTTCGCGGGCGTAGGGGAACAGGATGTTCGGGCAGAAGGCGCCCAGGGTGTGGCTCATGGAAGCCGCGTCCAGGCCCTTGATCAGGAAGATGCCGGCCTGCTGCACTTCGGCGATGAAGGCGGTTTCTTCGCCGTTCTTCACGGTCACGGAGAGGGTCAGCACCACTTCGTGGAAATCGCCGTCCAGCGACTTCTGGCGGGTGTTGAGGTCCAGCGCCACGCTCGGGGTCCACTCCTGGCGGAAGATCTCGGGGCTCTTGGGGGCCTCGAACGACAGGTCACGCACGTAGATGCGCTGCAGCGAGAATTGCGGGTTCTGAGCTTCCTGGGAAGCGCCGTTGCTTGCTTGTTCAGTCATGGCAGAGCCTTTTTGTTCGTACGTTTTCGAGTGGGGTCACGCCTTGAGCAGAGCATCCAGCTTGCCCGCCCGCTCAAGGGCATAAAGGTCGTCACAGCCGCCCACATGGGTCGAACCGATCCATATCTGCGGCACCGAGGTGCGGCCCGCCTTGCGGGTCATCTCGGCGCGGACGTCGGGCTTGCCATCGACCCGGATCTCTTCGTATTGGACGCCCTTGCTGCCGAGCAATTGCTTGGCCCGGATGCAATAGGGGCACCAGTCACTGGAGTAGATGACGACGGCAGCCATGTTCACTTCACCAACGGCAGGTTTTCGCCACGCCAGCTGCCGATGCCGCCGGACAGCTTGAAGGCGGTGAAACCGGCTTTCTGCAGGTCACGGCAAACGGTACCAGCATGCTGGCCCATGGTATCGACCACTATGATGGTCTTGTCCTTATGCTTATCCAGCTCCGCAAGGCGAGCAGCCAGCTTTTCGTAGGGGATGTTCAGCGAGTCGACGATGCGGCCGCTGGAGAAATCCTTGTTGCTGCGCACGTCGAGGACGATGCCCTGGCCGCTGTTGACCAGCGCGGTGAGCTCGCGGGTGCTGATGCTACGGCCGCCACGGCGCAGTTCGTGGGCGATCAGGAGCACCAGCAGGACGACGAAGGATGCGCTCAGTACATAGTGGTTGGTGGCAAATTCAATCAGGTGGGCGAACATCGACGGGTCCCGGGACGGTAAAATGCCGGCCAGTATACACAGCACCACAGGTCCACCAAACCCCGCACGGCGGTGACGCACAAGGAACTTGTACGTAAAATGCCGCTCCCTTTTTGATCTTCTTGTGCCATGCGAGTCGGACTTATGACAGCCACGCCCAAACCCCTGGTTCTGATCATCCTGGACGGCTTCGGTCACAGTGACAGTCCCGAGTACAACGCCATCTACGCCGCCACCAAGCCGGTCTACGACCGCCTGCTGGCCACCCAGCCACACGGCCTGATCTCGGGCAGCGGCATGGACGTGGGCCTGCCGGACGGGCAGATGGGCAACTCCGAGGTGGGCCACATGAACCTCGGCGCCGGCCGCGTGGTTTACCAGGACTTCACCCGCGTCACCAAATCCATCCGTGATGGCGAGTTCTTCGCCAACCCCGTGATAGTCGAGGCCGTGGACAAGGCCGTCGCCGCCGGCAAGGCCGTGCACTTCATGGGCCTGCTTTCCGACGGCGGCGTGCACAGCCACCAGGACCACCTGGTCGCCATGGCCGAGCTGGCCGCCCAGCGCGGCGCCGAGAAGATCTACCTGCACGCCTTCCTCGACGGCCGCGACACCCCGCCGAAAAGCGCCGAGCCCTCCATCGAGTTGCTCGATGCCACCTTCGCCCGCCTGGGCAGGGGCCGCATCGCCAGCCTGATCGGCCGCTACTTCGCCATGGACCGCGACAACCGCTGGGACCGCGTCGAAGCCGCCTACAACCTGATCACCGAAGGCCAGGCCGAATTCACCGCTGCTAGCGCCCGTGAGGGCCTCGCCGCCGCCTACGAGCGCGGCGAGAGCGACGAATTCGTCAAGGCCACCCGTATCGGCGACGCCGCCCCGGTGCAGGATGGCGACGCGGTCATCTTCATGAACTTCCGTGCCGACCGCGCCCGCGAGCTGTCCCGCGCCTTCGTCGAGCCCGGCTTCAAGGAGTTCGCCCGTGCTCGCGAAATCGCCCTGGCCGGCTACGTGATGCTGACCCAGTACGCCGCCAGCATCCCCGCGCCCAGCGCCTTCAAGCCCGAATCCCTGGACAACGTGCTGGGTGAATACCTCGCGGCCAACGGCAAGACCCAGCTGCGCATCGCCGAGACCGAGAAGTACGCCCACGTGACCTTCTTCTTCTCCGGCGGCCGCGAGGAGCCCTTCGAAGGCGAAGAGCGCATCCTCATCCCCTCGCCCAAGGTCGCCACCTATGACCTGCAGCCGGAGATGAGCGCCCCCGAGGTGACCGACCGCATCGTCGACGCCATCGAGAACCTGCGCTACGACGTGATCATCGTGAACTACGCCAACGGCGACATGGTCGGCCACACCGGCGTCTTCGAGGCCGCGGTCAAGGCCGTCGAGTGCCTGGACACCTGCCTGGGACGCATCACCGCCGCCCTCGACAAGGTCGGCGGCGAGGCGCTGATCACCGCCGACCACGGCAACGTCGAGCAGATGGAAGACGAAGCCACCGGCCAGGCGCACACCGCGCACACCTGCGAGCCGGTGCCTTTCATCTATTACGGCAAGCGCCAGGTCAGCCTGCGCGAAGGCGGCGTGCTCGCCGACGTGGCCCCCACCCTGCTGACCCTGATGGGCCTGCCGGTGCCGGCCGAGATGACCGGCAAGAGCATCGTCGAACTGAAATGACCCACGCGCCGACCACCGGCGCCGCGGTTTCGCATCGAACGCCCCGCAGCTCAGGCTTCGGGGCGTTTTTTTTGCCGAGCGCGACGGGCATACTAGGCCCGTCTTCTTCCCTGGTGCCGCACGCCCCCATGTTTCGCGCCCTCACCCTCATTCTCCTTGCCTGCCTGCTCGCGCCGGCCGTCGCCGACGAGCGCGCGCAGACCCAGCAACAGCTGGACCAGGCCGCCAAGGACGTCACCGAACTCAAGAAACTCCTCAAGCAGCTGCAGGAGGAGAAGTCCGGCGTGCAGGCGGACCTGAAGAAAACCGAATCGGAGATGGGCCAGCTGGAAAAGCAGGTCAAGGACCTGCAACAGGAACTCGACAAGGGAGAAGGCGAAGTGAGGCGCCTGGACCAGGAGAAAAAAAAGCTCCAGGGCGCGCGCCTTGAACAGCAGAGGCTGATCGGCATCCAGGCGCGCGCCGCCTACCAGAGTGGCCAGCAGGAATACCTCAAGCTGCTGCTCAACCAGCAGCACCCCGAGAAATTCGCCCGCACCCTCACCTACTACGACTACCTCAGCCAGGCCCGCCTGGAGCAGCTCGACGCCTTCAACGAGACCCTGCGCCAACTGGCCAACGTCGAGCGCGACATCGCCAGCCAGCAGGCCGCGCTCGTCGAGCAGAAGAGCGCCCTGGACGGCCGCCGCGAGCAGCTCGCCGGCCTGCGCAAGGAGCGCCAGCTGGCCCTGGCCAAGCTCAACCGCGACGTGACCGACCGCGACCAGAAGCTCAAGGCCCGCCAGCAGGAGCAGGCCGAGCTGGGCCGCGTGCTCAAGACCATCGAGGAAACCCTCGCCCGCCAGGCCCGCGAGGCCGAAGAGGCACGCAAGCGCGAACTGGCCGAACGGCAGCGCCAGGAAGACGAGCTCAAGCGCTCCCCGGCCGCCGCCAAATCCCTTTCCGGCCCCCTGGTTTCGAGCACCGGCGGCAACTTCGGCGGCCCCTTCGCCAGTGCTCGGGGCAAGCTGCCCTGGCCGGTCGATGGCCGTCTCGTTGCGAGATTTGGAACTCCTCGCGGCGAAGACGCACGAACTAAGTGGGACGGCGTGCTGATCGGCGCCGCCGCAGGCAGCCAGGTGCGCGCCGTGCATGGGGGCCGCGTGGTCTTCGCCGACTGGTTGCGCGGCGCGGGGCTGTTGGTCATCCTCGACCACGGCAACGGCTTCCTGAGCCTGTACGGCCACAACCAGAGCCTGTTGAAAAATGCCGGCGACATCGTCAAGGCGGGGGAGTCCATCGCCACCGTCGGCACCAGTGGCGGGCAGGATACGCCCGCGTTGTATTTCGCCATCCGCCAGCAGGGCCGCCCCAGCGACCCCGCGCAGTGGTGCCGGGCGCAAGGATAAGCGCCACTTCATTCCGTAGGAGTTGATTCGCATGCCGCATCTGTCCCGCCTTACCTCCCTGGCCATGGCCCTGGCGCTGCTCGGCGGTGCATCGCTCGCCTCCGCCGCCCAGGAGCCCGCAGCGACGGCGCCGGCGCCGGCGGCGAACGGCAAGGCACCGCTGCCCCTGGACGAGCTGCGCACCTTCGCCGAGGTGCTGGACCGGATCAAATCCGCCTACGTCGAACCGGTGGACGACAAGACCCTGCTGGAGAACGCCATCAAGGGCATGCTCAGCAACCTCGACCCGCACTCCGCGTACCTGGAGCCCGAGGCGTTCCAGGAGCTGCAGGAAAGCACCAGCGGCGAGTTCGGCGGCCTGGGCATCGAAGTGGGCACCGAGGACGGCTTCATCAAGGTCGTCTCGCCCATCGACGACACCCCCGCCTCCAAGGCCGGCATCCAGCCGGGCGACCTGATCGTCAAGATCGACGGCCAGCCGACCAAGGGCCTGTCGATGATGGAAGCCGTGGACAAGATGCGCGGCAAGGCCGGCAGCCCCATCGTGCTGACCCTGGTACGCGAGGGCGGCCAGCCCTTCGATGTCGAGCTCAAGCGCGCGGTGATCAAGGTCAAGAGCGTCAAGAGCCAGCTGCTGGACAAGAACTACGGCTACATCCGCATCACCCAGTTCCAGGTCAACACCGGCGAGGAAGTGGGCAAGGCGCTGGCCAAGCTGCGCAAGGACAACGGCGACAAGAAACTCGCCGGCCTGGTCCTCGACCTGCGCAACAACCCCGGCGGCGTGCTGCAGTCCGCGGTGGAGGTGGCCGACCACTTCCTCACCAAGGGCCTGATCGTCTACACCAAGGGCCGCATCGCCAACTCCGAGCTGCGCTTCTCCGCCGACCCGGCCGACGCCAGCGAAGGCGTACCGCTGGTGGTGCTGATCAACGGCGGCAGCGCCTCGGCGGCCGAGATCGTCGCCGGCGCCCTGCAGGACCACAAGCGTGGCGTGCTAATGGGCACCGACAGCTTCGGCAAGGGCTCGGTACAGACCGTGCTGCCGCTGAACAACGACCGCGCCCTGAAGCTCACCACCGCGCTCTACTTCACCCCCAACGGCCGCTCCATCCAGGCCCAGGGCATCGTCCCCGACGTGGAAGTGGCCCGCGCCAAGGTGACCCGCGAGCAGGACAGCGAAAACTTCAAGGAAGCCGACCTCGCCGGCCACCTCGGCAACGGCAACGGTGGCGCCGACAAGCCCAGCTCCGGCAAGGCCAAGGCCGCCCAGGCCCGCCCGCAGGACGACGACTACCAGTTGAACCAGGCGCTGAACCTGCTCAAGGGCCTGAACGTCACCCGCGGGGATTGAGGTGAGCCGGGGAGCCTGGCTGCTGGCGCTGCTGCTCGGCGCGTCGGCGATCCAGGCCCGCGATCCCCTTCCGCCCCTGCCCCGGCTGCCCCTCGCGGCGCCGGAGCAGGCGGCGCCCACCCCGGCGCTGCCCATCCAGCCCGGCCCCTTGAGACTCGGCCCCGAGCAGCCGGCCACTGCCTCGCCCACCGCCCCTTCCAACCCAGGCCCGGCAACACCGCCCGCCCGGGCCGACAGGCCGGCGAAGACCGCCTCCCCCGCTCCGGCCACCCCGCTCGACAGCCGCCAGCGTCCACGCCTGACCCTGGTGATCGACGACCTCGGCCAGACGCCCGAGCGCGATCGCCGCGTGCTCGCCCTGCCCGGCCCGGTGGCCCTGTCGATCATCCCCGACGCGCCCCACGCCACCCAGCTGGCCAACACCGCCCACGCCGCCGGCAAGACGGTGATGCTGCACCTGCCCATGGACCCGGCCGGCGGCCCCTTCGCCTGGCACCCGGGCATGCCGGTGGACGAACTGCAGCGGCGCCTCGACGCCGCCTTGCGCGTAGTGCCCCACGCCCAGGGCCTGAACAACCACATGGGCAGCCGCATGACCGCCCAGCCCCAGGCCATGGCCTGGCTGATGCACCGCCTGCAGGGCGATCACCGTTTCTTCATCGACAGCCGCACCAGCGCCGCCACCGTGGCCGCCGCCGAAGCACAGAAGATCGGCCTGGCGAGCCTCTCGCGGGACGTCTTCCTCGACGACGACATGCGCCCCGAAGCCATCGCCGCGCAGTTCGAAGCCGCCCTCAAGCTCGCCCGCAAGCAGGGCTCGGCGGTGATGATCGGCCACCCCCACCCCGCCACCCTGGCGTTGCTCGAACGCGAGCTGCCACGCCTGAAGGCGCAGGGCTTCGAGCTGATCGGGGTGCAGCAGATGATCGCCCTGCGCAGCAACCGCGCCATGGCGGCTCACGGCAAGGGCGGCGTCTACCGCTGAATCGGCGTGCGCCAGTGCATGTTCCCCGGCGCAGCGGCTGGGCAAACGGACGTCGAGTCCTTAGGCTTCAGCGCTTCTCCCGCAAGGATGCCGTTCCATGCCCCGTCGCCAATCCCTGATCAAGGCCCTCGTCATCCTGGCGTTCGTCATCGCCGCCGTGGTGCCAACGGGCTACCTCTGGATCATCGTCAGCGCCAAGCTGGAACTCGGCGGCGCCAGCCCGGGCGAAGCAGTCGTGGGCACCACCAGCCGCGTCGAGCAGCGGGCCCGGCAGCAATACTGCACCGGCGTGCTAGCGACACCGAAGAACACCTGGCTGGTCGGCCGCATGGACCGCGCGGAAAAGACCGAAGGCCAGCCCGGCATCGACCTCGATGCCCTGATCCGCGGCAACGCTGCCGAACAGGACGACGAGGAACCCTCGGGCTTCGGCGGCCTCTTCGGCGGCGGCTTGTCCAGCGACCCGCAGACCACCTACCTGTCACGGCTCGACGACAAAGGTGAATTCGTCCAGGTCGCCCACCTCGGCGAAACCGCCTGCCTGGTGGCGACGCCCGATGGCGACACCCTCTACCTGCTCACCGGCGTCAACCGCCCCGAGGATGCGCAGCAGGCGGACATCCGGCAGACGGTGGTCCTGCGCAGCGACGACCAGGGCACCAGCTGGGCACCCCTGGAACAGGGCCTGCTGGCCGAAGCCAACGACCTGGCCTGGTCGCTCGAGCCCTACTTCTTCGACAACCAGCAGGTATGGGCCTGGGCCAGCCTGCCGCAGAGCGGCAGCGCCTATGGCGAGCCCGAGAACCTGCGCGGCGGCCTCTACTACTCGCCCGACCAGGGCGCGACCCGCGAGGCGATCATCGCCAGCGACGACCTCTTGGTCAGCCTCGACGCCATCCGCAGCCGCGCACCGGAAGGCGTCAACTGGGGCGACTACAACGGCGAGTACGGCCGCATCACAAGCTATGTCCAGCAGTTCGACGACCAGCACGCGGCGATCTGGGTCTCGCAGTCCTTCCTCTACGGCGAGCCCGACGGCAAGTACCTCACCACCCCGGTGTTCGTCACCAGCAAGGCCCGCCTGGTACGTGACGGCGGCCAGTGGCAGATGGAGCCGCTGGAGCGGGAGTACGGCCTGCACCTGGACGAGGTGGTGGGCAACGACGACGAGCGCGTGATCGCGGTGATCGAGCGCGAGGGGGACGAAGCCACCCAGGTCGCCGAACTGGACCGGCAGACCCTCACCTGGCAACCCCGGGGTAGCCTGCCCAGCCCGTTCTGGCCACTGCCCTCCAGTACCGGCCTGCGCGGGTTCAGCATCGGCAAGGGGGTGCTGCTGGCCAATACCGACAGCAGCTACAGCGTCCCCCTGTGGCTCTACCCCACGGCCGATGGCGAGCCGGCGACCATTTCCTCCGACGCGGTGTTCTATTCACGGGACTGGGGCCGGAGCTGGAGCCGCCTCGCCATCGAAGGCTACCTGGGCGTGCAGGGACTGGACCCGCGCACCGACCGGGTGTTCTGGGCGGAAGGCGACTGGTACGACGTCAACCCGGACAAGCGCATCCACAGCTACCGCCTGGACTAACGCGCACGGCGAATCCTGCCGGAACGGCTCTGCATGAAGGTGTTCATGGGTAATGGGCAGCCCGCGTGCATGCGGGGCCTGGTCGACAGAACGTCAACGCACCAGAACGGTGCAAGCGCCACCCACCCTGCTGGGTGGGTGGCGGCAGGCGGGATCACAGGTAGTTCTTGGTCACTTCGTCGACGAAGCCATCGGCGCGCATCTGGTCGAGGGCCTTCTGCAGGCGCTCGATCACCTCGTCCGGGGTGTCCTTGTTGAACGCCAGGTACAGCTCGGCATCATTGAAGCGCAGCACGGTCTGCAGGCCGGTGACGCCTTCCTGCTTGGCCAGGTAGCGGCCGACCGGGTCGGTGGTGGCCCACAGGTCGATCTGGCCCTTGATCAGCTTCTTCACGTTCTCCTGGTCACGCAGGGCGTTCTGCGGGGACAGGCCCTGGCTTTCCAGGTGCTGGCTCACGGCGTCGTTCTTGTAGGCGCCGATGCGGTACTGGCCGGCGCTCTTCAGGTCCTTGAGGGCGATGTTGTTGCCCGGAGCGGCGAGCAGCACCCAGCCGGTCTTGGCGACGGGGCCGACCCATTTGAACAGCGGCTGGCGCTCGGGGGTGAAGGTGGTGGAGAACAGGCCGTAGTTGGGCTTGTCCAGGGTCAGGCGATACAGCCGGTCCCAGGGGAAGCGCAGGGTGAGGGTGTATTCGATGTTCGCGCGCTTGAACATCTCGCGGACGATATCGGTGCTGATGCCGTCGATGCCGTCGTCGCGGGCGAAGTTCTTGTCGTCCACCGCCATGTTGAAGGGCGGGAAGTTCTCGGTCAGCAGCACGACCTTGTAGTCGGCCGGAAGCTCGGCGCGGGCCCCGAAGGCTAGGAACATCAGGCCCAGGGTCAGGGCGTTTCTCATCAGTTTGTGCATTGTCATCCGCTCGCTTGAATTTGTGGTTATGGCTAGCGACTTCCCTGCATGGGCCTCGGCCCACGGACGTATGGATCGCCCCGTCCTGCCATCCAATGGCAAGCGACCGGCTCTTGGCCGGTCGCTGGGTATCACAGGTAGCTGTTGAGGATCTGGTCGACCAGGCCCTCGGCGCGCATCTTGTCCAGCGCGTCCTGCAGGCGCTTGACCACCTCGTCGGGGGTCTCCTTGTTCAGCGCCAGGAACAGCTCGGCCTTGTTGAAACGCAGCACGGTCTTCAGGCCCGAGACGCCTTCCTGCTTGGCCAGGTAGCGGCCGGCGGGGTCACCGGTGGCCCAGAGGTCGATCTGGCCCTTCTCCAGCTTCTTGGCGTTTTCCTGGTCACGCAGGGAGGTGGTGGCCTCGATGCCTTTCTCGGCCAGGGCCTGGGAGATGGCATCGCCCTTGTAGGCGCCGACCTTGTATTGCTTGGCCTGCTCCAGGCTGGTGAGGCTGATGGTGCTGTCGCCACGGGCGAGCAGGACCCAGTCGTCGGGGCCGATGGGGCCGACCCACTTGAAGGACTGCTCGCGCTCCGGCAGGCGGGCGGTGACGAAGATGCCGTAGTCGGGCTTCTCCAGCGCCAGCTTGTAGATGCGGTCCCAGGGGAAGCGCAGGGTCAGGTTGTACTTGATGCCCGCGCGCTTGAACATTTCCTTCACCACGTCCACGGCGATGCCGTCGACGTTGTCTTCCTGAGCGAAGTTCTTTCCGTTGATCGCCATGTTGTAGGGCGGGAAATTCTCCGTCAGCAGCACCACCGAGTAATTCTCATCCACATCGGCGCGGGCGAATCCGGCCAGCACCATGAGAGTGCCCGCCAGAGCGAGCAGGAGGCGTTTCGACATATACAACTACCTTGTAAGGAGGGATGGGAAAAACCGCTGATTCGGTCCCCGTGGGTACAGGGTAACGACGTCAGCCGCCCAGGCTGCGAACCGGATCACGGTTGCAGCCGAAGCTCAATTAAAGGCAAGAATCGTGCTCAACGCACGACGATGCCGCGACTTGCGAGATAGGCCTTGGCTTCCGGCACGGTGAATTCGCCGAAGTGGAAGATGCTCGCCGCGAGGACCGCGTCGGCCTTGCCTTCGAGAATGCCGGCCGCCAGGTGCTCCAGGTTGCCCACGCCACCGGAGGCGATCACCGGGATGCCGACGGTTTCGCTGATGGCCCGGGTGACGCCGAGGTCGTAGCCGCTCTTCACGCCGTCCTGGTCCATGCTGGTCAGGAGGATCTCGCCGGCACCCAGCTCTTCCATCTTCTTCGACCAGGCCACGGCATCCAGGCCGGTGGGCTTGCGCCCGCCGTGGGTGAAAATTTCCCAGCGCGGCGTTTCCCCGGGCGCGGAAACCTTCTTCGCATCGATGGCGACCACGATGCACTGGGAACCGAAACGCGCGGCGGCCTCGCCGACGAACTCGGGGTTGAACACCGCGGCGGTGTTGATCGAGACCTTGTCGGCCCCGGCGTTGAGCAGGTTGCGGATGTCCTGCACGGTGCGCACGCCACCGCCCACGGTCAGCGGGATGAACACCTGGCTGGCCATGCGCTCCACCGTGTGCAGGGTGGTGTCGCGGCCATCGACGCTGGCGGTAATGTCGAGGAAGGTGATCTCGTCCGCGCCCTGCTCGTCGTAGCGACGGGCGATCTCCACCGGATCGCCGGCGTCGCGGATGTTCTCGAACTTCACGCCCTTGACCACGCGACCGTTGTCCACGTCGAGGCAGGGGATGATGCGTTTAGCCAGGGCCATTCTTTTTCTCCGAAAAACAGCTGCAGGCTGCAAGCGGCAGGCTTCAAGAGCGAGCCAGGGCCAGCAGCACCGTTACGTGTCGCTTAAGGCTTGCCGCCTGTCGCTGCGTCGCAGAAGGCCTGGGCCTCGGCGACATCCAGGGTGCCTTCGTAGATGGCGCGACCGGTGATAGCGCCGATGATGCCGGGGGCCTTGGCGGACAGCAGCTTCTCGATGTCACCCAGGTTGTGGATGCCGCCGGAGGCGATCACCGGGATGCGGCTGGCGGCGGCCAGGGCCGCGGTGGCCTCGACGTTGCAGCCCTGCATCATCCCGTCCTTGGCGATGTCGGTGTAGACGATGGCGGAGACGCCATCGGCCTCGAAGCGACGGGCCAGGTCCACGGCCTGCACGGTGCTGACCTCGGCCCAGCCGTCGGTGGCGACGAAGCCGTCCTTGGCGTCCAGGCCGACGATGACCTTGCCCGGGAAGGCCTTGCACGCCTCGGTGACGAATTCCGGCTGCTTCACCGCCTTGGTGCCGATGATCACGTAGCTGACGCCGGCCTTGACGTAGTGCTCGATGGTTTCCAGGGAGCGGATGCCGCCGCCGATCTGGATCGGCAGGTTCGGGTAGCGCCTGGCGATGGCGGTGACCACCTCACCGTTCACCGGCTGGCCTTCGAAGGCGCCGTTCAGGTCCACCAGGTGCAGGCGGCGGCAGCCACCCTCCACCCACTTGGCGGCCATGCTCACCGGGTCATCGGAGAACACCGTGGAATCTTCCATGCGGCCCTGGCGCAAGCGCACGCAGGCACCGTCCTTCAGATCGATTGCGGGAATAATCAGCATGTCTTTTTTCCTAACGTCAGAAAGAGCGACAAGTTGCGAGCCTCAAGCTGCAAGCAGGCGCATTCGTGTCTCTTGCAGCTTGGCTGCCTGTCGCTTTCAGCTACCTTTTTCGAGCGCCCACAAATCGCTCTCGATGCTTTCGAACCTGTCTTTCAGGTGCGCCTGCACATCGAAGATCGCCTTGTTGTAGAAACTCGGGGCGAATTCCCGGGCGAAGAAATCCAGTACTTCCTCGGCCTCGAAGGAGCCCAGCTCCAGCTCGAAGCGCTCCGCCATGAAACGCTTGATCGCCAGCACGGCGCCTTGCGTCTGGGCGGCATCGAGTTGCAGGACGGGGGCTTTCTTCGCGCGGCTCATGGCTTACCAGCGGCCATCCCAGGCGGCGAAGTTCTGCAGCAGCTGCAGGCCGTTGGTGTGGCTCTTCTCTGGGTGGAACTGCACGGCGAAGCGCGAGCCTTCGGCCAGCGCGGCGGCGAAATCCTTGCCGTAGTGGCCGCGACCGGCCACCTGGCGCGGGTTGCCGGCCTCGATGTAGTAGCTGTGCACGAAATAGAAGCGGCCGTGATCGGGAATGCCGTGCCAGAGCGGGTGGTCGAGGGTACGTGCCACTTCGTTCCAGCCCATGTGCGGCACCTTCAGGTGCTCGCCGTCCTCCACCATGCCCTTGCCGAAGAAGCGCACCTTGCCGGGGAACAGGCCGATGCAGTCGACCCCGCCGTTCTCCTCGCTGTGCTCCAGCAGCGCCTGCATGCCGACGCAGATGCCGAGAAAGGGACGGTCCCTGCTCACTTCGCGCACCAGTTCGTCGAAGCCCAGGCGGCGGATCTCGGCCATGCAGTCGCGGATCGCACCCACGCCGGGGAAGACCACGCGGTCGGCCTCGCGGATGACGTTGGCGTCGCTGGTGACCATCACCCGCCCGGCGCCCACGTGTTCCAGGGCCTTGGCAACCGAGTGCAGGTTGCCCATGCCGTAATCGATGACAGCGACCGTCTGCATCAGAGCACGCCCTTGGTGGAAGGCATCTGGCCGGCCATGCGCGGGTCGAGCTCGATGGCCATGCGCAGCGCGCGGCCGAAGGCCTTGAACACGGTCTCGATCTGGTGGTGGGTGTTGTGGCCACGCAGGTTGTCGATGTGCAGGGTCACCAGGGCATGGTTGACGAAGCCCTGGAAGAACTCCTGGAACAGGTCGACATCGAAGCCGCCGACCACGGCGCGGGTGAAGGGCACGTGCATCTGCAGGCCGGGGCGACCGGAGAAGTCGATCACCACGCGCGACAGCGCTTCGTCCAGCGGCACGTAGGAGTGGCCGTAGCGGACGACGCCCTTCTTGTCGCCGATGGCCTGGGCGAAGGCCTGGCCGAGGGTGATACCGACGTCCTCGACGGTGTGGTGGTCGTCTATATGCAGATCACCCTTGCACTCGATGTCCAGGTCGATCAGCCCATGGCGGGCGATCTGGTCGAGCATGTGCTCGAGGAAGGGCACGCCGATGTCGAAGCGCGCCTTGCCAGTGCCATCCAGGTTGATCGAGACCTTGATCTGGGTCTCCAGGGTGTTGCGTTCGACGGATGCCTTACGTTCGGCCATCACCAGCTCCGCAAAAATCATTGGGCAAAAGGGGCGACATTATAGGCCGAGAATGCGACGGGCTTGAAGCCGATCGGCGGGAGGACTGCAGGAGGGCTGAAACGCACGGGGCCGACATGATGTCGGCCCCGGCGATTCACAGGCGTGGCACTCAGCTGAACAGCGCGGCTGTCTTCTGCAGGGTGATCCACACGCCCCAGGCCAGCGGCAGGCCTACGGCCAGCCAGGCGGCGATGACCAGCGGCTTGCTGGACGGATCGGCCGCCCACTCGAGGTCCGCGGCTTCCTTGCTGGCGTCATGGCCGATGGCGCGCTCGGCGGCCAGTTCGGCGTCGGTCATGAAGTGCTTCGGATCGACCGGGCGCACCAGCATGTTGCAGATGAAGCCCAGCACCAGCAGGCCGGCGAGGATGTACAGAGTGATGTCGTACGCCGCAGCGCGCTCGACGCCGATGCTCAGCTGGTATTCGCGGATGTAGTTCACCAGCACCGGGCCGAGGATGCCGGCGAAGGCCCAGGCGGTCAGCAGGCGACCGTGGATGGCGCCGACCATCTGGGTGCCGAACAGGTCCGCCAGGTAGGCCGGCACGGTGGCGAAGCCGCCGCCGTACATGGACAGGATCAGGCAGAAGCAGAACACGAAGAACGCGACGCTGCCCAGGTGACCGGTCCAGGGCACCAGCGCGTAGAGCACGAAGCCGAGGGCGAAGAACACGAAGTAGGTCGCCTTGCGGCCGATCAGGTCGGAGAAGGACGCCCAGAAGAAGCGGCCACCGATGTTGAACAGGCTCAGCAGGCCGGTGAAGCCCGCCGCGATGGCGGCGATCTGCGCCAGCTGCGCGGCGTCGAGCTGGTTGAAGCTCAGGTGGTTGCCGATCAGCTTGCCGGCGAAGACTTCCTGCAGCAGCGGGGAGGCCATGCCGATGATGCCGATGCCGGCGGAGACGTTGAGGCACAGCACCGCCCAGACCAGCCAGAACTGCGGGGTCTTCCACGCGGTGTTCACGTGGACGTGGCCCTTGGTGATCATCGCGTTGTTGACGCGTTTCACCGGCGCGGTCCAGCCCTTGGGCTTCCAGCCGGTCGGCGGCACGCGGTAGGCCAGGGCGCCACCGACCATGAAGACGAAGTAGATCGCCGCCATGACCACGAAGCTCTGCCACACGCCGACGCTTTCAGCGCTGGCGAAGTGGTTCATCAGCTCGGCGGCCAGGGGCGCACCGACCATCGCGCCACCGCCGAAGCCCATGATCGCCATGCCGGTGGCCATGCCGCGCTTGTCCGGGAACCACTTGATCAGGGTCGATACCGGCGAGATGTAGCCGAGGCCGAGGCCGATGCCGCCGATCACGCCCAGGCCCACCCACATCAGCCAGATCTGGTGGATGTAGACGCCGAACGCCGCGATCAGCAGGCCGCCGCACCAGCAGAAGGCCGAGACCAGGCCCGCCTTGCGCGGCCCGGCATGCTCCAGCCAGCCGCCCCAGATGGCGGCCGAGCAGCCGAGGAAAATGAAGAACAGGGTGTAGATCCAGCCGAGCATCGAGATCTGCCAGTCGCAATCGCTGGCGAAGACCTGGGCGAAGAAGCCCAGCTCGGGGGCACAGGCGACCGGCGCGCTGATGCCGATGGCCTTGGACAGGGGCAGCCAGAACACGGAGAAACCGTAGGCCATGCCGATGCAGAGGTGGATGGCGAGGGCTGCCGGCGGAACCAGCCAGCGGTTGAAGCCCTGTCGGGCCACCGTCCGTTCCTTCGACAGGAACGCCGGCCGGGCGTCGCTGCCCGGACTCAAGGTACTGCTCATTGATTATTTATCCTTTATAGGTGCACGCAGGTGGGCGGCCCGTACGAAACTGGTTGCTCCCCAAGCACGGGCCACACGCAAAACCGCAAGTCCCACGAGACTGCGGCATTGCGTCGCGTATTATCCCGCCGTCACCGCCCGCGCCTCAATAAGGACTCGCATGCCCGTCATCGTCGAAACCCCCAGCACGATCAGCGATCAGGACAGGAACGACCTCGCCCGCATCTACGCCGACGCCCCCGATTGGCTGTTCGCACCTTTTGCCGGGACTGAGCACCTGGTCACATCCGCGCTGGCAGAAGGCAGCCTGATCACCGGCCGCTTCAACGATCGCCTGCTCGGTGCCGCGCTGCTGCGCCGAGGCGAAAGGCACTGGCAGCTCTCGCACCTGTGCGTCCGTGCCATCACCCGCCAGCGTGGCGTGGCCCGGCGCCTGCTCGACGAAGCCCGGCGCATGGCCCTTGAAGCCGGCTGCGAGCTGCAGCTGGCAGCCCCCGCCGACCACCTGGAAAGCCAGGCCCTGGCCGCCCGCACCCACCTGCCGCTGGTCGGCCTCTGAGCCTCAGGCCGTCGCGGCGCCCTCCGTCGCGCGGCCCAGCCACCCCAGCCAGGCGAGGCTGCCCAGGCACAGCCCCGCCAGCGCCACAGCCAGCCACCAGTACCCCGGCGCCAGCCAGGCGGCCCAGCCCATGGCCAGCCCGGCCATCGCCACCAGGCGCATCGCCTCGACTCGCCACAGGTGGCCGCGCCCCTCGAACAGCAACCCCAGGCTCAGGCAGCCGGAGAGGATCGCAAGCACAAGCAGCCAGGGCTCCCACACCGCCGCGCGGCGCACGCAGGCGAGAAACCCCAGCGCCAGCAGGTTGATCGCCAGGAACTGCACGAAGGCGTAGGCCACCAGCTGGCGGGGGTAGCTGGCCTCGAAGCGCTCCTCGGTCATCGCAGGCCAGGGCCGTTCGCGCACATCCGCCGGGCGCCAGCCGGTAGGCATCCACCACAGGCGCAGCTTGTCCCACCAGGAGCGCGTCGCCCGGGCGTCGGCCCAGAGCAGCCGCCACCAGCTGAACTGCAGGCGGATCGGGTCGAAGGTGCGCACCGGCGTGGTCACGCCGTAGATCACCGGCTCGCGCTCCTCGGTGAAGGTGCCGAACAGCTTGTCCCAGAGGATGAACACGCCACCGTGGTTGCGATCGATGTAGCAATCGTTCTGCCCGTGGTGGACGCGGTGCAGCGACGGCGTCACCAGCACCTTCTCCAGCCAGCCGAGGCGCCCCACGTGCTGGCTGTGGATCCAGAACTGGTAGGTGAGCTGCACGCCCAGCAGCACCAGGAACAGCGGCAATGGCAGCCCGAGCAGCGCCAGGGGCAGGTAGAAGGGCCAGTCGAAGGCGGTCTGGAAGGCCCCCTTGCGCAGCGCGGTGGACAGGTTGAAGTCCTCGCTGGAATGGTGCGGCTGGTGCGCGCCCCACAGCAGGTTGTAGCGATGCAGGGTGCGATGGGCCCAGTAGAAGCAGAAATCCACCGCGACGAAGCCCCCCAGCCAGACCCAGGGCGAGGCCGCATCCAGCTCCAGCAGCCGCCCGTGCTCGTAGAGCCAGGCATAGGGCAGCACCAGCAACAGGCGCAGCGGCCCCTCCAGCAACACCCGCAGCACGGCGGTGTTGATGCTGGTGGCGGCATCCGCCAGGCGATAGGTGGAGCGGCCGGAATACCGCTCGTAGGCGAGCTCCAGCAGCATCAGCAGGATGTAGAGCGGGAAGGCCAGCACCGCCACGTTCATGGGCACCTCGTCATCGTCATACCGGTGACGGCCAGACTAGATCAGCGCCACGCCGCCCTTCCCGGCCGCTCGCGCCAAACGGTGGTGCGACGCGCGCCAGGTCCGCCGGGCAGCCGGTGAACCGCCGGGCGATTTCATCATCCAAACACCTGACCTCGCGGGCGCTATACTCGGCGCCCTCAATCCAAATGCATCCACCACAAGGACTCGTCCATGAAATCCATCGGCAAACTCCTGGGCCTCCTTCTCCTCGGACTGTTGCTGATCGTCGTGGCGCTGGGCTTCGCCCTGACCCACCTGTTCGACCCCAACGACTACAAGGACGAGATCCGCCAGATCGCCCGCGACAAGGCCAACCTGGAACTCGACCTCAAGGGCGACATCGGCTGGAGCCTGTTCCCCTGGCTGGGCCTTGAGCTGCACGACACCACCCTGGCCAGCGCCGCCAGCCCGGACAAGCCCTTCGCCGACCTGCAGATGCTCGGCCTCTCCGTGCGCGTGCTGCCGCTGCTGCGCAAGGAAGTGCAGATGAGCGACATCCGCGTCGAGGGCCTCAACCTGACCCTGGTGCGCGACGAGAAGGGCCACGGCAACTGGGAAGACATCGGCCGCCCGGCCCAGGCTACCCAGGCCGCCCCCGCCGACGCCACCAAGCCGGGCGCCCCGGGCGATACCCCGGCCCAGCAGCCCGACAGCGCCCCGGCACGCCCGCTGAAGCTGGACATCGACAGCCTCACGGTGAACAACGCCCGCGTCGACTACACCGATGCCAAGACCGGCAAGCAGTACAGCGCCGAAAGCATCGAGCTGACCACCGGCGCCATCCGCGAAGCCGCCAGCATCCCGTTCAAGCTCACCGCCTTCTTCGGCAGCAACCAGCCGCTGATGCGCGCCAAGACCGAACTGGCCGCCAACCTGCGCTTCGACCGCGCCCTCAAGCGCTACCAGCTCGAAGACGCCAGGCTCAACGGCGAAGCCTCCGGCGAGCCGCTCAAGGGCAAGACCCTCACCTTCAACGCCCAGGGCCAGTTGCTGGCCGACCTCGCCGCCAACGTCGCCGAGTGGAACGGCCTGAAGCTATCCGCCAACCAGCTGCGCGCCCTCGGCGAACTCAAGGTCCACGACCTCGACAAGACCCCGCGCCTGGAAGGCGGCCTGTCCATCGCCCAGCTCGATTTGCGCGAGTTCCTCGCCGGGCTCGGCGTCGAACTGCCGCCCATGCAGGACGCCGGCACCCTGAAGAAATTCGAGATGGCCGCCAAGCTGGCCGGCACGCCCACCAGCCTCGCCCTGGAACAGCTCAACCTGAAGCTCGACGACAGCACCTTCAGCGGCCGCCTGGCCATCGCCGACCTCGACAAGCAGGCCCTGCGCGTGCAGCTCAAGGGCGACAAGCTCGACCTCGACCGCTACCTGCCGCCGCAGAAGAAGGACAAGGACGCCAGCGCCCGCCAGGCCGAAGTGCAAGGCGCCGTGGCCGCTGCCGGCCAAGCCGGCACCACGCCGCTGCCCGACAAGCCCACCCAGCAGGCCTGGAGCGAGGAACCGGTCCTGCCGCTGGAGACCCTGCGCAAGCTCGACCTGGAAGCCGACCTCGCCTTCGGCCAGCTGACCTTCGACAAGCTGCCCCTGGGCGACGCCCGCCTCAAGGCCCGCGGCAAGGGCGGCCTGGTCGAACTGGAACAGCTGCGTGGCGCCCTCTATGGCGGCGACTTCGACGCCAAGGCCAGCCTCGACGTGCGCCCGCCGGTGCCGCTGATCACCGCGCAGAAGCGCGTCAACCACATCCCGGTGGAGAAGATCCTCACCGCCCTGGAACAGAAGCCCCCGGTACGCGGCGCCCTGGACCTCACCGCCGACATCCGCACCAGCGGCAACAGCCAGAAGGCCTGGGTCGATGGTCTCAACGGCACCGCCAGCTTCGTCCTGAACGACGGCGCGCTGCTCGACGCCAACTTAGAACAGCAGCTGTGCCAGGGCATCGCCACGCTCAACCGCAAGGCCCTCACCACCACCTACAGCGGCAAGGAAACCCCCTTCGAGCAGTTGCAGGGCAGCCTGGTGTTCAACAACGGCGTGGCCAGCAACCCCGACCTCAAGGCGCGCATCCCCGGCCTGTCGCTGAGCGGCAACGGTGATGTGGACCTGCGCGTGCTCGGCCTCGACTACCGCGTAGGCATCGTCATCGAGGGCGACAAGGGCGAGATGCCCGACCCGGCCTGCCAGGTGAACAAGCGCTACGTCGGCATCGAATGGCCGCTGCACTGCCGTGGCCCGCTGGAGATCGGCGCCAAGGCCTGCCGCCTGGACAAGGACGGCATGGGCAAGATCGCCGCCAGGCTGGCCGGCGACAAGATCAGCGAGAAGCTCGAAGAGAAGCTCGGCGACAAGGTCAGCCCGGAACTCAAGGACGCACTCAAGGGGTTGTTCAAGCGATGAGCCCCGAGCAGTTCTCCAGCGCCGTCCTCGACTGGTACGACCGCCATGGCCGCCATGACCTGCCCTGGCAGCTCGGCATCACCCCGTACCGCGTCTGGGTCTCCGAAATCATGCTGCAGCAGACCCAGGTCAGCACCGTGCTCGGCTACTTCGACCGCTTCATGGCCGCCCTGCCCACCGTGCGCGATTTGGCCGAAGCCCCCGAGGACGAAGTGCTGCACCTGTGGACCGGCCTGGGCTACTACACCCGCGCGCGCAACCTGCAGAAGACCGCGAAGATCGTCATGGAACGCCACGGCGGCGAGTTCCCCCGTGACGTCGAGCAGCTCGCCGAGCTGCCCGGCATCGGCCGCTCCACCGCCGGCGCCATCGCCAGCCTGTCCATGGGCCTGCGCGCGCCGATCCTCGACGGCAACGTCAAGCGCGTGCTGGCCCGCTACGTCGCCCAGGAGGGCTACCCGGGCGAGCCCAAGGTCGCCAGGCAGCTGTGGGCGGTCGCCGAGCGCTTCCTGCCTCACGAACGCGTGAACAACTACACCCAGGCGATGATGGACCTGGGCGCCACCCTCTGTACCCGCAGCAAGCCCAGCTGCCTGCTGTGCCCGCTGCAGAGCGGCTGCCAGGCGCACCTGCTCGGCCTGGAGATCCGCTACCCGATCCCCAAGCCGCGCAAGGAACTGCCGCAGAAGCGCACCCTGATGCCCATCCTGGCCAACCGCGAAGGCGCCATCCTGCTCTACCGTCGCCCCTCCACCGGGCTCTGGGGCGGGCTCTGGAGCCTGCCGGAGCTGGACGACCTCGCCGCCCTCGAACCCATCGCCAGCCAGCACGCCCTGAGCCTGGGCGAGCGCAAGGCGCTGCCGGAGCTGACGCACACCTTCAGCCACTTCCAGCTGGCCATCGAGCCCTGGCTGGTGCACGTGGAGGGTGACCAAGGCGTCGTGGCCGATGCCGACTGGCTCTGGTATAACCTCGCCACCCCGCCGCGCCTGGGCCTCGCCGCCCCGGTGAAGAAGCTGCTCAAGCGCGCGGCCGATGTACTGAATGCAGGAGAAAAGCCATGACCCGCACCGTCAAGTGCCGCAAATACAACGAAGAGCTGCCCGGCCTCGAGCGCCCGCCCTACCCCGGCGCCAAGGGCGAGGACATCTTCAACAACGTCTCCAGGCAAGCCTGGGACGAATGGCAGAAGCACCAGACCCTGCTGATCAACGAGCGACGCCTGAACATGATGAACGCCGAGGACCGCAAGTTCCTCCAGGCCGAGATGGACAAGTTCTTCTCCGGCGAGGAATACGCCAAGGCGGACGGCTACGTCCCCCCGAGCGCGTAAGCGCCCGTAAAGGCTGAAAATTTTTTTCGAAACACGCTTGACGACCCCCGATGAAATCCGTTTAATAGCGCCCCGTTGCCCAGGTAGCTCAGTTGGTAGAGCAGGGGATTGAAAATCCCCGTGTCGGCGGTTCGATTCCGTCCCTGGGCACCACCTTCAAGCTTTCAGGTGGTGCCGGCATCAGCTGAAAGCAAACGAAAAACCCGCCTAGTGCGGGTTTTTTGTTGCCTGCGATTCAGCATCAGGAACTCGCCTACACATCGCCACTCTTAGGCCTGAATATTCAGCGACAGGCCATTCCATGCGCACCCTTGCCCCTCTCCTGCTTTGTGGCCTGTGCCCCCTTCTCGCCTGGGCCGATACCCCCTCGTTGTGCATCCAGCGCGATTCGTCAGCCGCGACCAACGCTTGCGCCCGCGAACTCCGCCAACTCGTCGATGATCAGTTGGAGGCACGGCACAACCAACTGCTGTCCAGGGAAACCACGCAACAACGCATGCGGCACCAGAAACAGTTCAAGGCCTGGTTGGAGACCCGCACCCGACGCTGTGCCGCCCGCACCCAGGCCATCCGCGACACACCGCTGGGAGAAGCTCACTTCCAGGACTGCCTACGCGAAGCTAGCGAACAGCATCTGCGCAAACTCAATGAAGAAGCCGCCGCGTCCTGCACGCTGCGCAACGCCGCACCACCCCTTGACGGAGCCCGCTGCGGCAAGCCGCCGCTTGATCCGACGAAGACCCTGGGTTTTTAGCTGAACGCGCCAGCACTCGTCACGCTCGAAACAGCATGACCCCAGGAGGTGCCCCATGACCGGAAAAGACGACCTGCCCGTGGACCAGGACCCGCACAAGCCCGGACGCGACCCCGAGCCCGTCGACCCGGACCGCGACGATGGCGAGCAGCCGCGCGACCCGGACGAGTCGCAGGTGGAGTGAGGGGCCTCAGCCCAGGGGCAGCACCAGGCTGAAGGTGGCACCCTCGCCCTTCTCGCTGGCGACGTCGATGCGCCCGCCGTGGGCCGCCACGATCTGTTCGGAGATGTACAGGCCGAGCCCGAGGCCGGCGATCTTCTCCGAGCCGTTGACCCGCTCGAACTGCTGGAAGATGCGGCGCTGGTCGGCCGGCGAGATGCCCACGCCCTGGTCGATCACGTCCACCCAGGCCTCGCCTCCGTCTGCCCGCACCCGCACCCGCACCGGCTTGCCCGGCCCATAGCGCAGGGCGTTGCTCAGCAGGTTGCTGATCACCTGCTCGATGCGGAAGGCGTCCCAGACGCCATGCAGCTCGCCTTCCACCTCCAGGCCGAGCTCGCAGCCGGCGCTCTGCATCTGCTGCTCGAAGTTCTCGGTGACGTTGCGCACCAGCCGCCCCAGCTCGGTGCGTTCGGGGCGGATGGACAGCTTGCCGGTGCGGATGCGCGAGACGTCGAGCATGTCCTCGATCAGGCGGATCAGGCTCCTGATCTGGCGCTCGTCGCGGTCGAACATGGCCTTGAGCTTGTCCTCGGTGAAGACCGCCGAGTTGCCCTTGGCCAGGTACATCTGGCGCAGCTGGGTGTCGAGGATCAGGCCGTTGAGCGGCGTGCGCAGCTCGTGGGAGACGATGGACATGAAGTCGTCGCGCATCTGCACCGCGCGCTGCAGCTCGGCCTGGGTGGCGCGCAGCTCGGCCAGCAGGGCGTCCTGCTCGCGGCGGCCCTGCTCCAGGGCCTCCAGCTGGCAGGCCATGAGCTTGCGCTGGCGGTGCAGCTCGACGAACACCGCCACCTTGCTGCGCACCGCATGGTTGTCCAGCGGCTTGTAGAGGAAGTCCACCGCGCCGCTCTCGTAGCCCTTGAAGGCGTAGTTGAGTTCGCGCCCGGCAGCGCTGACGAAGACGATGGGGATGTGCTTGGTCTTCTCCGTGCCGCGCATCAGCTCGGCCAGCTCGAAGCCGTTCATGCCCGGCATCTGCACGTCGAGGATGGCCAGGGCGAACTCGTGCTCCAGCAGCAGCGCCAGCGCCTCGTCGGCGGAGCCGGCCTTGTACACCTCGCGCCCCTCGCCCTTGATCAACGCCTCCAGCGCCAGAAGGTTTTCCGGCAGATCGTCGACGATCAGCAGCTTGCTCGTTTGGCTAGTCGGCATGGGAGGGGTCCAGTTGGGCCAGGAGTGCGCGAATGCCGCGCAACGGAAGAATGTAGTCGGGCACGTGAGAGGCCAGGGCAGCTTCGGGCATGGTGGGCACCTGCGCCTCGGCCGGGTCCTGGACGATGCTCAGGCCGCCGGCGCGCTTGATCGCGGCGAGCCCGGCGGCACCGTCCTGGTTGGCACCGGTGAGCAGCACGCCCACCAGCCGCTCCTGGTAGCTGTCCGCTGCCGACTCGAACAGCACGTCGATCGAAGGCCGCGAATAATGCAGCGGCTCCTCGCGACTCAGGGAGAAACTGTGGTCGCTCTCGATCGACAGGTGATAGCCGGGCGGTGCGAAGTACAGCGTGCCGGGGCGCAGGTCCTCCTTGTCCTGGGCCTCCTTGACGCGCAGCGCCAGGCGCCGGCCGAACAGGTCGGCCAACAGGCTGTCGCGGGATTCCGGCAGGTGCAGCACGCAGACCAGCGGCAGGCCGTAGCCGGCGGGCAGCCCGCTGAATACCGTCAGCAAGGCCTCCACGCCACCGGCGGATGCCCCGACCACCACTGCGTCCCGCTTCTGCGCGTTCATAGTTTGCGGAAGACCCTTTCCTGGCGGTTGAGCGCTTCGAAGCGGCCGGAATAGGCGGAGAAGTCCAGGCTCTCCTTGCTACCCAGGCCGAGGAAGCCCCGGTGGCACAGCGATTCGTGGAAAAGGCCAAGGGCCCGGTCCTGCAGCTGCTTGTTGAAATAGATCAGCACGTTGCGGCAGGAGATCAGCTGGGTCTCGGAGAACACCGCGTCGGTCGCCAGGCTGTGGTCGGCGAAGGTGACGTTCTCCCGCAGCGACTTGTCGAACAGCGCGCCGTCGTACGCCGCAGTGTAGTAATCCGACAGCGACCCGCGCCCGCCCGCCTTGCGATAGTTCTCGCTGTACTGGCGCATGTCGTCGAGGGAGTAGATGCCGCGACGGGCCTTCTCCAGGGACTGCGGGTTGATGTCGGTGGCATAGATCAGGGTGCGTTCCAGCAGCCCCTCCTCGTGCAGCAGGATGGCCAGGGAGTGCACTTCCTCGCCGGTGCTGCAGCCGGCGATCCACACCTTGATGGAGGGGTAGGTGCGCAGGATGGGCACCACTTCCTGGCGCAGGGCGAGGAAGTAGGAGGGGTCGCGGAACATCTCGCTGACCGGGATCGTCAGGTACTGCAGCAGCTCGTGGAATGCCTGGGCGTCGTGGATGATGCGTTCCTGCAGCGCCGAGATGGTGGCGCAGTCGAACTGGCGCAGGGCGTAGAGCACGCGACGCTTGAGGGACGCGCCCGAATAGTCGCGGAAGTCGTAGCTGTACTTCAGGTAGATCGCCTCGATCAGCAGGCGCAGCTCGATTTCCTGGGTGCGTTCGGACATCTCAGATGCGCTCCAGCTTCGGCAGCCACACGCGGATCAGCGAGAACAGCCGGTCCAGGTCGATGGGCTTGGCCAGGTAGTCGTTGGTACCGGCCTTCATGCACAGGTCCTGGTCGTCCTTCATCGCCTTGGCGGTGACGGCGATGATCGGCAGCTTGGCCCAGCGCGCGTCCTGGCGGATCAGGCGCGTGGCTTCGTAGCCGTCCATCTCCGGCATCATCACGTCCATCAGCACCAAGTCGATGTCGGCCACCTCGTCGAGCTTGTCGATGGCCTCGCGGCCGTTGCGGGCGATCTCCACCCGCGCGCCCTTCTGCTCCAGGGCGCTGGTGAGGGCGAAGATGTTGCGCACGTCGTCGTCCACCAGGAGGATGCGCCGCTCCTCGAATACCTTGTCGCGGCTGCGCGCGGTCTTGAGCATCTTCTGCCGCTCGCTGGAGAGCTCCGACTCGACCTTGTGCAGGAACAGCGTGACCTCGTCCAGCAGCCGCTCGGGCGAGCGCGCACCCTTGATGATGATAGAGCGCGAGTACTTCATCAGCTCGGCTTCTTCGTCGCGGGTGAGGTTGCGCCCGGTGTAGACGATGACCGGCGGGAAGGAGCAGATGTCCTCGCTGCCCATGCGCTTGAGCAGGTCGTTGCCCTGCATGTCCGGCAGCTTGAGGTCGATGATCATGCAGTCGAACAGCGTGTTGCGCAGTAGCTCGAGGGCCTGCTCGCCGAACTCGACGGCGGTGATCTCGATGTCCTCGTCGCCGATCAGGCGGGCGATGCTGTCGCGCTGGAGGGCGTCGTCCTCCACCAGCAGCACGCGTTTGACCTTCTGCGTGAGCTTGGCCTCCAGCTTGCCGAACACATCCTTGAGCTGCTCACGGGTGGTGGGCTTGACCGCATAGCCGATGGCGCCAAGGTGCAGGGCCGCCTCGCTGAGGTCCTCCACCGAAATGACGTGCACGGGGATGTGGCGGGTGCGCGGATTGCCCTTCAGGCGCTGCAGCACCGAGAGCCCGGACTCGTCCGGCAGGCGCATGTCGAGGAGGATGGCGTCCGGCGAATGACCGTCGGCCAGCTGGTAGCCCTCGTCGGCACCATGGGCCACCAGGCAGCGGTAGCCGAGTTCATGGGCCAGGTCGTAGAGGATCTGCGCGAACTTGGGCTCGTCCTCGATGACCAGCACGCAGCGCCCGCCCAGCTCGGCCAGGCCGCGATCATCGGGGAAGCTGGGGATGGGTTCGGCGCGGGGCGCCTCCTGGGCCGGCGGCGGGGCGAGGCGCGGAGCCTGGCGTTCCACCGGCGGGCGCTCGACCAGCGCCAGGGGCCCGGCCTCGGCCTCGTCACGGCTCTGGTAGGTTTCCGGCAGCAGCAGGGTGAACAGGCTGCCCTTGCCCGGCTCGCTGGACACCAGGATGGAGCCACCGAGCAGCTCGGCGAGGTCGCGGGAAATGGACAGCCCCAGGCCGGTGCCGCCGAAACGCCGGTTGGTGGTGCCGTCGGCCTGGTGGAAGGCCTCGAAGATCGGCTCGAGCTGGTCACTGCGGATACCGATGCCGCTGTCGCTGACGGCGAAGGCGATGCCGCCCTGGGCGCGGCTGACACGCAGGCCGACGGCGCCGTGGTCGGTGAACTTGAAGGCGTTGGAGAGCAGGTTCTTGAGGATCTGCTCGACGCGCTGGCGGTCGGTGTAGAGCACGGTCGGCGCGTCGGCGTCGATGTCCAGGTGGAAGGCCAGGTGCTTCTCGTCGGCCAGCGGCTGGAACATCCCCTTGAGGCCCTCGACCAGGCGCTGGACGTTGGAGTTCTCGGCGCGCACGTCGAGCTTGCCGGCTTCGACCTTGGAGATGTCGAGGATGTCGTTGATCAGGTTCAGCAGGTCGTTGCCGGCGGAGTAGATGGACTCGGCGAACTTGATCTGCTCCTCGTTGAGGTTGCCCGCCTGGTTGTCCGCCAGCAGCCTGGCCAGGATCAGCGAGCTGTTGAGCGGCGTGCGCAGCTCGTGGGACATGTTGGCGAGGAATTCGGACTTGTAGCGGCTGGCGCGCTGCAGCTCCTCGGCGCGGGCCTCCAGCTCCAGGCGCGCCTGGTTGAGTGCGTTGTTCTTCTCGTCCAGGTCGTCGCGCTGGGCGGCCATTTCCTGGGCCTGCTCGCCGAGGCGCTCGTTGGTCTGCTCCAGTTCGGCCTGCTGGGTCTCCAGGTGGGCCTGGGACTCGCGCAGCACGCGGGACTGCTCCTCCAGCTCCTCGTTGGCGGTCTTGAGCTCCTCCTGCTGCACCTGCAGCTCTTCGTTGAGCTGCTGGGTCTCCTCCAGCACCGCCTGCAGGCGCTGGCGGTAGCGGGACGCCTCGAGGGCGGTACCGAGGTTGCTGGCGATCATTTCCAGCAGCGCACTGTCGCGGGGCTCCAGGCGCCTGAGGAAGCCCAGCTCGATGACGCCATTGACCTCGCCATCGCTGAAGGTCGGAACCAGCAGCACGGATTGCGGCTCGACGTCACCCAGCCCGGAATTGACCTTGATGTAGCCCGCCGGCAGGGCATCGAGCGCACGCGCGCGCTTCTCGATGGCCACCTGGCCCACCAGGCTCTCGGCACTGCCGAAGTTCTGCTCGCGTGCCTCCTGCTCGCGGGAGAAGCCGTAGGTGGCGACGCGCTGCAGGCCGCCATGCTCGTCGCGCCCATAGAGCGCGCCCACGGCCATGTCGAGGTAGCCGGCCAGGAACTCCAGCATGTTGCGCCCCAGCACCGGCGGGGTCTGCTGGCCGATGATGCGTTCGGAGAGCCGCGCCTGGCCGTCACGCAGCCAGGCCTGGCGCTGCAGGTGCTCGCTGTGGGCCCGCTGCTGCTCCATGGAAGCGCTGTAGGTCGAAGACAGCGAGAGCAGTTCGCGGCGCCCGAAGTAGGCCAGCAGGCCACTCAGGCTGAGGCTGAAGAGCAGGTAGAGGACGATGGTGAGGATCGCCGTATCGCTGGCCTTCTCGTTGCGCTCGTGGCGCAGCTGCCGCTCCAGGTTGATGAAGATGCGGTACTGCTCGCGGATGCCGTCGACCAGTTGCTTGCCGCGCCCTTCGCTGACGGTGTCCACCACGTCCAGGCCGTTGCGCTTGCGCTCAATCATCTCCTTGGCGAAGCGATCCCACTCCTCCTGCAGCGCTTCGATGGTGCGCACGCGCTCCACCTGGGGCGGGTTGTCCTTGACCATCTCGCGCAGGCCGGCCATGGCCGCCCTGATGCGCGGGCGCGCCTGCTCGTAGGGCTGCAGGAAGGCGGCGTTGCCGGAGATCAGGTAGCCGCGCAGGCCCGACTCCTGGTCCACGGACAGGCGCAGGCCGTCGTTGGCGTTGCTGATGACGATATCGGTGTGTTCGACCCAGCTCAGCACGTAGAGCAGGTAGGAAATCAGCGCCACGAAGAGCATGGCCCCGAGCACGCCGACACCCAGCGGCAGGGCGACGTTGCGGGCGAGAATGCGCCGGAAACTCTTCTCGTCGGTGGAATTTTCGTGAGTCATCTGGGGGTTCCCTGGCCTGGTGCCTAAAATCACCGATCTATTGGGGATATCGAAGGGTTTCGCATGGTAATGCGCCCGTACCCTTTAACCAATCACCCCCGTCACATGGCAAATCGACACCAAGTGTCAGGGTTCCGCTTGGAACACGGGGAGCGGGAAAAAGGTTCATCAAGAAAAAGGGAATTTTTTCCGGCCGCCCATTTCAAAGTTATCCCGCTCCGGATTGCGCGCATGCGCCTCGAATGAAAGCGATGGAAGCCAGCCAAAACGGACATCTCCAGCCCATGCAGGCGACGCCGCCGGACCTTTGCGTCGGGCCTGCGGCAGCGGGCGACTTCCTCACCAGCAGCGGGGCCATGGCTCCGCTGATACGCGCCCACGACTGGAGCGCCACGCCGCTGGGCCCCCTGGAGGGCTGGTCGGGGCCCCTGAAGTCGATCCTCGGCGTCGGCCTCAACGCGCGCTTTCCCGTCTGCATCTATTGGGGCCGGGACTACCACCTGCTCTACAACGACGCCTACAGCGCGATTCCCGGCGACAAGCATCCCGCCGCCCTGGGCCGGCCGGCGCGGGAGGCCTGGTCGGACATCTGGGACACGCTCGAGCCGATGTTCGACGGCATCATGCAGACCGGCATCGCCGTGCACACCGAGGACGGGCTGCTGCCGATGCAGCGCTTCGGCTATGTCGAGGAGTGCTACTTCAACTACAACGTCAGCCCGATCTTCGGCCCCGACGGCCGCCCGGTGGGGCTGTTCAACACGGTGATCGAAACCACCGCGCAGGTGCTGGAGAACCGCCGCGTACGCCTGCTCAGCGACCTGCGCAGCAGTACCCGCAACGCCGCCAGCCCCGACGAAACCTGCCAGATCGCCCAGACGATGCTGGCCATGGCGGGCGCAGACCTGCCCTTCTGCCTGCTCTACCGCCTCGACGGGGACGGTCGCAGTGCCCGGCTGGCCATGCGCTGCGGGCTCGAAGCGGACAGCCCGCTGGCCCCCGCGACGATCGCCACGGGCGATACCGAGGGGCCCTGGGCCCTGTCGATCGGCATGCCTGCGCGGGATTGCACGCTCGCCACGGCGCTGCCGCTCGCCCCCTGGCCGGAGGCGGTGACCCGTGCACGCATCCTGCCGTTGCTGGAGCCGCAGGGTGAAGCCGGGACGCTGGGCTTCCTGGTCTGCGGCATCAGCCCCCGGCTGCAGCTGGATGAGCGCTACAGCGCCTTCCTCGACGATCTCGCCGGCAGCCTGGCGAACGATCTGCAACGCAGCGCCCGCCACGCCGAGGAAGCGCAGCGCCTGCACTTGCGCACCCTGGAACGCGACCGTATCTGGAACCTCAGCCAGGACCTGCTCTGCGTCGCCGACCAGCAGGGGCGCCTGCTCAGCATCAACCCGGCCTGGACCGCCACCCTGGGCTGGAGCGAGGAGGAGCTGCTGGGCCGCACGACACATTGGCTGGAGCACCCGGACGATATCCCCGGCACCGACCAGACCCGCCAGGCGCTGGCCGAAGGGCAGCGCATCTGGCGCTTCGAGAACCGCCTGCGCCACCGCGACGGCAGCTACCGCTGGCTGTCCTGGAGTGCCACGCCGGAAAACGACATCCAGTACGGCAACGGCCACGACATCACCGAGGAAAAACGCACCGTCGAGGTGCTGCAGCGCACCGAAGAAGCGCTGCGCAACGCCCAGCGCATGGAGGCGGTCGGCCAACTCACCGGCGGCATCGCCCACGACTTCAACAACCTGCTGGCCGGCATCCGTGTCGGCCTCGACCTGATCCGCCGGCGCCTGCCCGACGAGGCGCGCCGGGACCTGGAGCGCTTCATCGACGCTGCCACCGATTCGGCGGAGCGCGGTGCCGCACTGACCCACAACCTGCTTTCCTTCGCCCGCCGGCAAGCCCTGGACATCCAGCCGGTACGCCTGGAAACCCTGCTCGCCGCCCATCGACAGCGCCTGGCGGAACGGGCAGGCCCTGCGGTCGAGCTGGAGTTGCAGGTGGAAGAGCTACCCGCCAGCGTGCTGTGCGACGCCGAGCAGTTGCGCAAGGCGCTGGAGCACCTGGTGGACAACGCCCGCGAGGCGATGCCCGACGGCGGCCGGCTGCTGATCCGCGCCAGCGCCCCGGAGGCTGCGCCGGAAGAGGCCGAAGATGCCGCTGCGGGCCATCTATTGCTGGAGGTCCGCGACACCGGGCGGGCCATGGACGAGCGGGTACTGAGCCACGCCTTCGAGCCCTTCTTCACGACGAAACCACTGGGTCAGGGAAGCGGGCTGGGGCTGTCCATGGTATATGGCTTCGTCAAACAGACCGGAGGCCAGATCCGCCTGCAGAGCAGCGTCGGCCAAGGCACCTGTGTCAGTCTTCTTTTACCGCGAGGTCCCGTTTTGTCGGAACACACACAGAACCCAATCGAGCCGTCCACGGCAGCCCCCAGCCGCGAAACCGTACTGGTGGTGGAAGACGCCGACGTGGTGCGCATGCTGACGGTCGAGGTGCTCGACGAGCTCGGCTATCAGGTGCTGGAAGCCTGCGACGGCCAGCAGGCCCTGGCGATCCTGCGCAGCGACACCGAGATCGACCTGCTGCTCACCGACATCGGCCTGCCCGGCATGAACGGCCAGGAGCTGGCGGCCGTGGCCCGTGAGCTGCGCCCGGGCCTGCGGGTGCTGTTCGCCACCGGCTACGCCGAGATCGTCAGCATCGATGGCAGCGAACTGGCCACCCAGATGGACATGATCGCCAAGCCCTTCTCCATCGACGAGCTGCGCGACAAGGTCGCCAGCCTGCTGGAAGGACGCGGCAAGGCCCGCTGAGACGCCCCGCGCACGAGCTGCCTGGCACTGGAATTGCCAGGGGTTTGCGCGCAGGGTGCGCCGCCTTTGCGCCGGACCCAGGCAAAAACCGTCTTTTCTTGCGTCTGCGCGACAATCGACTGCATCCATGCGACAAGCCCCACAAGCGAGCCGGCGCGGTGCCAGTACCGCCCTTGGCGCCCCTTGGGGCCTATGCTAGGTTGGCCTCCTTCGCCAGGAAGGCCGATCGCAGCCGGAGCGCATCCGAACAATAAGAGGAACCCCCATGGCCGAGGCCACGCCCGCGCTAGAAATCCGCAACCTGCACAAACGCTACGGCGATCTTGAAGTGCTCAAGGGCATCTCCCTTACCGCCCGTGACGGTGACGTCATTTCCATCCTCGGCTCTTCCGGTTCCGGAAAGTCCACCTTCCTGCGTTGCATCAACCTGCTGGAAAACCCCCACCAGGGCCAGATCATCGTCGCCGGTGAAGAACTCAAGCTCAAAGCCGCCCGCACGGGCGAACTGGTCGCCGCCGACAGCAGGCAGATCAACCGCCTGCGCAGCGAGATCGGCTTCGTGTTCCAGAACTTCAACCTGTGGCCGCACATGACGGTCCTCGACAACATCATCGAGGCGCCGCGCCGCGTGCTCGGCCAGAGCAAGGCGGAGGCCACCGAAATAGCCGAGGCCCTGCTGGCCAAGGTCGGCATCGCCGACAAGCGCCACGTCTACCCCGCCCAGCTCTCCGGCGGCCAGCAGCAGCGCGCGGCAATCGCGCGGACCCTGGCAATGCAGCCTAAAGTGATCCTGTTCGACGAACCCACCTCGGCGCTCGATCCCGAGATGGTACAAGAAGTGCTTAACGTGATCCGCGCGCTCGCCGAAGAGGGCCGGACAATGCTGCTGGTGACTCACGAGATGAACTTCGCCCGCCAGGTGTCCAGCGAGGTGGTCTTCCTCCACCAGGGCCTGGTCGAAGAGCAGGGGACGCCCCAGCAGGTGTTCGAGAACCCGAACTCGGCGCGCTGTAAACAATTCATGTCCAGCAATCGCTAAACACGGAGCAACATCGCATGAAGAACTACAAGAAGATCCTGCTGGCCGCTGCCGCTACCCTGGCCTTCGGGACCAGCGCCGTCGCCGCCGACAAACTCAAGATCGGCACCGAAGGCGCCTACCCGCCCTTCAACCTGATCGACGCCAGCGGCCAGGTCGGCGGCTTCGACGTCGAGATCGCCCAGGCCCTCTGCGCCAAGATGAAGGCCGAGTGCGAAGTGGTCACCTCCGACTGGGACGGCATCATCCCGGCCCTGAACGCCAAGAAATTCGACTTCCTCGCCGCCTCCATGTCGATCACCGAGGAACGCAAGCAGGCCGTCGACTTCACCGACGCCTACTACACCAACAAGCTGCAGTTCATCGCTCCCAAGGACGCTGACTTCAAGACCGACAAGGCCAGCCTGAAAGGCAAGGTCATCGGTGCCCAGCGCGCCACCATCGCCGGCACCTGGCTCGAAGACAACATGGCCGACGTCGTCGACATCAAGCTCTACGACACCCAGGAGAACGCCTACCTGGACCTGTCCTCCGGCCGTCTCGACGGCGTCCTGGCCGACAAGTTCGTCAACTGGGAATGGCTCAAGAGCGATGCCGGCAAAGGCTTCGAATTCAAGGGCGAACCGGTGTTCGACAACGACAAGATCGCCATCGCCGTGCGCAAGGGCGACCCGCTGCGCGAGAAGCTGAACGCGGCCCTGAAGGAAATCGTCGCTGACGGCACCTACAAGAAGATCAACGACAAGTACTTCCCCTTCAGCATCTATTGATGCCCGCCTGACCGGCGTCGCCCACGCGGCGCCGGTCCCCAGCAGTAGCCTTGCAGATGAACCTCGACCTCTACGGATTCGGCCCCGCCCTGGCGGCCGGCACCCTCATGACCATCAAGCTGGCGCTCTGCGCGCTGTCGCTCGGTCTGGTGCTGGGCCTGCTCGGTGCCCTGGCCAAGACTTCCCCCAAAAAGCCGCTGCAGTGGCTTGGCGGAACCTACTCCACCCTGGTACGCGGTGTGCCCGAGCTGCTCTGGGTCCTGCTGATCTATTTCGGCACCGTGAACCTCATGCGCGCCATCGGCGAGAAGATCGGCGTGCCCGGCCTGGAGCTGTCGGCCTTCGCCGCCGGCACCATCGCCCTGGGCCTGTGCTTCGGCGCCTACGCCACCGAGGTGTTCCGCGGCGCCATCCTAGCCATCCCCAAGGGGCATCGTGAGGCGGGCCTGGCGCTCGGGATGTCCAACGGACGCATCCTCTGGCGCCTGATCCTGCCGCAGATGTGGCGCATCGCCCTGCCGGGCCTGGGCAACCTGTTCATGATCCTGATGAAGGACACCGCGCTGGTCTCGGTGATCGGCCTCGAGGAAATCATGCGGCGCTCGCAGATCGCCGTGACCGCCAGCAAGGAGCCCTTCACCTTCTACATGGTGGCGGCCTTCATCTACCTGGGCCTGACCATCCTCGCGATGATCGGCATGCACTGGCTCGAAAAACGCGCCGGACGCGGCTTCAAGAGGAGCGCGGCATGAACTGGGACGTGATCGTCAAATACCTGCCGCGCCTGTTCGACGGGGCGCTGCTGACCCTGGAGCTGGTGGCCATCGCCGTGGTCGCCGGGCTGATCCTCGCCCTGCCCATGGGCATCGCCCGCTCCTCGCGCCACTGGTACGTGCGCGCGCTGCCCTACGGCTACATCTTCTTCTTCCGTGGCACACCGCTGCTGGTCCAGCTGTTCCTGGTCTACTACGGCCTCGCCCAGTTCGACCTGGTGCGCAAGGGCCCGCTATGGCCCTACCTGCGCGACCCGTTCTGGTGTGCGGTCATCACCATGACCCTGCACACGGCGGCCTATATCGCCGAGATCATCCGCGGCGCCATCCAGGCCATCCCGCCGGGCGAGATCGAGGCCGCGCGGGCGCTGGGCATGTCGCAGTTCAAGACATTGGTGCACATCGTGCTGCCGCGCGCCGCGCGCATCGGCCTGCCGGCGTACAGCAACGAGGTGATCCTGATGCTCAAGGCCAGCGCCCTGGCCAGCACCGTGACCCTGCTGGAACTCACCGGCATGGCCCGCACCATCATTGCCCGCACCTACCTGCCGGTGGAGATTTTCTTCGCTGCCGGGATGTTCTACCTGGTGATCGCCTTCCTCCTCGTGCGCGGCTTCCGCCTGCTCGAGCGCTGGCTGCGCGTCGACGCCAGCCAGGGCCGCTGACCTCCCGCCGCCCCTCGTCACGAGGGGCGGCGCTATACTGCGCACCCGATCGCCGTCGTCCCCCTCGCCATGCCAAGCCCCGCGCCCCTTCAGGGGCCCCTGCTGCTCGAACGCTTCACCGCACTGGATGAGTTCCTCAGCCACGGCTACCCGTTGTGGCACCCGGAGCCTTTCACCGAGCTGCGCCTGGGCTGGGAAGACGAACTGCCCGATCTCGCCCGCTGGCTTCGCAGCCGCAGCCTGGAGCAGGCGGAAGCCAGCCATGGTCTGTTGCAGCTGCCCGATGCGCCTGCGCCCTTCCCCGGGCTGGCCGGCCGCTCGCGCGAGCTGGCCGACATCGGCGCCTTCGACCCGGCCCCAGCACGCGAGTGGCCGTCCGCCTTATGCCTCGACGTACCCGGGCGCAAATGGCAGCAGATCCAGGCCTTCGCCGGCAGCCTGCGGTTCAGCCAGGCGCCCCGTCACTGGCTCGACTGGTGTGCCGGCAAGGGCCACCTGGGGCGCAGCCTGGCCCACCCTGATGCGACGCTCACCTGCCTGGAATTCGACCCCCTGCTGGTGGAAGACGGCCAGCGCCTCAGCGACCGGCTCGGGATCGACGCATCGCATCGGCTGCAGGACGTGATGGCCTGCGACACCGCCGCCCAGCTGCGACCCGAACACACCGCCATCGCCCTGCATGCCTGCGGCGACCTTCACGTACGCCTGCTGCACCTGGCCAGCGACCAGGGCTGTGGACAACTGGCCGTGGCCCCTTGCTGCTACAACCGCATCGACGAGGCGCAGTACCGCCCCCTGTCCACCGCCGCGCAGGGCTCGAGCCTGCGACCGGACCGTCGCGACCTGCGCCTGGTGCAGAGCGAAACCGTCACCGCCGGCGCCCGCGTCCGTCGCCAGCGCGACCAGTCCATGGCCAGGCGCCTGGCCTTCGACCTGCTGCAGCGGGAGCAGCGCGGCATCGACCTCTACCTGCCCACGCCCTCGCTACCGGTGAGCTGGCTGGAGAAACCCTTCGAGCGCTACTGCCACGACCTCGCCGAATTGAAGGGCCTGGCCACCCCCGCTTCACGCGATTGGGATCGGCTGGAAGCCCAGGGCCGGGAACGCCTGGCCCAGGTGCGCAACCTCGAACTGCTGCGCGCCCTCTTCCGCCGTCCGCTGGAGGTCTGGCTGCTGCTCGACCGCGCCCTGTTCCTCCAGGAACGCGGCTACCAAGTGCAGGCCGGCCGCTTCTGCGAACACCGCCTCACCCCCCGCAACCTCCTGCTGCTCGCGGAGCGCAGCGACTTGCCCACAGAACCTGTGGATAACTTTGTTGATGATTTATGAGCAACTGCCCGAACGCCCATCCGGGCAAGGCCTGCTGAGAATTGATCGCTTTTTGAGCAAAAAATAAATCATCAGAAAAACAGCCAGTTACGCCATTCCGCGACCCAGATCACAGATCGCGGGTACTCCCGTGCCAAAAACCTCACACTTGTGCATAAGCCCACGCCTTCTGATTCTGAGCAGCACCATCAGGTGGTTTACTCAGCCCAGCCAATCGCTATAATGGCCGCCCCTTGCCGGTATAGCTCAGCTGGTAGAGCAACTGACTTGTAATCAGTAGGTCCCGGGTTCGATTCCTGGTGCCGGCACCAACAAAATCAAAAGGTTACGCATCCGCGTAGCCTTTTTTTGTGCCTGAAACGTACAATTTGGCGTACAACTCAAGCACGGATGTGGATAAATTCTTACGCAGAATGGGTGTGTATGCCGCTCGTCTAGGTGATGACTGCCTAGTTCCGCAACCCTGACCGCTATGGCATAGTGCATGTCCGTTTGGGAAAGTAATGCGACGAGGCGAGTCGTGTGGCGGTCGGTTGACTAATGGCGTCCCACTAGCTACACCCCGATTGTGATCGTCGCGAAGGCGAACACTCCGCCAAGAGCAGTGTCAAGATTCATGAGCTCCCACCCCTCTTTGGGTGGGCCGTACCCCTGGGGTGGGGATGTAGTAACTAGACTTACTAAATAGGGAGTGCACCAGATGGCTAGCGTAGGTTTCGGCGAAAGCTAATAGTTCTCACAAGGTAAAACCTTGAAAAGGCCCTAATCGGGCCTTTTTTAATGTCTCAGGGTAGGGGCAAATTATGAGCAAATTTTTCATCGGCACAGCGTTTTCGGCTTTTGTTATCGGCGTTGTTGCACGCGTCTTCTTTCACACGGCAAACATCACCTTGCCATTTTCTTTGGGCTGGATCGATTTCGCGATCGTCATAGCGGCGGCGGCTTGCCTGGGGCTATCGGCGTACTCCCTCATTCTGAAGAAGTACCCGGACACCCGCGAAATGCTTCCGCTTTTCAGCGTGATCGTGTGTTTGGTGATCATTTCCAGCTATGTGGTTCTCCGCTATCAGGAGGCTTATCAGACTTCCCTGTCCATTCTGGTTACCGGGGTGTTCGTTGGGATGGGCTGGTGGATCCAGTCGATAACAAATGCCGCCGGTGCCAGAAGGACTCACACGCTGAACATCATCATGTCGTCGCGAACCAGCGCTGAGTACCAGGCCCAATCCAGGAACATGAATAAAGCATTCCGCGCGGCCGCCATGGCTCCCGAATTGGCTGAGTGGCGAGTCGATCCGAACAAGGATGAGTTCAAGGATATGGATGTCCCGGATGATCTCAGGGAAGCCATAGACGGTTCGGTGTACATCCTCAATTACTACGAATTCCTAGCCCAGGGGATTAACTTTCGAGACCTGGACGACTGCCTCCTCAGGGAGTGCTTCAGCAGCATCCTAGAGGGCCTTGAACGTCGCAATTTCCACCTGATCGTTGAGGCTCAGAAGGCAGATCAGAGGGCTTATGAGGGGCTGATCCGTCTCACTAAAGAATGGTGCGGAGAGTCCGTCGTTGAGAAGTATCGCGCCAACCCAGCCAACGCCCCTATCGGTCCAATCTTTCCGCCAAAGGACGAGATGCAGAAGATTCTGACTGCGAAAGCGAAGCCCGCCGCCACAGTGACCCCTATCCATCAGCCGCTCAAAGCTGCAGACGATTCAGGCGACCAGGCGCACACATAAAGCATCATGGTTTTGCGCTGACGGCCTTAGGTCCATGGGAATTCCCGTGGACCTCTCGCACCCACGCCTGCAGCCCATTCAGCCTCACGGCGCAGCGGTCTGCATCTCCGGCGAGGGCGGCAAGATCTGCTGCAGTCGCTGGGTGAAGCTCGGCGTACTGGGTTCCATCATCCACGCCGGCGGCGCCGGGGGCGGCGGGCACTCCACTGCAACTGGCCGGACCTCGGACCTTGACGAGCAGCCGCTGGCGATCAGCAGCGAGATCAGCGCGCAGCCGATCAGTGTTCTCCTGGGCATGTGCAAGCTCCTGGTAGTGCTGTTGTTCGGTGAGCTCCAGGCGGCGCTGTAGGGCCACCTGCTGCTCATGCTGCGCCTGCAGCTTCCTCGCCGTGGCGCGGTCGATGTCGGCCAGGGCGTCGGCGTGCATCTGGTTGGCCGCGGCCAGTTTCGCCTCCCAGCGCCAGCCATTCACCAGCGCGCCGCTGGCGGCCGCTATGGCGCCGGCGACCACGAACGCCAGCAGACGAACCTGCAGGGCGGTCACTGCACCGCCTCCACGGCCTGCTGGTAGAGCGCGGGCCAGGTATCAGGGTGCGGCTTCCCGGGTCGCCAGGTGCGCAGGTACATCTCCCAGGCCGCCCGCGGCGCCCCGATCTCCGGCAAGGCCATGGGGTCAGTGATGAGCAGCAGGCGCGCCAGGCAGCAGGCCAGGATGTCGTCGGTCTCGATAGCGGCGTAGATGGCGTCATCGGTCGGGGGAACGCCCCGGGCCTCTAGCACCTTCGCGGCGGTGCGCATGGTGGCCACGTGGCGCGGTACGCCGTGGACCATGCCGCCGCCCTTCTCCCCCTGCCAGAAGCTCCGCGCAGGCCCGTTGATCTGCCGGCGGTGGAGGAAGCGGCTCTCCTGCAGCCCGATGGCCAGCAGCATCACCTCGGCCTTTTTCCCTGCCATACGGTCAGGCAGCAGCAAAAACGCCGGGGCAATGATTTCCCGGCGGACCTGTTGTAGATCCATGGTGATCTCCAGAAAGAAGAAGCCCCGCTCGGTAGCGGGGCTCAGTCGGCTTCGGTGGTTGGCCACTTCATCGGCGGCAGCATGGCCAGCAGCTCCGCCTCAGTGGGGATGGGCGCCGCGCCGGCGCGCACACGGGCGATGAGGTCGTAGCCCAGCTGCCAGCATGCATCACGCCACACGACACCAGCCTGGCCTTCGGCCTGGAACCTGGGGACAGTGCTGGTGGCGTAGGTGCAGAGGCTGAGGATGGAGTCGTAGCCACGCGTGCGGGTCTCTGCATCCATGTGGGCTTGGACTACTGCCGTGAGCAGGGACTGGATCTGTTCCAGACTCAAGGCTGGCCTCAACCTGACGTTAATCTCTTCTTCAGTCAGGCGGATATAGCCAGAAGGGATTTCCTCTGGATCGTCATATCCGAAGACGTCAGAGGTCGCAGGATTACGTGCCTGGATATGCATCAACGTAACTCCATCCACTTGTTTATCGGTGCAGTGCCGCCCTGGCTGACGCTGTACGTGGAGCCAGGCGGGACCGCAAACGAAACACATGCAACAGCCCCCGCAACATGCGCCTGATTCCCCAGGGCGATAGTCACCCCTCCCACTGCAGCGGATAGGTTGCCATTCAGGCCGGTAGCTGTAGCCCAGACACTCACCGCAATCGGCCTGCTAGTGCCATTCGTGTATGTGGTTGACAGAGCACGGCTAGCCGTCATGTCCTGCCAGGACTGGTTGTAGCCGAACCCGTTCTCAGCGATAGGCCAGCCAATTACACGGTTGTAAGAAAGGCATCGCCAGTTACCACCGCCTAAGGATACGAACGTCGCTGTATCTCCAGGCGCCGTCCAGATGCTGCTCAGCGTGGGCAGAATCATCGCCGTCGCGTTGTAGGTGATCGACATCATCCCGTCGAACCATATCCATCGCATCGTGCCCGATGGAGCACTGCCGAACGAGGCGATGGCGGCGCTTCCGGTGAGCCGGAGCATGTTTGCCCGGGCCGCGCCGATGTCCGTCGTCGCGGCCGATGCAATAGTGAGGATGGGCGCCTCATCGACTGCGCCGGTGAAGCGCATCAGCCTATCACCGTGGCCCGGTACTGCCCGGAGGTTGGGGCCGTACCGAAGGTCAGCTGCACGGTGTTGGCGGTGTTGGCGACCCAGTCCGTGATCACGCCGGCATTGGTTGCGGTTTCGCGCACGCTGACGACGACGTCCTGGGTGTTCAGGTTGTGGGTGACGGTGATGGTAGTGGCCGTGCCGTCGCCAATGGTGGCCGACATCTTGCGCGCAGTGACGGAGGTATCGACCGCGATGACGCCGCCGGTAATGGTTATGCCGTTGCCGGCGGTGTAGCTCGAACCGCCTCCGACCTGCTCCCATACGATGGCCGTGGTGCCTACCGTGATGGGGGCGTCGGTGGTCATCTTCCATTGCTGGTTTCCCTGAGTGGCACCCTCGCTCACGAAAACAGCAGCGCCCAGCATCTCGGCGGCAGTGTCGAAATCGGTCGAACGGGTCCAGCTGCCGGAGGCCACCAGGTAGATGCCGTTACCCGATGCGGTCGACTGGTTCTTTACCAGCACGCGATCGCCGGCCACCAGGGCGACGCCGTCGATTGTCTGGGTGCCGGACAGCGTGATGTTCGCCGTGGTGGCCGCGCGCACCGGAGCTTTCCAGGCAAAGCCCTGGATTGCCGCATCCAGCTGGGAGCGGGTCACCGCGTCCTGCGGATTCACCCCGTCGGCGAGGTTGATGGCCTTGAAGCCGTTGAGGTCTAGCGTGTTCGTATGCTTCATAAGGTGCTCCTAGTTGAAATACGCTCGGCCGATCTCCGGCCGCCCGTGGGTGATCTGGACAATGTTGTCGTCGATGTAGGTGACGTCTGGCTCTACCCGGTTGCCGAGATGGTCCACGACGGTGACGCTGGGGAATCTCTGCAGGTTGTGGGGGACGGTCCACACCGCCAGAGCGATGGTCTGATCCCACTGGAAGGTCGTTCCGCCAGGGGCGCCGTCACGGCCGGATGGACCTTGCGGCCCGGTAGCAACAACCGCGACCGGGGCTCGCCGGGGCTCGGTGACGATCACCACCGGCTGCGCCACCACTACAGCGGGCGAGGTGTCAGCCATGGCAGCACCCTCCCCCGCTGCTGACGACCACCTCGCCGCGCAGCCAGCGCTCCACGCGGCCGTCGGTGTAGGTGAGGTCCAGATCCCATTCGCCCCGCGTCCAGGTGATGGCGGCGGTCTGCTCGGGGGTTAGCACCATCATCAGCTGGCCCAGGCCGGTTACGGTCAGCCCAGCGCCCAGCGTGAGCACGATCGGATCTGCGCCCTCCCCCCGGATCTCGACTTGCGGCACCATGCCGGTAAGGTCCACCGGCAGCTGGAAGACCAGCACGCCGCCAGACGCCCTCAGCCCCAGGCCGTTGATGTCGTTGAACTCGACAGTATCGGCGTCGACGACGCGGGTCATGCGGCCCACGGTGGTGGCCTTGTCGAGGTTCAGCCCCTGGCCCTGCTGGATGCCCTCGCACCAGGTCATCCACTCCCCGGGCAGGCCGTGGCCTGGCACGGTCATACGCAGCGGCGCGGTCGTCTGGATCGCCGTGATCGTCTTGTAGGTGTAGGTCGGCTGCATCAGCAGGAGCGGCTGCTGCAGGGTGGCGCCCGGAATGATGGGCAGGTCTAGGCGGGCCGGCGTCATGCTGGCTACTCCTTGTGTCAGGGGTGTCAGGCGCCGGCGGCGCGGTGCAGGCGGATGAGCGGCGGGTTGGTAGTGGAAAGGTCGGTGCGGACAAACTCCCAAGTGTCTGGCGCCCCCGTAGCCCAGGACACCGAACGCGATAGCGAGCAATAGCGGCTGTTGCCGTCGGCGCTCACGCCCAGCACCGGAGCGCCGACAGTAGAGGCGCGCAGCTGGGGCATGCCGTTGGTGTGCACTGCCAACCAGTAGCGCCGGCCGCCTAACAGCTCGGCCGGAATGCTGAGGGTGGCTACGGCCTGGCCGGTGCTGCCCATCGAGGCCAATCCGTTTGCGCTTGGGAGCCCAGAGCCGGGCCAGCCACTAATGTCCGACTCGTAGACCTTCAGCATCGCCGACGTGCCCGACGCAGCGCTTGTGACGATCACGGACATCTGGTCGACAGTCATATCGTGAGGCGCCACATAGGGGACCATCACCAGCGTGCCGCTCATGATAAGCGCGGTGGAACTGGTGAAGGTAACCGGCATGCTATCGGTCCAAGCGTCCTCCGGGATCTCGAACACCGGAACGCTGACCCACTCCTCGAAGCGCCGCAGGTGGAGGCGGCCATCGTCGTTCACCTCCTCGATGCCACCACCAGGCCCCGTGCCACCACCGGCGTCACGGAGCTGAGCGAGCAGACCAGCAGTAACGCGGCCGCTCACGACAGTGCCGGACGGCCAGAGCCTGGCGGCAGTCCCTTCCTGGGCGCGGACGATGGTCAGCACGCCCGATGCGTTAGCGGTGATCTTCACGATCTCCCAGGCGTTTTCCTGGCCCGCCACATCGACGCCCACCAGGGTCGCCATGTAGTAGTCGCCCACGGCCAACCCGGAGAGAAGCGCGGCACGGTCGGTCTCGATAATCATGCTGGTGGCGTCGCTCGCCAGCTCGGCCTGCAGCGACGCAGTCCAGTTGTTCACGAACTGGGGTTTGGCCATCAGATCCATCCTACGATCCCTGCCGACAGGGCAGAGGCTTCATGGGTTACAGGGTTCCAGGCGCAGTAGGGCCTGGGCCCATACAGGCGGTTCCGGTCGGGGAACGTGACGATCGTCCCCTGGTGGTTCTCGTTCATCAGCAGCGGCGCCAGTGGCGTCGTCGGGCAGGCCGCGCCGATGTAGCGGTGCTCGGGCTGCGCCGAACCGGTCTCCTGCAGGCGCACGTACAGGCCTACCAGGTTGTTGCTGTAGGCGACGATGTCCGAGTTATCCCCGGCCAGGACGCCGCCGATGGAGTCGCGTGGCATCAGGCGTTCGCGCAGGGTCAGCGGCCCGACCGCGTCCACCGGCGACTCCTCGCCGGAGAAGGTCTGGCTGTAGATCGTCTCCCCGTTGAGGGTGCCAAAGGCTGTGATGCTCCCCGGCGGCGACTCATTGAACAGGCTGGCCAGGTCCGCCTCGCAGGCCAGTGTGCTGTCGACCTTCAGCTGCCAGAGGAAGCGCGACCGCTTCGTGCCGCCGTCGACGGTCATGTGCTGCTCCGCCTCCTCGCGCCGGTACAGCAGGCACGGAATCGGTAGCCCTGACTCGTTGAACCAGGCCGCCCAGATCCGATCGATGATCTCCCGCGTCTCCGTGCCGTTCGCCGAGATGGGGTTGCCAGTGCCGTCGTGCTCCACCACCAAGTCGGAGGTGTAGCCAGAGGTACCCAGCGTCTCGGCCCGGGTGAAGAGCACGGTGATGTTGGCGGCGAACGGCGTAGCGGCGCCGCCGGTGACCTCCACCAGCAGGAACCCAACCGGCATGGGCCGTTCGAGCGGGCCGTAGGCCACGTCGCGCATGTACAGCATCAGGATGGCCTTGCGCCCATCGCTGCTGATGTCGATCGGCACCGGCCACTGAAACACCGGAGCTTCGCCCTCGCCGAAATCCAGGCTCGGGGTGCTCTGCCCGTTGTCCGCCGGCCAGGTCACCGTTATGGCCTTGGTCTGCGGAGGCTTGCCGAACTCGCCCATGCGGCGCGCCTGGGCGCCCTCCAGGTTGATGATCCAGCGCGTCCCGTCCGGCGAGCAGTAGAGCCAGCCACCCAGGTCCTGGCCGTAGAGGCCGGTTCCGCTCAGGATCGCCTCGTTCCACCATTGCCGCCCTGCTGCCTCATCTGCTGCCTGTTGCTCCGGGGTGCGCACCACTGCGGGCGTGCCGGGAACGTAGATGCGGTAGTTCGTGCTGCCGGTGAGAGGGTGCTCCTTGGTCTGGCCGTTGGGCAGAACGATCTCACCCTGGCTCGGGTTGTCGGCCGGCCGGATCAGTCCATGCCAGCACCAGCCCCACACGTTGACCTTGTCGGTAGGGACTCCTCCGATGTTGATCATCGCTTCGGCTCCGCCAGGATCACCTGGTGATCCGCCACGTTGTCCGCGTCGCGGAACTTCATGATGTGCACCGGCGGAATCTCCAAGGTGAAAATCCCTTCGCTGGTGGTCAGCACCAGGTCGGCGTAATAGGTGCGGTCCGGCACCGTGTCGCCGTCGACATCCACCGTGGTCTGTTCGGTCAGGGGCCAGGCCACGCCCTCCCCTGTTCCGCCAGTAGCAGCCGGCTCAACCCACACGCCGCGCCCCCGGGTCGCCGGGCGCAGTCCCTTGCGCTCGAGCGTGTTGAGTTCCTGCGTGCGGCGCCGGCTGGTTTCAAGGCTGTTCAGGTCGCGCTTCAGCGAGCTCGCTCGGGACGAGTTCACCCCCGCGCGGATAGCGGCGCGTTCTTGGGCAAGGGTCATTTACAGCTCCAGAAGGTCGTTCGGCACAGCGACTCGGTAGGTCTGCGCCTGCTCCACCTCGTACTCGTCTCGGTGGTCGGCGGGCTGTTCCGGTGCTTCCAGGTCGAAGCGCCGCTCGAACGGGTCCTGTGTCGAGTTGTAGTTGGTGTAGTTGCCGGAGAACCCGAGCAGGTCCTCGTCGTAGGGCGGACTGTCGACATGGCCGGAGAGCTGGGTCGGCAGCTGGATCAACACCGGCACATCGCCGGATGGCGTGCTGGCCGGGGCGCCCGGCACGGTGAGCGGGTCGGTGTCATCACCGCCGCCCTGGCTCACCGCGAACTGAATCGAGGTGATGGCCGAGCCGCTGTCCAGGTCCCACTCATGCGCGATGCTGAACATGCGCGCCTGGCAGACGATGTTGCGCCCCAGGATCACGTCCTCTACCCGCCCGGTGTGCTCCAGCCGAATAGCCAGGCAGTCCGCCGTCGGGAGCTGGTAGCCGAACCGGTTTCCCCGGTGGGCGCCGAGGATCTTCACGCGGCCTACGTGCATCAGGCAGCTCAGGGCCTGGGCCCGGCGCTCGTCCTCGCGCAGATCAACCACCCAGTCGCCCAGGGCGTCCTGCACCGCATCGGCATCCGGCCCGGTGAACACGGCATCCTCGAAGGAGTCAGCGCGGTCGCTCTCGGTCTCGGTCGCCACCCGCTCGCGGTCGATCACCTCGCCCGCCTGGGCCACGCTGGCCGGCGCCTCGATGCGGAGCTTGTACTGCTCCGTCACCGGCTGAACCCAGCGCATGGCGCTGTCCCAGGTAGCGCGCACCAGCAGGTCCGGGTAGTCGTTGCGCCAGGCTGAGGGCGGTGTACACAGCGCGCCCGCCCCGGAAGGCGGAAGCCGGTCCCACTGGGCGTTGATGATGGCCTGATAGCCCGCCGTCTCGCTGGCCTGGGTGACCATGGCAATGTCGGGCATCTCGGTGCCGTCGTGCCGCCAGTTGAAGCAGAAGCCGTCGATCTCGGTGAGACCCACGAAAGCCGGGTGCTCCCAGAAGAAGGGTTGGTGGCGCTCGCGCAGACGCGGGAACCGATAGTCGCCCTCGATCTCCACCACGTTGATCCGCTCGCTCAGCTCCACCGGTATCCACTCGATGGACTCGAACAGCACCGCGCCGGCCGGGACGATGAAGTGCGGCTCAGGAGTCGGAGCCCACTCGGTCACCTGCAGGGCACCTTCCAGGCTGAGCTGCAGGCTTGCCGGCCGGGTACTCATCCGCTCGGATGCATAGTCCCAGCGCGAGCGCCCTTCGACCTCCTCGAACACATCCGCCGACCACAGGCCGCCGGTGATGGCGTCGATGCCCGCCACGTCCATGGCCTCGACGATCTCATTGAGGCGGTCGCTGCACTCGCAGGAAAGCACCCGGGTCTGCAGGTTGAACTGCGGGCCGGTGATCTGCCCCCGGAAGCACAGCGCCACATCCCAGCCGGCGCCGTTCCAGACCATGAAGGACAGCTCGACCTTCTGGCCCTGGTAGCTGGCAGGGTTCACCGCCTCGCCCAGGAACTGCAGGTCGAAGTCGGCGATGCAGCGCGCGCCCTCCTCCCTCTGGATGCTGATGGAACCCGCCAGTAGGTGGCTGGAGTCCACACCGTTGAGCATCAGCCGAACCGACCACAGCACCGACACCACAGGATCAATCGTCACCGGCGCCGGCGGAGCGCCCACAGCAAGGCCGCCGTTCAGCGGAGCCCCGTTGAGCGGCGAGCCATTCAGTTGCATCAGACTTCCTCGGCGGTGATGGTCCAGTCGTGGGTGTTGGCCTGCGGGTCCATGGACTCCGGCGGCGGTTCGCAGAACACCGTGAATTGCGGCATCCAGCAGACCTGATAGAGCGTGGCGCCCGTCACTTCGGTGATGGTGAAGGCATTGCCGGCCATGGCGACCGGGGTCGTCACCCAATCGCGACCGAGCAGCGCCAGCGCCCATGGCGCCTTGTCCGGCCGGGCCGTGCCGACGATGGAGCCGGTCAGCGAGGTGGTACTGATCGAGAGCTGCTTCGTGCAGCGCAGCTCCAGCGGCTGGCTGAAGTCCAAGGCCGAAAGCCCCGGGCCCATCCACCCGCTGCCGCGCAGGCTGACGCTCATCTTCCGCCAGTGCTGCATCTTCACCGCCGCACCGCCGGAGCGGCGCACCACAGTCGATCCGCCAATCGGCGAATACTCCTGCGACACAGGCCCGCTCCAGCCCTTCAGCGGAATGCCGCCGAGCATGACGTCAGGGATCATGGTTGGTCCTTATCGGGTAGAGGATCTTCCGCGCTTGCGGCGCTCATCACGGAGGCGTTTCTCGAAATCGTCGGGGCGCATGAAGGCCGGGATCTTCTGCCCGTCGCTCTCCACGATCGTGATGCTGCCAAGCTCCGGGATCGCCCTTTCAGCACTGGTCAGCGCCGGCTGGTTGAGCGAAGGAGTGCTCCGCGACGTCTCGCCGACCAAGCCACCGATGTCGTAGCCACCCCAGCCCTTGCGCACCTGGTCGAGCACGGCAGCGACGCCGTGGCGGCGCATGGCACCCAGGACACCGACGGCGCCGGGCTCGCTGACAACGGGCTGAGGCAGGACGTACTCGCCGCGATGGACAATCCCGGCCGGCTGGTAGCGGCCGCCGAAGCCGGTGAAGCCGCCAGCGGCAAAGCCCTGCTGCGGGAACTGCGAGAAGCTGCTGCCTTCCTTGTAGACCGACTGGCCGCCCGTCCCGGAAGTGCCGATGACGGTGGTGATGGGGATCACCAGGTTCGCCTTCAGCGTCTCCGCCAGTGCCGACACCTGGGCCTGCGCCTGGGTGGTGGCCTCGGGATCGAGGACCGGCGTCACCGCCACTTCCTTGACCTTGTCGATGCCATCCTTCCCGGAGGTGCCAATGGCGGCGTAGGCCTCCTCAGCGATCTTCTGGGCGGCCTTGGCCTGGCCGGCTAGCGCCAGGGTGTTCTTGTCCCCGGCCTTCTGCAGGTCCTCCAGCACCTGGGTGGCCTGGTCGGCGTACTTCAGCGCCTGGACGTAGTCCTTGCTCTGCAGCGACTGCCGCGCCTTCACCGTCAGGTCGCTGGCCTGGTTGAAGGTCGGCTCCTTCTCCTGGTTCTTCTCGCCGGCGATACCCTTGGTCCGGTCCTGGATGCCCTTCAGCAGGGCCTCCTGCTCCTTCTTCGCCTTCTTCTGCGCGGCGGTTTCCTTCGCGGCGTTGTCGATGCGCTGCTGGGTACCAGCCTCGGCGTCCTTGGTCATCTCCGCCTGGGTCTGCTTGACGGTGGCGGCGAGCTTCTCGTGGGAATCGCCGGTCTCGTCGTTCGCGGCCTTGGTGTTCTCGAAGTTCAGCTTCGCCAGTTCGAACTGCTCGAAGTAGCCCTCCTTGATCGTCTTGACCTCCGCATCCGTGCGGTCCTGTATCTCCTTCTGCCGCTTCTCGTACTCCTTGGTGTCGGAGTTCTTCGGGGTGATGGTGTCGGCGGCGAGTTGCAGTGCCTTGGCGGCTGCCTGGCCGTACTGCGGAATCGTGCCGATCACCACCCCTAGGTCACGGGCAAAGCCGGCGAACTTGGTCCGCACGTAGTCCAGCGGGTTGGTCATCAGGAACTTCAGGGCCTCGAACTGAGACTCTGCGAAGCCCTTGATCTGCACGAAGGTGGTGTGCAGCCCAGACGCCAGGGCAATGCCGGCCTGCTCCACGAACAGGAACTGCTTGCGGAGGTAGGTGCCGAACTCCCAGCCCGCCCAGAACGAGCCGATCACCGACAGCGCGCGCAGGGCGGTGGCTGCGGCCGGAGGAATCGTGCCAAGCGCAGTGACCGCTACGCTGGAAGCCTTCTGTGCCGCCGTGGCGATGGCACCGAAGCCGCGCGTCGCGAGCGCCACCATGTTCTGGCCGAAGACCCTGGTGGCCAGCTTGTCGATCGTGGCGAAGGCGGCGCCGACTTCCGTGATCAGCAGGCGCGCCAGCAGGCGGATACCCTTGAACAGCAGGCCGCCGCCCAGTAGATAGATGATCCCCATCAGGGCGGTCTGGCCGGTTTCGCCGGTGCTCTTCAGCCACTTCGCCAGTTCCGAGATCTGCTTGGCGACCTTGGTGATTACTGGCAGGGCAGCCTCGCCCAGCTCCGCGAAGGCGTTGTTGATGGCGGTCGTGGCTTTCCTCACCTCTACCGCGGCGCCCTGGTTGAAGCGCGCAAACTCGCGCTGGACGCTGCCGGCGTAGGCGGTTTCATCGGCGACAGCTGCAAGCTGTTTCCGGTATTCCCCCATGGCGCCAGCCAGCTGACTGATGTCGTCGGCGTACTCCTGACCGAAAAGGACAGTGATCGCCTCAGCACGCCCGCGAGCATCAAGTTTGCTGAGTTGGGTCAGGAAATTGTCCAGGGCGCCTTGAGCGTCCTTGTCCATGCTGCGAGTGAAGGCATCGACATCGCCGACCAAGTTCTTCAACTCGTTCTGGAACTGCTCTGTCTGCACCCCCGCAGACTGCAGCTTGTTGAGCATCGCGTTGATGCCGGTAGACGCAACCTCGGGGCTCTTACCGAGAGCCAAGAACGTAGATGCCAGAGCGGCGATCTGGGTATCCACCAGGCCAAACTGCTTACCGATACCGCCGACGCGGCCGAGCACTTCAAGAATCTGCGCCTCGGATGCTTTGCCGATATTCGACAGTTGGTTTACGGCATCCAGCAGTTTTTCGGTTTGTTCGATTGGCAGCTGTAGAACGGTGGCAAGGGTGGCGATAGCCTCGCCAGCCTCGTTGGTCGACATCTTGAAGGCCACGCCAACCTGCGCGGCCTGCTCAACGAAGTCGCCCACCTTTTCGCCAGCGATCCCAAACTGCCCACCAAGCGCAGCCGTGTCGAAAAGGTCAGCCTGCGCAATGCCAGTGCTTTCCGAAAGCGCCTCGATCTGCTTGCGAAGCTCTACAAGGCCAGTCGGAGTCTTGAAATCGACTCGCGCCTCAACCGCCTTGAGGGCAGATTCAAGCTCAACTGCGGGCTGGAGGATCTGTTTGATCCCGTATCCGATGGCAACTGCTTCACCAGCAAAACCCAGCCGCTCTCCTCGCACCGCATCTCGCCGGGAGTTCGCATTCTCAGAACGCTGGTTCGCCTGCTGGACGCGCTGCAGCCTGGCCTGCTGTGCGGCCAGTCGCTGCTGCTCGCCAGTGAGGTTCTTGACGTCAACGCCGGCGCCCTGCACCTGCTTGCGGTACTCGGCGAGCTGCTTGGTCTGGGCATCGAGGGAGCGCTTGCTCTTATCGAGGGCACGCTGCGAGCGGGCGAGATCCTGCTCGAAAGACTTGACCGGCTGACCCGCGGCGGCGATCGCCTTCTTCAGGTCCTCGACTCGCTTCTTGTTGGCGAAGAACTCGCTTGCGGTGGCCTTGGCGGCCGCCTGCATGCGCTCCAGGCCATCTACCAGCTGGCGCTTCTTCCCGGTTTCCTCGAGTTCCTTGCCGAGTTGTTCGACGCTCTTGTTGACGTCCTTGATGCTGTTTCTGAGGGCCGCAGTCACGGCTCCGCCGATGACGATGCCGATGGAGACGTCATTGTTCATGTGAAGACCTAGATGGGGATGGCTAGAGGGACTTCAGGAATTCCTTGAAGTCTTCCGGCACCGCTCCAGCGGCGCGGGCAATCATCAGCTGCAGGCGATCGTTCTGGCGCTCCTGGGTGCGGATAGCGCGCAGGTGGCCTCTCAACTGCGGGATGGTCATCCGGAGGATGTCCGCTCGGCTGTGGCCGTAGCTGATCAGGCGCTGGGCTGCTTCAAAGAAATCGCTGCGGCCAGGCGAACCAGGTTCGCCCGAAGCTGGGGACGCAGGCGCAGGTAGAAAAAATCGAGGTTGACCTCAACCAACGCCAGGAGCAGGCCAAGGAAATCGTCCAGGCCAAGGCGTTTAACATCTTCCTCAGGGCGACGGGTAAACAGCGCTAGCAGCGCGTAGAGCTCCGGCCTGTGCCGCTCGATGAGGTCGAGGATGTCTACGCGCTCCAGCGCGCGCTCGAACATGGTGACCGTGTCAGCTCCAGCCTTTCGAGAGGCGTCAAGCTCAGTAGCTACAACATCGAACTCGTCACGCATGCCAGCAATGAGACGCGACACCTCGCCCACCTGCTCGACCTCTATCAGGTGGATCATGAAACCTGGGGCGCGAATCGGTACCGGAATCGGAGCGCCGAGAAACTGGGAAAACGTGTCTTCTTGCTCGGAGGCGGGCATTTGCAACTCCAATAAAAAACCCGCCGAAGCGGGTCTAATTAATAACGTCGAGATCTGTTATTCGGCATCCCAGGCTGTCCGTCTGGGGATGGAAGAAGCCCATGTTGAAATCGGCGAACTCGCGAGTTTGGCCTGCCTTAACAATGTCGAAGATGGTGGCCTTGCTGGCGTCTATTTTGGTGCCGCTTGCGCCATACAGGTCGCACGAAATCCGCAAGTCCTTGATCCCAGTATCGGCCCCGTTATGCACCGATAGCGTCACAAGAAGCACTGCGCCTTCGGCGTGCCACTCCTTCGTTTCAAGTTTGGTCTTCCAGCGAGCCGACACCTCAGGTGAAGGTGCAGGGAGGGCTGGTGTTGGTGCGGGCTGCACTGCCTCATGACTCTCAGGCGGCGACTGTACGGTACTGCCAGGGTCATCCGGCGTGTTCATCTTCCACCACAGAAACAGCGGGATACCGATCAACAGTACGGCCAGGGTGTAAGCGGGGTGTAGGTGGTTCGCGGGTCTTTCCTTGGCCATGTGGGGCCCTCCGTTCTGCAGATGCATCCAAAGCTGGAGCATCCCTATGGTCCAGATCTGGACCACCAGATGCGCTCAGGCTTGAGCACATCTCACTGGAGGGAATCTAGCCTACCTGCCCTTCCTCGGTCACCTGGTCGTCTGCGGGGAACCAGATGGATGGACCAGGACCTGCGTGGAAAACATCGGGTGGACCGTTGAGCGGGTCATAGCAGGCCAGCAGCGTGCCGTCGGGCCTGAAGTACAGGTCGATGATCCGCTCCGGGTTTCTCTTGGAGCCATCCCCGCGGCTTGCCGCTACGTGGATTACCTGAATCAGCCTGGCGTTGCTTGGCGGTATGTGCATCTCGACCGGCATACCGTGCCTCCTGTGCTGGGATGTCCTGAGCTTTCAGGGCATCTCCTGAATGAGAGAGGGTGGCCCATCCGTGGGCCGTGACGCCGATCAGGCCGCCGCCTTTTCCTTCCGGATGTGGAAGTACTTGGACTTGCCGGCGCCGACCTTGGTCGGGTCCTGCAGGATCTTGGCCGTGGCTTCGAAACCGCCGAAATCCTCGGTGTTGATCCAGTCCATGGTGGTGGCCAGGTTGAGGCGACCGCGCCAGAAGCGAGCGATCACGCGTTTCTGGGTGCCGGCGGCGTTCTCGCCTTCGAACAGGAACTCGAAGGTCTGGCCGCTGTTGGTCAGGGCCTCGATCACGTCCTCATTGGCCGAGGAGTAGTCGACGCTCACCACGTAGGGAGTGCCCGAGGGGGAAGCCTTGATGGCATCTTCCAGGGCGCCGCCCGCGACAGGCTCCAGGCCGGAACCGGTCATGACCCAGTCGTCGAACTCGTCGAAGTCAGTGGTGCCGGCCGCGTTGCTGACGCCGGTGATGGAGAGCGGCAGCTTCGCCAGGGCGATGGTGCCGTCGACGGTGGCAACGTGCTCTTCGCCGGTCACGGTGCTGGCGGCAACGGCGCTCACGTCGCCCCACACCAGGGCGGCCAGCACCCAGGAGTAGATCTCGCGGAAGTTGATGGTGAGGGTCACGCCGGTGGCGCGATCCAGGCTGTCGTACTCGCCGCCCTGCGGGGTGGTGGTATCGGGCAGGGTCAGGGTGTTGGTTTCGGTGGCGTGCGTGATGGTGGAAACCAGGCCCACCTTCTGGAACGGGATGGAGCTTCCCGCCGGGCGCAGCTTCAACCAGCCGCCGATGACGACCGTCTCTTTCTCGATTGCCATGACTTAGGCTTCCTGAGTGGCGGCCGGAGTGGCCTTGGTTGCGGAGCCCTTCAGCTTGCCGGCTTCCTCGAGGAAGTCCTTCTGCTTGGGGGTGACCTTGATCTTGGCGCCGACGCTGTAGTCGACGCCCTTGTGGGTGTGTTCGCCGGCGAGCTCTACCTCGACCAGCTGCACGGGTTTTTCAGTGCTCATCGGCGGATTCGCTCCTGGATGATGGTGGTGATGTGGATGGGGACCAGGACGCCGGCATAGCGCTGTCCATCGCCTGGCGGGAAGGGCTCCGAGGCACCCAGCGACAGCCCAGTGACGCCCGAAGGGAATCCCTGCGGGAACACGCCGGATGCCGGCAGCAGGGCCTGGCAGATATCCAGTTCCATGGCGTCGAGGGCGTCCTCGTAGGTGGCCAGGTCGCACTTGACCAGGCCGATCACGAAGAACCCCGGGTAGGCCTTGATCGCCGCTGGTCCGCGCTCGGGCGGCCGGTTCGGTGCCTTCTGGATCAGGGCGAACAGCTCAGGTAGTCCGCTCAGCGGCGGCCCTTTCGGTGGCAGCACCTCGTTCAGCCATCCGGTTTTCACCTGATGGCCGAGGTTGGTGTTGAAGCCGTTGTCGGTGGTGATGCCCTGGACCTTCGTGATCAGCGCCCGGCGGACGGCGGTGAGGATGTTGCTCATGCGTCCTCCATGCAGGCGGCGGTCACCATGTGCCCGTCGTCCGCGATGACGTCCTCGACGATCAGCCGGCGACCGCAGTGCAGAAAGATCCCGCCCCGCTCTGCCGTCTCCAGCAGCGGCTTGCGCCAGCTCACGCCGATCATGTCCGAGCGCATCAGGCCCTCGGGGCCGTTCTGCATCAGGTTGTTGTCGACGATCACCGGCAGGCAGCGCACCGGGGGCGCTCCATTGAGGCCCCGGTACTCGGCCGTACCGTCGTTGAGGTGCGCGACCACACGGTTGTGCATGCGGTCGCGCATGTCGGCCCAGGCCATGGATTAGGCCACGGCGGCCGGGGCGGAAACGCCGTTGAGGCGAACACGGCCAACGGCGGAGGGGTTGGCGGCCACTTCGGTGGCGGCGCCGACCAGCACCAGGCCGGTAGCCGAGACGTTGGTCAGGGCGCGGCTGGTGGTGTTCATGAACACCTGATCACCGACTGCCCAGGCCTGGGCGCTGATCTTGGTGAGCTCGAACACGCCGTCGAGCTTCAGGACAACGGGGTCGCCCTGGGCTTCGGTGGTGGCGGCCACGCCGACGAAGGCGCCGACCTTGTAGAGCTGGCCGGACAGGGTGCCGCCGGTGGGCGCGGGTACGGTGATGCAGTCGCCGTGCTGGATGAACGATTTCATGGGTCACCTCGAGAGGGGAATGGGTTGGCGATTCAGGCGAAGGGGTCAGCCGGACGGGCGATGGCGCGAACGAAGCGCATGAAGCCGTCCTGCAGCTTGGTGCGAGCCAGAGCCAGCTCGCGCTGGTCGACGCCTTCCACCTGCTGGATCTGCTTGAACAGCGCACCGGCGTCGGCCTCAAGGGCCTTGATGGAATTCATGCCGTCGATCTCGGCTTGGGTCAGATCCCGGTATCCGGTGATCTTCTTGTGCTGGTTGTCCATGGAGTCTCCTGAAACAGAAAGGGCGCCCGAAGGCGCCCTGCTGGGAGTGGTGAAGGATCAGTTGCCGGGGTTCAGGTATGCGCCGCGGAAGTCGATCCAGCCGGCGCCGAAGACCAGCCGCGCCTTGACTTCCAGTCCGTCCACCTCGAAGCCCTCTCTGGTCTCAGTGAACACGCCTTCTTCGCCTTCCAGGTAGGCGTACTCGAAGGTGTCGATCAGACCCGGCTCAGTGAACAGGAACCACTGGTTGCCGGTGATACGGGCGTCGACGATCACGGTCAGCGAGGCGTTGCGGACGTCGTTGATGTCGGAGTTCTTGGCAGGGACGTACTGGGAGCTGGTGTACTGGAAGGCCTCCAGTTCCTTGTCCGGGCCAACCACCAGGTAGCGGGGCTCGGGGTTGAGGAACGCGCCAGCCTTGGACTTCTGCTTGCGCATGGCGGCGCGGGCAGCCCCCAAGGTGGTGGTGTTGATCGCGCCGCCGCTGGCCGCGATGTTGCCGTGGTCTGCCACGAAGATGGCCTTGCCATCGGTGAAGTTCGGGTTGGAAAGGATCAGGTTCCAGACCAGGTTGGACTCGGTCTGAGCCGCAGCCGCGCCGTATGCCTGGGGGATGCGAGTGAACGCGCTCAGGTCATCGTTGATGATGGCTTCCCAGGTGATCGCGATGATCTTGCCGAACTTGGTGACGCGGATCGGCGCACCCTCTTCTTCCAGCTTGCCGTACTTGTACTCGCCGTGCTCCTTCACTTCTTCCAGCGCGGCGATATCGCCCAGCGCAGCACGGGTGACAGCGCGGAAGTCGGAAACGGTGGTCTTGCGGCCCAGGGGGCGCCAGGTCTGCGGGGCCTGGGCATAGGCGTCGCGCAGAGTGCGGTTGACGGCGTTGCCGAGCAGGATCGGGAAGTCACTGGTGGAGTGCATGCCTGCAGTTCGGAAAGCCTGGCGATCGCAGCCCAGGGCCGCGCGGGCGATCTCGTGAGGCATCATGCCGCGAGTGGAACCGCCGACCGCCTCAATGGATTCGCGCGCCATGTCGAGCAGGCGCATGCCACGGAACTCGCGTCCCGTATCTTCCAGCTTGATGGCCGAGTTGCAGCGGTGCAGCAGGGCGTTCAGCATCGCGGCGCGTTTGGCGTCGATCAGATCTTGGTCGCGGGTGCCGGTGGGCAGAGTGTTGCGGGTGTCGGGCTGGTTCTTCTGCTGACGCTCGGCCAGCTTGTCGATCATGGCAGTGCTGGCGTCGGCCGGCGATACGCCGCGCTCGATCAGGTCTTCGGCGAAGTCGTCGTCCAGGCCGACTTTCTTGGCCATGGCGCGGATGGTGGTGCCGCGCTTGCGCTCGGCCTCGGCGGCCTCACGGCGGATCAGCTCTTCGGCCGCGCGTTTCTCTTCTTCGGTCATTTCGGTTTCCTCTTGGGGGTTGGCCACGGCGGCCGGTTGGGCGGCAGGCTCTTCAGCCTCCCGAGTTTCGAACAGGGTGTTGAAGCGCTGGCCTTCGTACTCGGCCGGGGTCTTGGCGCTGCGGATCTTGGCGCCGTCGTCGAAGCCGATCGGCACGATGGAGAGCTCCATGGGCTCCCAGTCCACCGCGCGGTAGATCGGCATGGTGTCGTCGCCGCCCTCGACCAGGACGTAGCGGTGCACGGTGTAGCCCACGCTGATGTTGCGCAGGATTCCGTCCTTCACGTCGCGGAACACCTCGTCGGCGTCCTCGCGCTTGCTGAAGCGCACCAGGGCGTGGCCTTCACCGTTCTCGAGCCAGGCCTTCTCGACCACGGCCAGCACGGAGCGCAGCTCCCACTGGTTGTGGGCGTTGAGGAGAGGGGCACCGTTGTTGAGGCGCTCCATCTTCACGGCCGAGTCGCTGACTTCCAGCTCCTCGAGGTAGTAACCCACGTCCCAGTTCCAGCGCCGGCCCTGGGCGCCGGTGGTCCACACCAGCTCAGCCGTGCGGGCCTCGATGTCGACCGTCTCCGGGCGCACCGCGGCGCGCAGCGTGAGCATGGGGGTCTCATGCGTCTTGTTCGTCGCCGGCTGCATCTTCCGGTTTCTCCTTGGTGGTGTTGGTGGCAGCCGCTGCCGAACCGGCCGCGAGCACCTTGCGGGGGTCGCAGTCGAGGATCAGCCCGAGGTCGTCGAGCAGGGCGTTGGCGTCCTGGATGTTCTTGGCATGTGCCTGCGGGTCGGTGATGCCGAGCTCGCGCAGGGCATCCGGCCAGGTGACCAGGCCATTGCGCAGGCGCTGCTTCACGGCCTCGATCTCCGACTTCGGATCGACCATCTCGCGGCGCGGTGGCGTCCACTCGGCTTTCACGTCCTCGAGCACGCCACCCGGCAGCAGGGCCTGAGCCTCCATGAACCAGGACCAAACGCCGACACAGAGCTGAGGGATCAGCATCCGCCACTGCCACACGTCCACCCGGCGCGCGAAGTGCAGCCAGCCCATCCGGCCGCTGGAGAAGTTCACCCCCTTCAGGTCGCCGGTGGTGAGCTCGTAGGGAACCCCCAGGCCGACGGAGATGGCGTGAAGGCCTTGCCAGGCGTAGGAGTCGTAGCCGTTGAACGTTGGCGGCGTGCCGAAGCTGACGCTTTCGCCCTGCCCCAACTCCTGGATGATCCCTGGCTCTACCCGCTCAACCAGAGGCGGCGGCTTTCCGGTGCTCGCAGCATCATCCTTGTTGATGAAGGCGGCGAAGCAAGCGGCGATCTTCGCCTGCTCCATCACCGCATCTTCCATCTCGTCGAAGTTGCGCAGGCGCTGCATCACCGGCGCGAACCAGCTGTAGCCACGGGCCTGGCCAGGGCGCTTCGGCAGAAAGATGTGGATCACGTCCTCGGCCGGGATGCGGCGGGAGGTCGATGTGCGCCAGGCGTTGTTGGCGCCTGGGTGCTGATCGAAAAGCCAGTAGGCGACGCGCTTGCCGATGGGGCTGAACTCGATGCCCTGGATAATCTCGTTGGCGCCGTTGGGGCCGTGCTTCTCCTCGTCGAGGAAGTCGGCCTCCAGCACCTGCAGCTGCATCGGCACCGGCAGGCCATCCGAGGACTTGCGCCAGCGCCGGCGCACCAGCACCTCGCCGCCCTCGGGCACCGCTTCCATGATCTTGTGCTGAAGCCCATAGAAGTTCTCCAGGCCGTCGGCGTCGCAGAGCGTCTCCTCCCCCCAGGCCTTCCACAGGTCCATCAGCTTCTTGTTGGCGCGACCGGACTTCGCCATGGGGCGCGGGACGATGCCCGCGCCCACTACGTTGTCGGCGATGCCGGTGACGGCACGTTCGGCATAGGGGTTGTTCCGGCGAAGGTCGCGCGCGCGGTTGCGCAGGCGGGCCAGGGCCGGTCCGATCTCAGCGTTGGCGTCGGTGCTACTACTGCGCCAGCCATCGTTGCGACGGCCCTTGGCAGCCCCTTCGAAGCGGCGCTCGAAGATGTCGATCTGCAGGTCGATCTTCTTTTTCCGCAGGCGAGCTTCTGCGCGTTTCGCGGCACGGCCGGGAAACAGGTTGTCCATGAAGCCCATGTCAGTAGCCTTTCGAGAAGGAGGCGTAGCGCCTGCCGCCGTTGTTATGGGAGTTCATGCCGAGCTCACCCTCCATCTGGCGGAGGATGCGCATCATCTCGTCCACGCTGCGGTAGGTAACGGCGCGATCGGCGTAACGCACCTGAAGCTCGCCGCCGGCCAGGGCGGCCTTCAGGGCTTCGTACTGCTCCAGGGTGTAGGCCATCAGTTCTTCTTCCAGTAGGAGGATTTGGCACGAGGCCGTTCTTCGGAGGTGTCCACTGCGGTCGCGCCACCGGGTTCGGGTTTAACGGCCAGAGCCTCAAGGTCCAAGCCGAAGCGCTGCTGGCTGATACGCAGAGCGGCGACAGCCAGGACAAAGCAGTCCAGCGCTTCGTTGCGCTTACCGCCGGCGTCCCAGCGAAGAACTCGCTTGCCCTTCGAAATCACAGCCTTCTTCTTCTCGGCGGTGAGCTGCTTCAACTCGTCTTCGTCGCAGATGTCGTCGTTTGCGGGGAAGTGCACAGCTCCAGGTTGAGCCTCGCCGCTCCTCGACTTCGCCACGTCGATGGCGATACGCAGGCGGCTGTAGATCAGCTCCTTGGCGTTGTCGGTCCCGATCTCCGTCTTGTAGATGCGGTCCTTCTTCTTCCTTGGGAAGTTGGCGATCATCTTCCCGTAGGTGCTTGCGCCGAAGGTCGGGATTACCCACATGGCGCCATGCTTGCGGCTCTCTGCGGCAACCTCGTCGGAGTAGTGGCCGCCGGCGTCCCAGCACCAGCGCTCCACGCGCATCACCAGGCCGTCGGCTCGGGTGAACTGCTTGTGGATCTGAAGGCCGACCTTCCGGCGCAACTCCTCGCTGCCCGGGTCTCCGTTCAGGATGAAGCGGTGCACCAGCCAAGATTCCTCGCCGGGCCCGAATGCCCACACCCGTCCTTCAAGGCGGTCGTCCTGGGTGTCGATTCCGCCCATGAGCGCAGTGGCCGCCATGGGAACCTCGGGGTACACCTCGCGGCGCCCATAGAGGAGCTCCCAATCAACCTTCTCGCCCTGGTCTTCCTCCCACACCTCGCCCAGCACGGTGTTGACGAAGGTGATCAGCTTCTCGCGATCACCCTTGACCTTGAGCCAGTCCTCGACGATCTCGAGCCAGGTGGTGCGAGTGCTGTAGGCGGTCCAGATGTGGAAGCTCACCGACTGCGGGGTGCCGCATGGCTCGTCGTCCTGGTCAAACCAGTCCATGCCGTCGCGGGTCCAGATGCCGGTCTTCTCGCAGATCCAGCGGCCTTTCTCGGAAGCCACCACCATCTGGTGGTGGTAGAACTCGCAGCCCTTGTGGGCGCACACGTACCAGGCCTTGCTGGCCTGGCCGAGCTTGTCGGTTTCCCACTTGATGCCGAAGGCGCAATCCTTGCCGCCCCACAGCAGCACCTGCTCACCGCCGCAGCATGGGCAGGCGATGTTGTAGCGCAGCAGGTGCGGCGACTCTTCAACGGCCTTGGTGATCTGGCACGGCCCGGCAATGCCCGGGGTCGAGCCACGGATGGACTTCGGGTTCGTCGCGCCCTGCAGGCGCCGGTCTCCGAGAGAAGTCGGAGAGCCCTCGCCCTCAATGCTGGCGTCGAACTTCGACAGCTCGTCGTAGATGACCTCGTCGGCCGACTTCTCGCGGTAGTTCCGCGCAGCCTTTCCGCCCAGGCACCACAGCATCTTCCGGTTTGCGAACCGCTTGGCATTGATGGTGTTGTCCGCATGCTTGCGGCCGAACCACGGAGCCAGCTCCAGAAGCAGGGGGGCGTCACGGATCAGGCCGTTGATGTGGCGCTTCGAGAACTCTTCGGAGTCAGGGTCGGTCGGGGTGTACGCCAGCACGTTGCGGCGCTTGTGCTGGATCTTGTAGCCGATATTCGCCACGAGCAGCTTGGTATAGCCGACGCGGGCGGACTTGATCAGGTTCAGCGTCCGGATCAGGTCGTTGCCCATGCAGTTCAGGATCGCCCGCTGCACGGGGTCGGTGATCCACTTGCCCTCCTGATAGGACGATTCGGCCGACATGTAGAAGCCGTTGTCGGCATCGGCCCATTCCACCGCAGTCTGAGGTGGCTCCTTGTAGAGCGGAGCGAGCCCGAGCTTGATCGCCTTGCGGAAGTTACTCAGCCAGGGACTCGAGGTACTCATCAAGATATTCCGGGAGGTGCTCGCCAAGTTCGGCGGCAGCGTTGCGCGCCATGGCTAGCTCCCGCTCGAGCGACTCGAGGTGCCGGGAATCCATATCGGGGTGCTTGCGCCGCAACGTCTTGCTGACGGTATCCAGGATCGAACCGACCTGGGCGGCCAGCTTGACCAAGGCGAACGTGGCAAATGGGGCCGGGACAAGTTGCTTGTCCGTGACCAAGTTTTCCTTCTCTTTGGCGTCGGCCTGGGCGGCGGTAAGTCGCAACCGCTCGACGTTCAGTTTGTACTCGATCAGCGGATCGACACCTTCGCCATCGACATGGCCAGGTTGTTGTTTCCGCAGTGCGTGTTGAACGCGGTTTTCAACCACATCTTGCACCAGATAGAAGGCCTCACGACCCATCCGGGCAACTGGCTCGACGCCCCATTTATCAAAGGCTTGCGGAGAAATCCCGAGGCTCGAAGCCATCTCGGATTTGTTCAAGCAGCCCCGAGGCTTGGTTGTTTCGTTTTTGGCCATGACTAAACAACAACCAACCTCTGATTTTCGGTCATACATAGTGTGAAAGCGGGGCTCGAATTACCCTCGGGGGCACCCCCACCCGGGAGGACCCAACACCCCACCCCCTGCTAGGAGGTCGCCAGATCGGTCAGCGTCGGCGGGTGGACAGCGCTTGGATCATCGCCTTGGAGAACTCCACAGGCAGCGCCATGGCCGCCTTGCGCTGAGCCAGGCCGAAGAAGTCGAACTGCGGCTTATAGGTTGGGGCTCGAGATGCGACGGCGAGGACGATCTTCAGTCCCGCCCTTCCCTTCTCGGTACGCTCAGCCACAGCGAACGCGCCACGCTTGGAATCGCGCATAACAAAGAAGCGCTTGCCATTGCCTTTGGCCTTGCTCTTGGCGCTATTGGTGGCATTGGCCTTGTACCCTTCCTCTGTGTACAGCTGGGCACCTGACAGGACCTTGGCAAGGAAGCCGCTCGACAGGTTGCCGTACTGGTCAAGCTCAGCTCCCTGCCCTGGCATAACGTACTGCCCCGGCTTGAGGAACCCCTTGCGTCTCAGCATGGATTCGATGGCCTTATGGCTGCGAGGGCCGCCGTAGATCTCAGGAGTCAGCCACTTCGATGCGGCTCGGCCCTTGCCCCATGCCCCTTCCCTTCCTACTGGGCGCCCTCCTGCCCCCATCTGCCGGCCGTCCTTGATCCATACCCTCGACTCCAGCTTCTGCTTGGTCGCCGGCAGGATGTATAGGCTATTCAGTGTCGCTGGGGTTGGCCTATCGAAAGCCACACCCAGCTCGCCGCGCAGATCCTCTGCCACCACTTGGGCTGTCCTTGTGAGGGCCAGTGCCAGGGCGAACGGTAGCTGTGCCTTCTCAAGCTCGGACAGACTGCTGATTGCAGACTCCAGCCCGTCCTGCTTGATGGTGATCATCGCCGAACCCTGCGGCGATCAATGCCATCCCAGTGACTGGTCCAGTTGACCTGGACGATGCGGGCCACGTTGCCCCGGGCCAGCCAGACCAGCACCGAAAGCCAGACCAGCACCAGGGCCAGCCACGGCGAGACAGGCTCGACGGGCTTGGCGGCCAGGAGCTCCAGCAGCACGGTCAGCGCAAAGCCCCCAGTGCAAAGGGCCAGGCCGTAGGCGCACAGGCCAATCCAGAACCGATAGCGCTCGCCATCGTGGCGCCAGGTGAAGATGCGGATGAAGATCGCAGCGCAGGACAGCGCCGCCAGTAGGGTCCATAGATCAGCCATTGCTGCCGCCTCCTCTACGGTCGAGAAGAGACCGGAGCCACTCCGGCATCTTCCCGCCGCGGATCCACTCGAGGATGGTGATCGAGATGGTCACCACCAGCGCGGCACACACGAACGAGGCGCCGCCACTGGTTCGAGCAGCGCCAACGCCGATCAGTTCGGCGGAACCGTAGTAACCAGCAACCAGGCTCACAAGGAAGTAGCCGATGCGCTTGTAGATGCTCAGGTCCGGGGCGAACAGCACGAATAGCAGCGAGCCAGCCAGAGCACCCATAACAGCGTTCAGGTCCAGGCCGGCCCATGCAGCCCCGACAGTAACGCCAGCGGCAACGCCGCCCAGCACTCCAAGGCTCGGCTCTGCCATGTGGGTCACTCCATGAATAAAGGGCCCCGGGAATGGGGTTATGCGCGGATCCAGAAAATAAAAAACCCGGCTCTGTGGCCGGGTCTTTTTGGAGCTGATCTCGGCAGCGCGCACGGATCAGATGATGGTGGTGAATTTCGCTCATCTGCTCACAGTCGTCAACCCTACTGCGCACAGATGAGCGAAGACAGCTAGATCAACTGCTCGCGCTCAAGGATCTCGGTAACCCGAACCACGGCCTGCTCTTCCAAAGCGTCGAGAGACTTCCAGATCCCTCGGCGCCATCGGCTGCGGGTGGAGTCCGGTCGGGCATCCATGTCCCAGGTGTTGATGTCATAGAACGCATCAGGGAGGCGCAGCACATGCGTGGAGCGCTTGCCGTCCTTTCCTTTCAGCTTCGGGATTGCCCAGGTGTAGACAGCCTTGGTCAGGAACAGGTGAGGGCACGGCGCGGATATCTTCGGGATGAGCCGATTGATTGCGTCGAGCCGGCGGCGATCATGGGTTGAGTACTTGGCATAGAGCACGTCCCACTCCGCCGAAGTGAGCTCTCGGTGCAGCAAGGCGTGCAGGATGCAGTCGAAGTCGAACTGATCCCTGGCGCCAAGCAGCGCCCGGAAGCCACCGTCCACCTTGCGCTCGATCAGCTTCTGCCAGCTCTGGCGGGCAGTGCTGTCCATGGTGTCAGCGGCTATTACCCGCACGATGGCGGGCATCACATCGCGATAGACCGTCATGCGACCTCCATCAGCTGCTTGTGCACGCTGTAGATGTCAGCGCCTTCGTGCATGCCGGGGCGGTGCGCGACCTGGATCACTTCGCCGGTGCGCATGGCGAGCTCCAGGGTGGTGCCACCGGACGAATGTCGGATACGCATACTGCTCAGGTCGGCCGGGTTGATGGCCAGGCCGGAGGCCTTCTCCAGAAGAATCATGGTCATGCCGCCCTCCGTGGGTCGGGTTCGTTATTGAGGCCGAAGAGGTCGCGCAGCAGTGCGTCTGCCGCCGGGTGCCGGGCATTGCCCTCGGCAACCCAGCCTCGGCCGTATTCGTGAAAGGGCTTCCCGGCGCGGTCTCCGTGCCAGGAGGCGACCAGGTCCAGCAGGGCAGCCAAGGCCTGGGTTCCGCCTGGCTTGGTGCTGGCCAACTCCTCGGCGGCCAGCTTCAGGAAGCGCCGCTCGATCTCGGTCATCACCTTGCGAGGCAGGGCGAAGGGGGAGGGTTTGTCGATCATCACAGCCACCCCTCGGGGGCTTCCTTCCCCCTCCTACCGGTAGGAGGCGGAATTGCCGTATCTAGCGCGCTGCTGCTGGCTTCATCGCTGTTTTGCGAATCGGCGCTACTCGTCTCTGTCTTGCCGTGGATGGCATCGAAACCGCGCTCGTCCAGCCAGGCGCACCACAGTTCCAGCGCCTCACGCTGCAGGCGGCGGGCATGGGTCCTGATGTAGGTGGTGGCCATGTCTGGCAATGCGTGGTTGACCAGCAGCTCGCCCACCAGGTAGTCGACGCCAAGGTCAGTCCAGCCGGTGCGGGCCACCTTGCGCAGGTCGTGGCTGGTCCACTCGCCCGAGCTGATGTTGCGGAACAGGGCTGAGGCCTGCCGGGCCGACAACGGCTGCCCATTGGCGCCGGGGAAGAGGTAGTCCTGCTGGCCGATGGTGCGGCGCTGGTGTTCCTGGTAGCGCTTGAGCAGCGCCACCACCTGGCTGGTGAGCGGGAGTTCGTGCTGCACGCCCGTCTTCGTGTTCTGGGCTGGAAGAAGCCAGATGCACTCCGTGAAGCTGAGGTGCCGCCATCGCGTTTTTCGGCTCTCCCCTATGCGGGTGCCATGGGTGAGCATCAAAAGCGCCAGCATCGCGCTCCTGGGGTCCTTCCTGAACAGTTCGCAGAGGTTGGCGAGGAGCTGCTCAACCAGCATGGCGTGCAAGCGGGCCGGCTTCGGCTTGATCCGCTTGGCCACGAAGTCGGAGAACTTCACCCCGTCCAGCGGGTTGGCCAGCAGCAGCTTCAGCTTCACCGCCTGGCGCAGGGCGGCCAGCAGGACGCGCAGGATCTGCCGCACGTAGGCCGGCGACAGGCTCTCCATCAGCGGCCAGATCAGCTGGCGGTCCACCGCGTCGGAGCTGAGGTCCAGCAGCACCACTTCCCCCAGAGCCGGCAGCAGGTGTCGCTCGAGAGCGGTCCCCACGTCGTCACGGCGCTTGGCGGTGATGCTCCTGTCGCCATCCACGCGGGCGCCGTACCAGCGCAGCAGGTCACCCACGGTGCGCCAGGCGGAGGACACCACCGCGGCCTTGCGGTCCACGGCCAGGCGTTCCAGTGCCAACGGCAAGGCGTTCAGGGCAGCCTTCGCGGCAAGGCCGGGCCAGCGACCCAGCCTCGACCAGTCGTCAGCGATCACCACCCACCAGGTGCCGCTCTGGCGGTCCTGGCTGAAGCGGAAGCGCAGGGCCGGGTGGCGCATATCGCGCAGCTCCCGCACATCCTGCTCGCCGGCAGCGGCGCGGATAGCGGCATCGGTGAACGTCGTCCGTTCGGTGCGCGCGGTCATGCATCACCTCCCGGCTGACTGTCGACGAAATAGGTCGGCAGTTGCAGGGTCACTTCGGCGACACAGCGAAAGAACACCTCTGGCGACACGTGCTGACGGAGGGCCTCGATCAGCAGTTTGTCACGGCTGGTCTCGGTCGCCGCACGTGACGCCTTGCGAAGCTTGGCCATGTGTTCCTGCAGGCGTTGGCGGTCGCGACTCATCCAGCGCAGGGCGGCCGTAGCCCTGGCGAACCACATCGGGTCCGAATAGCGCCCGGTGGCGCGCTGGTTGGCCTTGGCGGCTTCCACCTGAGTGCGGATGTTGGTGCAGTCGAAGCTCAGCCGTTCCATCACGGAGGCGCACTCCTCCAGGGTCGCCGGCATCACCAGCGGCCCGCGTTTCTCATTGCTCATTCGTCGTCTCCCTGGGAGTACTGGCGACCGCGGTAGGGGCGGCCCATCTCGACTTCGTCTTGGCTGTAGTCGCGGGTGAAGAGGTCAGTGAATCGGGCGTACTGGCCTTCCTGCTGGACGTTGCAGCTGCCGGCCTTGGCATCTCTCGCCTTGTCGAGAATTAGCTCAGTCACTCCGGCGCGGCCGGCGTCGGTCTCCTTGTCGCAATGCACAAGCAACACAATGTCGGCATCCTGCTCGATCTGGCCGCTGTCGCGGAGCTCGCTCGCCTGGGGGCGCTTGGCCGCTCCAGCCCGCTTAGTGGAGTCTCGATTGAGCTGAGCCAACACCAGAATTGGGACGTCGAGCTCTTTGGCGAGGGTCTTGAGAGAAGTGGAGATCGCCGCGATGCGCTCAGCGCGATTGGGGCCTTCGCCGGCGATCAGGCCGATGTAATCCACCACCACCACAGACAGACCAAGCTGTCTTTGCACCTTCCTCGCTTCAGAGCGAATCCGTGGAACGCTCATTGTCGGGCGATCGCAGAGATACAGAGGTGCTTCGTTAAGACGACTAACCGCGTGAGTGAGCTTTGGCCAGTCTTCGTCCTGCATCTTCCTTGGGTCGCCCAGGCGCTGCAGGCTCAATCCTCCTACGGAAGCCAGGGATCGACGCACCAACTGCTCCCTGGGCATCTCCAGAGAGAACACTAGAGCCACTCCAGCCCCGCTCAGCGCAATGTTCTGCGCAATCTGAAGGCCAAGGGTTGTCTTGCCGGAAGCAGGCCTGCCCGCAATCACGATCATTGACTTGCTCCGAAGGCCGCCGCCCAGCAGATCATCAAGGTCCGCCAATCCAGTGGACAGGCTCGGTTCAAGCTGCCCGTTGAAGCCAGCGTCGATGCGGTCAACCTCAGCAGGCAGCAAGTCGCCGATACGGACCACGTCATGCTCGGCGCCGTCGATATCGCGCAGATCTGCCACGGCCTGCTGCGCCTTGGCGACCACTTCCGCCAAGGCGCCGCCGGCGGTGGCTGCCTCCTGAACGGCCCGGCCGGCGTCAACGACTTGGCGCAGCACGGTCAGCTTTCGCAGGTGGTCGGCGTAGGCCTTCCAGTTCGCCGCCGAAGGAACGTCCCGGGTGATCTCCGAGGCATAGGCCATGGTCAACTCGCCGTCGGGCAGCTGCCGGCAGGTGATGCCAACCGTTACCGGGTCCAGAGGCATGCCCTCGGCGTGAGTGTCGCGCAGGGCCTGCAGGAGAGCAGCGTTGTTCTCGAAGGCGAAGTCCTGGGAGGTCACGGTGTCGAGGGCCTGCTCGACCACCTGTAGGTCACCCTGCAGGCTGCTGAGCATGATCGCTCCCAGCACGCCGTGTTCAGCCTCAAGGCTGTACAGCGCTGGGCTCAGGAACTCGCTCATGCGTCACCTCGCGCCGAATCCCAGGTGAAGCGCACAAGGCGGCTGGAACCCTGGCGGAGCCGGTCCAGCGCACGATCACCGATGAACCGGGGCAGCTCTTCGGCAGTGACGTTGCTGATCACGATGGTCGGAAGCACCTGCTGGTACCGGCGATCGATCACCTCGTGAAGCAGGCCTGGGCCGAAGTCGCCGGTGCTGACCTGCACTCCAACCTCGTCGATCACCAGCAGGTCAACGCTGGCCAGTTCGTCCAGGACGTCCCGCTCGCTGATCTTGGACGACCTGGCGAACGTCGCCTTGACCGCGCGAGCAATCTCACTGGCCGTCGTGACGATCGCCGTTGCCGAGTACTTGCGGATGACGCTCTGGACGATGGCGCTGGCCAGGTGCGTCTTGCCGGTACCGAGATTGCCCAGCAGCAGCTGCGACCGCCCCTCACGCTGCACGGCCTCGAAGTCCTCGGCGTAGCGGCGGCAGGACTCGAGGGCTGAGCGCTTTGCCTGGTCGTCGGCGTGGTCGAAGTTGTCGAAGCTGCAGGAGCGGAAGCGCGGCGTGATGCCACTGGCGATCAGGCGCTGGTTCACGATCTCGGCGCGCTTCGCCTCGCGAGCTGCGCTCCGGTCCGCCTCGGCGACGTGGCGCCAGTTCAGCGCCTGCCACTGGCACTGCTGGCAGGAGTTCGCCTTCCAGGTGCCATCGAACTGCTCAGTCAGCCAGGACTCGAACTGGCCGTGCTCGGGGCAGCTGTCGTACATGGGTTCCCCGCGCTTCTTCGCCGGGGCCTTCAGGAAACTAGAATCGGCCATCGAAATTCTCCGGGCTGGGTGCGTGCGTAGGGAGGTTGGTCAGGGTGCCGGTGGACGCAGGGAGCAAACCGGCGTTCCTGAACCACGACACCTCGAGGCCGGTCCAGGCTCGCTCAATCGCCTTGCTCAGCGCGTCGTCAGGAGTAACCCGGTGGCGGGCCAGTTCGTGCAGGGTCTTGGATATGCCCTTCCAGGCTCGGTCGGTGAGCTTCGCTCGCTTGGTGCGGCGCATGGCCAGATAGTCCTTGGCCACCCCCAGCGTTAGGCCTGGCATCGAGTCGACCATAGCCTCCGCTGATACCCATTCAGGCGCGGCGTCACCCTTGGGGTGGCGTATAGCTTTTCGGTTTATTGACGGATCAATGACGGATTGGGTGCAGCTGGTGCACCCCGTAGCGTCGTCATTTGCACCCCGTTCCGTCTTCATTTGCACCCCGTCGACCTCTACGGGGTGCACCTGCTGCACCCGGCTCATTACGATGTCGTAGACAACGGGGCGGCGATCAGAGCGGTCGATGTAGGCGGCAGCGATAGCCTGATTACCCCGGCGTATAACCCCCATCCTCTCGAGTGCGTCGAGCTTGTAGCGGACCGTCCGCTCCGACAGCCCGGTGTCCTCGGAAAGGCTTGCGGCGGAAGGGAAAGAGCCCCTCCCGTCCTTGTCGGCGTAGTTGGCCAGGCAGAGAAGAACGTGGCGCGTGGTGGCGTCGGTAACGACCCGCTGCTCAAGCGCCCAGGTCATGGACTGAATGCTCATTTGGCGCGCCCCAATGCACGAACTGCGCTCTCCAGGCGGCGGCGAGCGTTGTAGACCTTCTGGCGGGCACCGCTCCGGCGATCATTCGCTGCGGCGGTGAACTGGACGACCCCCCTGAATGCCTCGTTGTAGGGGTTGAAATCCCCTTCCGGGCGGCCGTGTGCACGGAAGTAGGTGGCGTACATGGCGCGGATCTCGGCGCGGGCCTGGCGGAGACCGCGCTCAGCCTCAACCAGGTCAACGCCGGCGCGAGCCACACGCTCCAAGAGCTGATTGGTTTTGTCGGAATTTTTCATTAGATGGTCTCCCCGGTGTGCTTGGCCTGCGTGAAGCGGCCATCCCATGTGGATTTCATGGCCAGCTTTTGCTGCATGTAGAGCTGGTGCAGGCGCTGGGCGCCGGCCAGGAGCAGCTGCAGGTCGTACTTGATGAAGGCTTCACCGCCCTCCGGCGCGATCTTCCGGGGGCGTTCGGTGAGGTACTTGTCGCGGACACGGCTGGCTACGCGGTAGCGAGGGGAGCCGTTCTCCCCGCGGTTCTCGTCGTAGAGCCAGCCAATTTCGAGCAGGGTGCTGTTCACCCGGGAGCAGTTCACGCCGTTCAAGCGCTTGCAGAACTGGGTGGGCGTCTCCCCGGACAGGAACAGCGACTCGAGGCTGGCGATGGCTTCGGCCTGCTTTTGGTTCTCCAGCTGCAGGGCGGCGGCGCGCTCCTCTAGGTCTGCAGCCAGCCGAAGGGCTTCCGCCCTGGTGCGAGGCACGGCGTAGCCCGGGGCGCCGAGCTGTGCCTCAAGGGCGGTCATGTGATCGAAGACGGCCGCCTGCAGGTCATAGCTGTAAGACATGGCCATCAGGCAGGATTCGCGCTTCGGGAGGCGGTAGCACTGCTGCTCTCGGTTACGACTGTCTCGATAGATGCCGGAAAAATTTCCGGCATTGCCGCCCAGCACCTCGACAACCTTCTTCATGAAGTCGGCGTGCTCAAGCTTTGCAAAACCCTTGGAGGGAAAGTCTTGGCCGGCGGCCTCTGCTTGCCGCTGGCGGTGGCTGTTGATGAATTCCACCAGCTCGAGGCTGGTCATTGTCGCGGCGGTCACGCTCATGATGCTCATGCATTACCTCCGGCGGCCTGAGCATCAAGTCGCTCTGTCAGCCGCTCGCGCTCGCAGTCGAGGATGTTGTGCCAGTCATCAGCGCTGTAGGCCGCCAATGCCGCTACCTCGGCGAGATGCTCGAAATCAGGGCTTTGCTTGAGTTGCCCTTTGATCACATGCAGGGAGGCGGAAAGCATCCTGATTCGCTCGAGACTGCACTCGATCTGCGAGATGGCATCGCTGGCCACCTCGCGAACTACGTTGCGCTTGTTCATGCCGGCACCTGCAGGTCATCCAGCAGCGCTATCAGGTCTTCCTGAGCGCACCTGGAGATGGTGAGAATTGCGAAGTGGATTGAGGCCTGACCGCCAGGAGTGAGCCTTGGACCAGGCTCGGACCCCTCGTAGGCGATGTCTTCGGAGAGGATCTCGGCCAGCGACCCGATGGAGTGGATGCTTTCTTGCAGGCGGTCTGCCAACACCTGAGATTCGCTGCGGATGGGGCGACTAGACATGAGCCACCTCCTCGCTTTGGGTTGGCGCTCCTAGTCCCTGGAGCTCTTCAAGCTGGACCGTGAAAACATCGGCCATTGCATCCAGCCCTTCGCATACGTACTCGGCTGCCTTCATCCCTGCTCGGCATAGCTCGCGGATGTGCTGCGTCGAGTCCATATCGCGGTCGATTGCACGGAGAACCGAGATCAGTTCACGCGCACTGAGCAGCTCGAGCCTCATGCATTCGACGGCGTCGTATGCAATCTCTACGGCTGAAAGGGGCTCCTGTTCCCCTTGCGCATCACGGGTCTCTTTGGTAACTTCGGGGTGTGACATTTCCTCGCTCCTCTATAGCGATGAAGTACAACCACTCGCTGCAACGAGTGGTGTTGAGAGCCCGCCCTGCAAGGCGGGTTTTTTCATGCCCGCAGAATCGTGAGCGGACAATGAACCAGTTAGCCGCTACTAAATGCCCGGCACCTCCGGTTCAGAAAAAATCATTCGAACTCCTCGCCTCAACATCGAATCCATCCTCAAGGCGCCTGGCCTGTCAGAAACCACTGTTCAAAAAAACAGGTAGATTCAGCGCTTACTGCTCTGGAGCAGATTCAGTAGTCTTTTCATCAAGGCTGGCCGGGGCTCTTGCTGCGGTTGAGAGCAGCCACTCAGAAGTGAACGTCCCGGCGGCAGCGGCAAGGTTCTTGGCGTGCCTCGTTTCCCCGGTGTACTCGGTGCGAGGCAGCTTCCCCGCCGCAATCCATTTGTTCACTGCCCGAGGGCTGACTCCGCATATCTTGGCCGCACTTGAAGAGCCACCGACTGCCTCAACAGCTGTCTTTATCGAGCTCATAGAAACACCAATTAGGACCGTCGGTACCAGTTGAACAGGAACTGAAAGTTCCGTCAAGCTCAAGGATAATGGACTAATGGTACTTTCATACGACAATCATGACCGACTCGCCTTTGCGGCACGCCTGCGTGAGGCAGCGAAGCGGGCGAATATTCCGTCGCGCGGGCTGGCAGCTCGTCTTGCGCGGGAAACAGGGGTGACCAATAAGGCCGCTCAGAAATGGCTCAACGGAGACTCAACTCCAAGCAATGAGCGAGTACTCAAGATCGCTACCCTTTTGAAGGTCGGTCTGCCATGGCTGGTATGGGGAAGTGATGAGCTAGCTCTCCAGTCTCCCCCCGAGAGCGGGACAGTCCACGCTCCCGACATGCTTCCGATTGCTGTATTTGATGAGGGGCTCCCTCCCTCGGACGATGAAGTTGAGGTGCCGTTCTTCGAGGAAGTGGAGCTTTCAGGCGGGGCTGGGCGTACCGCGGTTGAGGTCAGCTGCTCTCAGAAAATGAGATTCCCAAAGGCAACGCTCCGCGCTGCCGGTGTTCAGTTTGATCGTGTCGTGTGCGTCAGGGTGACAGGAAATAGCATGTCCCCCGTGCTTCCTCATGGCAGCACCGTTGCAGTTGATCGAGGATCAACCTCTATCGTTGACGGAAAGGTTTATGCCATCTCTCAAGATGGACAGCTAAGGATCAAATCCCTTTATAGAGCCCCCAATGGAGGCTTGAGAGTTCGAAGCTTCAACCATGATGAACATCCCGATGAGTCATATTCAAGGAGTGAGATCGAGGAGTACTCAATCGAAGTGCTGGGTCGGGTTTTCTGGGCAGAGATGTTCATGTAGCTCAAGGTAGCCAGCCAAAAATCCGCCGACCAGGCGGTTTTTTTTGCGCGTAATAGGTACCAATGGTTCTTGACACTAGATCGCCGGCAGCGCAATCTAGCCCAAACGAGAACCAATGGTACCTTTTTCATGAACCGCACAATCACAGTACAAGGTTGGAAGGGCAGTCTCGATTCAGGGATTGCGGAGCGCGAGCTGCGCTGCCTTCTCGCTATTGCTGCCGGTGAAACCGACAAGCAGGTCGCGCAGAGCGCTGGTATCTCGCCGCGCACGGTGAAGGGTGCGGTTGAGCGCGTCATGCACAAGCTCCAGACCTACAAGCGCGCAGCGTTGGTGGCAGAAGCTTTCCGTCGCGGAATCATCGCACCCGCTCTGTGCATGATCCTCGCCCTTCTGGTCGGCCTGCAGCAGAACCCCAATGCCGTCCGCCGCCCTGCCGGCCCGCGCCGGGTTGAGACGTTCACCTCCGTTCGCCGCATCGAAGCGGCCTGGGTGGCGTAACATGTCCTGGGATCGCAACGACCCGATCAACGTGTGGGCGCTCAAGCTCCACGAAGAGATGCACGACTTCAGCGGCTTCTTCACCGGCTGGAACCTCAGCGCCGAGCGCGCATTCGCTGAGCACATCCGCGCCCTCGGCAAGGACATCGACGCGCTGACCGTGGCCGACCTCAAGGCCGCAGCAGCTCACGCCAGCTCCGTGTCTCGCGACCTGATCCGGCGGGGTGTCATCTGATGGCCAAGCGCATTCTCATCGCCCTGGCGCTCGCCTGCTGGTTCGCCTGCACATCCTTCGCCCTCCTCTACCTGGCCCCGGTCATGTTCTTCAGCCCGAGGCCGGAGATGGTGCTTATCGCCGGCCTGGTACCGGCGCTGTGGCTGATCTGTAGCGTGCTGTCGTTCATTGCCTGGGCTGATGCCGGTTGGGGTGACGGAGCCGGCAATGCACGTGAAGCCCATGGGCAACCAACCACTCCGCAGTACCGCAAGGCTCTTCTAAGCCAACAACTCCGCATGAGCGAGGTTTCGTCATGAACCGCCGACAGCCGTTTGGTGTTCGGATGCCCAAGCAACTCCACGACCAGCTTAAGGAAAGCAGCTCTGTATCGAAGCGCTCGCTCAATAGCGAGACGGTTTTGCGCCTGGAGCGCTCTTTCCGAGCTGATCAAGAGAGCGGCCTCGTCGCTGACCTCGAGCGAGCGTTAGCCGATTCTGGATGGGGAGACCCCTTATCTGTCGATCTGCTGAAGATGTTCATGGATGGCTGGGAGAAGGCCCGATGCGCAGGCCTGCTGCCCGATGTTTCCGCGCGGCCTGCAGGCGCAGTGGCAAAGCACGCCCATGTCATCGGCGAGCTCTCCGTGAAGCTTGACGCCCTGAAGGACTTCACCGGCGGCGGAGTGGTCCACGCACAAGCGCGGCGTCTCGGAGCTTCGCGCCACGATATCAACGATTCCGAATCTGTAGCGCGAACCGATGGCACCCTTCTGGACTACTTCCAGCAGTACCCGGGCTGGGAAGGCTTCCTGGGCGCGATGGGCGAGGCCTTCATGCGCGAATACAGCGCACGCACTGATGAGCAGGCCGGCCACTACGCCGGGATGATGGCAGCTCTTTCGGTGGCTCGCTTCCCGAAGATGATCGGCTCAGGCGAGCAGAAGCATCGCGCCGGAGCCATGGCATGCAGGATATCGAGCGCCGACTTCGAGCTGCGAAATCTCACCATCACCGTGGACGGGGAGATGTCCTGCACCGATGGCCGATATCTGCTGATCCCGGAGGCCGCCGATGGCAAATGATCGCAAGTCGAGCAGCCAGGGCGTGCTGCTGTGGATCGCTTACGGCCTGCTGGTCTCCTTCCTGATGCTCGGCTCGGCGTTCTTCTACGGCGCCATCCAGGACCAGAAGGACGGGCCTCGCATTGTCCGCGGCAACGACGTCACCTGCGTCCTCATGGGCCAGGCTCTCCAGTGCTGGCCGGAGGTGACCGACTCCAGCTACCCCGCCGCGCCAGAGCTTCAGCAGCAGGGGTTCCGGCTATGAGGGCTCCGCACATCAAGCCGGTCGCTGAGCGCGAACTCCCTGGCCTGGGCCATGCCATGCAAGGCGGCTACTACGCGGGCCGCTATTACCTACACGGCGAGGAGCGAGCCCTGGTGGTCGCGCCGCGCGAGTTGGAGTTACCTGCCCAATGGTGGGATCGCCCCGGACCGAGGGCCAACGTCCGAGCAGCTGAGAGCTACATCGACGGCCTGGCCAACACACGAGCCATGGCCGAGGCCGGAAGCGCGATAGCCTCCCGCGTTCTTGGGATGGTCATCGGCGGCCAGACCGGATGGCACATACCGGCGCGAGACGAGCTGCTGGTCCTGCAGGTCAACCTGCTGCAGGTTGAACGCTTCCAGCGCTTCGGCGACCAGGCCTTCAGCGGGGCAAGCTGCTCGGCGGAGTATTGGTCGAGCACGCAGAAGGCCGCCGGTAGCGCCTGGTGCCTGCACCTGCTCCCCTGGTGCACGCCTTCCACGAACTGGGCTTTCAAAGAGAAATGGGTGCGGCCGGTCAAGTCCCTCCCGATCATCCGTGAGCCCAACGCGAAGGACCTGGCCGGCAGCGGCAGCATTGTCGGGCACATCCCCGTCGTGCGGCACACCGCCGATCAGGTGCAGGCGATCCTCGAGCGCTTCATCAACGAGGACGCGGGGCGTTTCTATGGGCGCACCTCCGATCTCGCGATTGAGCTGGCCGGGGTGCAGGCAGGAGGTGCCGCATGCTGAACGCCGAAGAACGCACCAAGCGACTGCTGGAGATCTATACCGATCCAGGAATCTCGGCACTGACGAGCCTGATCATCCTTCGTCGAATCGTCCGCACCCTGATTCGCGAGCGCGACCGGATGTCGCTGGAGTGCGTGCAGAAGATCAGGGATCTTCGCAAGGGCCTGCCATTCACCGAGGCACGCATTGAACGGATATCCCTAGCGAACAAGGGCATGCGGCGAGCTTATCGCGACCAGCTCATGCACATCGGTGAATACATCGTCCGCGCCGATATGGCAGGCCTTGGTGATACCTCTTTCGGCTTGGTCGCCGATGTGCTGTGTATCAACCCGGTCCACCGTGAGAAGGCCGCAATCAGGTACGAAGAAGGCGGGCTGGTCGGGCTGCTTTTCACGGACCGCTACGAAGACAGCGCCACGTACCGCCAGCAGGCCGACAAGAGCGGGTTCTGGTTCGAGATGGGCCCGCTCTCTGCGGTCGTCATGATCTACATGGCGGACTGGATGGCCAGGAACAGCGACAAGCTGCCTGACCCCTTCGCGCCTGGCGGCCCATTCCATGGCATGCCCACTCACCGGATGCAGCCGAACGGCACCGTTGTTCGCCAAGCGCCAGCGATGGTGGTGCACGGTCAGGATGGCTCCAGCAGGGTCGTGGAGCGCAAGCCGGAGGTGATGAAGTGAGCGAGACAACCATTTTTCAGTCCACGAACTACGCCGGCGCGAGCCCAGAGAACTGGAGCGACGCCGAGGTTCTTGAGTTTCTCGCCGTGGCACTACGGCACGTGACCGTTTCTGGAGATCTTGCTCCGCAGGATATTCGAGACGGCTTCCGCTTCATGTCATCGAAGGGCCAGGGCGCCAGCGCCACCCAGCCCGGAGCTTACTGGGTTGCAGTGCCATGGCAGATCACCACGGATATGGTCGTCGCATTCGCCGAAACCTGGTACCGCAAGCGGCGAGCCATTGACGATCCCGAAATGGACGATGCCTACGCTGCTCTGCTGCTGGCTGCGCCGATGTTACCTGCCTCCCTGCCCTGCAGTTCGCGCATCCCGGCGGGTCTCTACCGAGAACTGGTTTTCCTCCGAGAGCTTCGCGATCAACTGAAGGCCTATTCGGAGCGCTTCCTGCGTGACGAGATGGAGGACCGAGACAGCTGCATCTGCGACGACCAGCATGCCATGGCCTCAGATCTGGCGAAGGCCATGGAGAACGCCTTCACCAAAGAGTGGAAGGGTTCTGACCTCACTGATCAAGGAAAACGCATATGAGCATCTCCGAGATGATCGTTTGGCTGTTCGGGCTGCTGTGCGCAGCCACCGTCCTTTGCTCGCCGGCCGCCTGCACCGCCAACCGTCACATCCAGATCGAGAGGGCAATCGCGTCGGGCGCCGACCCGCTGGCCGCCAAGTGCGCTATCGAGGGTGAAAACGGCGAATCCAAACTTTGCCTGGCGTTTATCGTGAAAACGGGCGCGGGAGGAGAGAAGAAATGACCCTGATCCTTCGACCCATGACCGCCAGGAATGAGGCGCAGCGCAGGAGAGCCACTGCGGCGAAAGAGGCAGCGCGGCCGAAGATTCTTGAGCTGCATCAGAGCGGCGTTACGGCCCACCACGCAATCGCCAAGCAGCTGCGGGTCAGCCTGCGGATCGTACGAGACGTCCTCGTCGAGGCCGGCTTGCACGAGATTAAGGAAAGGGGGTGGTGATGGACTTTCAATTCTACCGATTCTTCGCGTGGTTCTTCGGCCTCCTTTTTTGGGTCATGTTCGCATTCGCCTGGCTCGCCGCTGACCAGCGCGACGAGCTGCGAAGCAAGGCCTTAACTGGCGCTATCGGCGATGGCTCTCGCGTCACCCTGGAATGCGTTCAGGTTGGCCGGAGTGGTGCCAAATGAACCCTATCGCTGCCGCAGCACTGAAGCGAGCCAGGGACCGTCAGGCCGGCCGGCGCGAGCAGGTCTCTGAAGAGGCGGCGGCTGAGACGCTTCGCGCGGCTGCCACCCTGGCGGCCGAAGTCTTCGCCGCCGGGGAATTCCAGGGATCGGCTGCAGGTGTCGGCCAGAGAGTCGACCTGGTGCTGCGAATCGAGGGCCGCCGTGAGGCTCTAGGCATGGTTGAGCGAGCCAGAGGGATGATCCGTAAGCGCGCAGATCTGGAGGGCCTTCACGCACAGCTGCAGCGTGCGGCGCTTGGCAGGCCTCACAGCTATGCGGTTGGGGTGCTGGAGGTGGCAGGCCTGATCGAGCACTTGCTCGAGAAGGCTCGGCGCCCGGAAGGGATGCGCGCGCCACGCAATAGCGGAAATGAAAACGTAGCGCGCCACGAAGAGGTGCTCGATGAGCAACGCACAGATTCTTGAATTCGAGGACCTGCAGCGCATCACTGGATACTCCCGGCGCTCCGACGTGGAGCGGACCATGCGCGCGCAGGGCATCAAGCTGTTCCTGGGCCGTAAAGGGCCATGGACTACCATTGACCTGATCAACAGCGCCGGCGGTATCCAGGCCGCCCAGCAGCCCGACAGCTATAGCCCGGATATCCTCGGATGAAGAGCGGCAGGAAACGGCAGCACAACCCGCGCATCCCCGGGCACATCGACCAGAGTGCGATCCCGAACGGCGTGTACTTCGATCATCGAGGCAGCGGCACATGGTACATGCTTTCCTTCAACGAGGCCGGCCGGCGGCAGCGCAAGAACCTGTGCGGCGCCGATGTGACGCTTTCCGAGCTGCACAAGCTGGTCGAGGACATCCATGGCGTCGATCGCGACAGCCTGCGCTACCTCTGCGAGCAGTTCCGCCTCAGCGACAAGTTCACCAGGCTGCAGAAGAGCAGCCAGGACGATTACGACTACTGCCGCGACGTGCTGGTGAGCCTGCCGACGAAGATCCCGGGTAAGACCCTGGGTCATCTGTCCGTGCGCAAGTTCACGCCACCCCTGATCCAGCGCCTGGTGGACAAGATCGCCCAGGAAGGCACACCGTCGAAAGCGGCCCACGTGCTGCGCTACCTTCGCAGGGTTATGCAGTGGGGAAGGAACCGGGGGTATGTCGACGTCAACCCGGCGCAGGGGATCGAGGCGCCCAAGGAGCGCAAGCGGCGGAGACTTCCTACCCCGGTGGTTATGGCCAGGCTGATCCAGCGCGCGCAGGAGTTGGGTAAGCTCAAGCGAGGCCAGAAGGGCGCCTGCTCCCCATACCTCTGGTACGTGATGGAGATCAGCTACCTGTGCCGCCTGCGCGGAATCGAGACGGTGACACTCACCGATGCGAACGAGACGGAAGAGGGGGTGGTGACCAACCGGAGGAAGGGAAGCCGCGACAACGTCGTCAGGTGGACGCCGAGGCTGCGAGCTGCTTGGGATGCGGCGAAGGAGTACAGGGCTTCGATCTGGAAGGCGAAGGCCATGCCGGTGCCGATCCAGGCAGAGCAGCGCCGCCTGATCGTGGCCGCCCACGGCGGGGCGCTGCAGAAATCGAGCCTGGACTCGGCGTGGTGGCGCTTCATCGACAGCGCGCTGGAGGAGGGAATTATCTCGGAGGAGGAGCGCTTCGGCATGCACGACCTGAAGCGGCGGGGGATTACCGACACTGCCGGCACCAGGGGTGAGAAGCAGCAGGCCAGCGGACATAGAAGTGAGGCAATGCTGGACGTCTATGACCTCAGCCTGCCGGTGGTGAACCCATCAGCTGAGTGAGTTATCCACAGGATTACTGTCAATTTTTCCGCGTACAATATGGCGGACAGCCCCTGAAATGCTTGCCTTTGCGGCAGCGTTAGGGCGTACAATATTGCTACCTAAGTGATTGATTTATAGTCTAGAAGGGCTTGACTTGTAATCAGTAGGTCCCGGGTTCGATTCCTGGTGCCGGCACCAAAACATGAAAAAGCCCCGCAGTGATGCGGGGCTTTTTTATGCCTGAGACGCTGAAAATGGGCGGCCTGGAGATAACGTCGGAACGGTAGATATAATCTGTTCTTTTTCCAGGCTAAGTCATGCGCATCCTCATCACCGGCGGAGCCGGCTTCATTGGCTCCGCACTCGTCCGGCATCTGCTGGTCCATACCGATCACGAAGTTCTCAACCTCGACAAGCTGACCTACGCCGGCAACCTCGAGTCCCTGGCCAGTGTCGCGGAGAACCCCCGCTACCAGTTCCTCAAGGCCGATATCGCCGACAGCGCCGCCGTAGGCGCCGCCCTGCAGCGCTTCCAGCCCGACGCCATCATGCACCTGGCGGCCGAGTCCCATGTCGATCGCTCCATCGACGGCCCCGCCGAGTTCATCCAGACCAACATCGTCGGTACCTATTCGCTGCTGGAAAGCACCCGCGCCTACTGGTCCGGACTGGATGCCGAGCGCAAGGCCGCCTTCCGCTTCCATCACATCTCCACCGACGAGGTGTATGGCGACCTGCATGGCGTGGACGACCTGTTCACCGAGACCACGCCCTATGCCCCCAGCTCCCCCTATTCGGCGAGCAAGGCGGCATCCGATCACCTGGTCCGCGCCTGGAACCGCACCTATGGCCTGCCGGTGCTGCTGACCAATTGCTCCAACAACTACGGCCCCTATCACTTCCCCGAGAAGCTGATCCCGCTGATGATCCTCAATGCCCTCGAAGGCAAGCCGCTGCCGGTCTATGGCGATGGCCTGCAGGTGCGCGACTGGCTGTTCGTCGAGGATCACGCCCGCGCCCTGGTCGAGGTCGTCACCCGTGGTGTGGTCGGCGAAACCTACAACATCGGCGGCCATAACGAGCAGAAGAACATCGATGTGGTGCGCGGCATCTGCGCGCTGCTGGAAGAGCTCGCACCCGCCAGGCCCCAGGGCGTCTCCCGCTTCGAGGAGCTGATCACCCACGTCAAGGATCGCCCGGGCCACGACCTGCGCTACGCCATCGACGCCGGCAAGATCGAACGCGAGCTGGGCTGGAGGCCACAAGAAACCTTCGAGACCGGCCTGCGCAAGACGGTGCAGTGGTACCTCGACAACCTGGAGTGGTGCCGCCGCGTACAGGACGGCAGCTACCAACGCGAACGCCTGGGAGCCCAAGCATGAAAGGCATCATCCTCGCCGGGGGCTCCGGCACCCGCCTGCACCCCATCACCCTCGGCGTGTCCAAGCAGCTGCTGCCGATCTACGACAAGCCGATGATCTACTACCCCATCTCCGTGCTGATGCTCGCCGGCATCCGCGAGATCCTGATCATCTCCACCCCCCAGGACCTGCCCCAATATCGCAACCTGCTGGGTGACGGCAGCCAGTTCGGCGTGCGCTTCAGCTACGCCGAGCAACCCTCGCCGGACGGCCTGGCCCAGGCCTTCCTGATCGGCGAGGAATTCATCGGGGGAGACTCGGTCTGCCTGATCCTCGGTGACAACATCTTCCACGGCCAGCACTTCACCGAGAAGCTCAAGCGCGCGGCCGAAGGCAAAATGGGCGCGACCGTATTCGGCTACTGGGTCAACGACCCGGAGCGCTTCGGCGTCATCGAGTTCGATGCCCAGGGCCAGGCCATCTCGATCGAAGAAAAGCCCGCCAAGCCCAAGTCCAGCTACGCCGTCACCGGCTTGTACTTCTACGACAACGACGTCATCGACATCGCCAAGGCGGTGAAGCCCTCCCCCCGCGGCGAGCTGGAGATCACCGACGTCAACAACGCCTACCTGCAGCGCGGCGACCTGCGTGTCGAGAAACTCGGACGCGGCTTCGCCTGGCTCGACACCGGCACCCACGACAGCCTGCTGGAAGCCTCCCAGTACGTGCAGACCATCGAACACCGCCAGGGCCTCAAGGTCGCCTGCCTGGAAGAGATCGCCTTCCAGAACGGCTGGATCGACAAGGCGCTGCTACTGGAGCGCGCCAAGGCGTTCGGCAAGACCGGCTACGGCCAGTACCTCTACAAGCTGGCGGGAGAACAGGCATGAAGGCCATCGCCACCGACCTGCCGGACGTGCTGATCCTCGAACCCCGCGTCTTCGGCGACGAGCGCGGCTTCTTCTTGGAGAGTTTCAACGCCCGCACCTTCGAAGAGGCCACCGGCCTCAAGCGGGACTTCGTCCAGGACAACCACTCGCGCTCGCAGAAAGGCGTGCTGCGCGGCCTGCACTATCAGCTGCAGCAAGCCCAGGGCAAGCTGGTGCGGGTCACCGCCGGCGAGGTGCTCGACGTCGCCGTCGACGTGCGCCGCAGCTCGCCGACCTTCGGCCGCTGGGTCTCCGTACTCCTTTCTGCCGAGAACAAGCGCCAGCTCTGGGTCCCGGAAGGCTTCGCCCACGGTTTCGTGGTCCTCAGCGAGTTCGCGGAGTTCCTCTACAAGACCACCGACTACTACGCCCCGGCCCACGAGCGCTGCATCCGCTGGGACGACCCGACGCTCGCCATCGACTGGCAACTGAGCGAAGCGCCCCAGCTCTCCGCCAAGGATCAGGCCGGCCTGAGCCTCGAAGAGGCCGACGTATTCCCATGAAGATCCTCATCACCGGCCACAACGGCCAGGTCGCCCGGGAACTGCAACTGGCCCTCGCCGACCGGGCCGAGCTGCTCGTCCTCGGCCGCGACCGCCTGGATCTCGCCGACAGCGACGCGATCCGCCGCCAGGTAGGTGCCGAGCGCCCCGACCTGATCATCAACGCCGCCGCCCACACCGCCGTGGACCAGGCCGAGAACGAGCCCCAGGCCGCCTTCGCCCTCAACGCCAGCGCCCCCGGCGTGCTGGCCGAAGAGGCCGCCGCCCTGGGCGCGCCGCTGATCCACTACTCCACCGACTACGTCTTCGACGGCAGCAAGAACGCGCCCTACACCGAAGACGACCAGCCCAGCCCGCTGGGCGTCTACGGTCGCAGCAAGCTGGCCGGGGAAGAGGCGATCCGCGCGGTGGGCGGTGCGCACCTGATCCTGCGCACCAGCTGGGTCTACTCCCTGCACGGCCGCAACTTCCTGCTCACCATGCAGCGCCTGCTGCAGGAGCGCGAACACCTGCGCGTGGTGGACGACCAGGTCGGCGCGCCCACCTGGGCCGGCCACATCGCCGCCGCCACCGCCACGCTGATCCAGCGCTGGCAGGACGGTCGCCAGGCCTGGGGCACCTATCACTTCAGCGCTGGCGGAGAGACCTCCTGGTTCGGCTTCGCCAACGCCATCGCCGATACGCTCATGGCCGAGGGCAAGCCCTGCGCCCGCCTGGAGCCCATCCCCAGCAGCGCCTACCCGACGCCGGCGCAGCGGCCACTCAACTCGCGGATGGACGGCAGCAAGCTGCTGCGCGACTGGGACGTCGCCCTGCCCGACTGGCGCCAGGGCCTGGACGAGTGCCTGCGTCACCCTCGCTGAGCCCGCCGGTGTCATAATGCGCCGCATCCCCGGCGCATTCCGACACCCATGACCGCCAACGCCCTCCCCTATCGCCCCCGCTGGCGCAGCCTCGTCCTGCTGGCCCTGGTCCTGGCGCCCCTGCTGTGGCCGGCACATCACCTGGCCGAGCGCTACTACAACCAGGCCCTTGCCGAGCAGAACCGGCAGACCCTCGACCTCTACGTCGCCAACCTGCTGGGCACCCTGCGTCGCTTCGAAGTCCTGCCGCCGATCCTCGCCGACCTGCCCGCCCTGCGCAGCCAGCTGGCCGAGCCGCACGACCCGGCGCGCCTGGAAGCCGCCAACCGGTTGCTGAGCGAGGTACGCGACGAGACCGGCGCCGACGTCATCTACCTGATGAACCCCCAGGGCATCACCCTCAGTTCCTCCAACTGGGACAAGGCGGACAGCTTCATCGGCCGCGACTTCGCCTTCCGCCCCTACTACCGCGAAGCGCTGCAGGGCCGCCAGGGGCGCTTCTTCGGCCTCGGCACCACCTCCGGCAAGCGCGGTTACTTCTACGCAAGTCCCGTGCGCGAGGGCCAGGCGGTGATCGGCATCCTGGTCGTCAAGGTCGACCTGGACGACGCCGAATCGCTCTGGGGCAACACCCCGGAACAGCTGCTGGTGACGGACTCCAACGGCGTCGCGATCATCACCTCACGCCCGCAATGGCGCTTCCATGCCACCCGTGAGCTGGACAACGCCGAACGCGCCGCCATCGCCGCCAACCAGCCCTACCCGACCCAGTCACCCGAGCCGATCCGCCTGCGCCCCGGCGAGTGGATCACCCAGAGCCGCGAGCTCCGTGAAACCGGCTGGACGGTGAGCATCCTCGCGCCGCAGGTCCTGGTCGACCGCCAGGTGCGCACCACCGACGCCATCGCCGCCGCCACCCTGCTCGCCCTGCTGCTGCTGCTCGGCCTGATGATGCAGCGCCGCCGCCACTACCTCGACCGCATCGCGCTGGACACCCGAGCCCGCCGCGAACTGGAGCAGCGCGTGCAGGAGCGCACCCAGGACCTCGAAGCCCTCAACAGCCGGCTCAAGGTCGAGGTGCTGGAGCGCGAACAGGCCCAGCAGGAGCTGGTGCGCGCCCAGGACGAAGTGGTGCAGGCCGGCAAGCTCTCCGCCCTCGGCACCATGTCCGCGAGCATCAGCCACGAGCTCAACCAGCCACTGGCCGCCATCCGCAGCTATGCCGACAACGCCGGCGTGCTGCTGGACCATGGGCGCTATGACGATGCCCGCGGCAACCTGCGACAGATCAGCGAGCTGACCGGACGCATGGCCTCGATCATCGCCCACCTGCGCGCCTTCGCCCGGCGCGACCGCCACGCGCCGGAGAACGTCGCCCTGCAACCTGCGCTCGACGATGCCCTGGCGCTGCTGGCCAAGCGGCGCCGGGCGATGGAGGTCGAACTGATCCGCGACATGCCCGAGGCCCAGCTCTGGGTACAGGCCGGCGAAACCCGCCTGCGCCAGGTGCTCGGCAACCTGCTGGCCAACGCCCTCGACGCCCTGGGCGAGAAGCCGCAGCCACGGCGCATCTGGCTCAGCGCCGAAGCCCATGCCGACGGGGTGACCCTGACCCTGCGCGACAATGGCCCCGGCTTCACCCGCGAAGCCCTGCAGCGCGCGCGCGAACCCTTCTTCACCACCAAGACCAGTGCCCAGGGCCTGGGCCTCGGCCTGGCCATCTGCGACAGCCTGATCCGTGCCCTCGGCGGCGAACTGCTGCTGGCCAACCACCCCGAAGGCGGCGCCCTGCTGACCCTGCACCTGCGCTCGGCCATCCCCGGCGCCAACCCCCTCTCACCCGAGGACCATTCCGCATGACCCAGCCACTCGAAGCCGGCACCCAGGTCCTGCTGGTCGACGACGACCCGCACCTGCGCCAGGCCCTGAGCCAGACCCTCGACCTCGCCGGCCTCAAGGTCGCCACCCTGGGCGACGCCAAGGGCCTGGCCGCTACCCTGCCCGCCGACTGGCCGGGCGTGGTGGTCAGCGACATCCGCATGCCCGGTGTCGACGGCCTCGAACTGCTGCGCCAGCTTCACGAGCGCGACCCCCAGCTGCCCGTGCTGCTGATCACCGGCCACGGCGACGTGCCCCTGGCCGTGCAGGCCATGCGCGCCGGTGCCTATGACTTCCTGGAGAAGCCCTTCGCCAGCGAAGACCTGCTCGACAGCGTGCGCCGCGCCCTCGACCTGCGCCGCCTGGTGCTGGAGAACCGCAGCCTGCGCCTGGCCCTCTCCGACCGCCAGCAGCTCAGCGCCCGCCTGGTGGGCCAGTCGGCTGCCGCCCAGCGCCTGCGCGAGCAGATCGGCGCCCTCGCCGGCACCAGCGCCGACGTGCTGATCCTCGGCGAGACCGGGGCCGGCAAGGAGGTGGTGGCCCGCGCGCTGCACGACCTGTCCGCGCGCCGCGACGGCCCCTTCGTCGCCATCAACGCCGGCGCCCTGGCGGAATCGGTGGTGGAGAGCGAGCTCTTCGGCCACGAACAGGGCGCCTTCACCGGCGCGCAGAAGCGCCGCATCGGCAAGTTCGAGTACGCCAACGGCGGCACCGTGTTCCTCGACGAGATCGAGAGCATGAGCCCCGACGTGCAGGTCAAGCTGCTGCGCCTGTTGCAGGAGCGCGTGGTCGAACGGCTCGGCGCCAACCAGCTGATCCCGCTGGATATCCGCGTCATCGCCGCCACCAAGGAAGACCTGCGCCAGGCCGCCGACCAGGGCCGCTTCCGTGCCGACCTCTACTACCGCCTCAACGTCGCCAGCCTGCGCATCCCGCCGCTACGTGAGCGCGGCGAGGACATCCTCCTGCTGTTCCAGCACTTCGCCGAAGCCGCCGCCGCGCGCCACGGCAGCCAGCCGCGCACGCTGGACAGCTCGCAGCGTGCCCTGCTGCTGACCCATGACTGGCCCGGCAACGTGCGCGAACTGCAGAACGCCGGCGAGCGCTTCGCCCTCGGCCTCGACCTGGCCCTGGACAACGGTGCGCCGGAGCTGCCCACCAGCAGCGGCGGCCTGAGCGAGCAGGTGGAAGCCTTCGAGCGGGCGCTGATCCTCGCGGAGCTGGGCAACCCGCACAACTCCATGCGCAGTCTCGCCGAGGCCCTGGGCCTGCCGCGCAAGACGCTGTCGGACAAGCTGCGCAAGCACAACCTCAGCTTCGGTGGCGGAAATCCCGCCGACGAGCAGGACTGATAGGCGGACTTCCGCTCAGACCGGAGCCATACCCTCGGGCCGATGCCAGCAATCCCGGCATTCACGGGCACTGGCACAGGCCTTGCTCCGTGCACCGCATCTCAATGCCAAGGCATTGAACCAGGGCATCCCGCCTCCCCGGGATGCCCGCCCGCAGCGGCCACAAGCCGCCACCGGGTTTCTTTCCCCAGCGCAGCCTCGGCCCTCCCCGGCCCTGGCGGCAGGCGGCGGTCCATCAGCCCATCGCCTTCCACGTCGACCCGGCCCTCGCGCCGGGTTCGTCGTATCCACCCCGTCAAAGCGACCTGTCGAGAAGAAAGCGCCCCAAGTCCACCGGTGTCCCCGGCGCAGCGTGCAATTGCCTGCGCAGGTCGGCGAACACCCGCTCGTAATCCCCACGCATGCCCGCCGTGATCCGCAGGTGCGGGGGGAATCCATGCCGTCGCAGGCGCCGGCAGGTGCTCTGCAGGAAGTTGTAGGCGACATCGCGATGCAGCTCGAAGGTGTCATGGAAGCCGCGCCCGGCCACCTCCCCCCGCAGATCGAAGTGCACGTAGGTTTCGCGATCACGCTGCCGGAGCTGGTAATCCATGTCGATGAAATAGCCAGGGCAAGGCCCCGCCCCATCCCGCCTGACGACCAGGTGCCCAGGTCGAAACATGCTCGATACCCCTTATGAAAAGTTGATGTAGGAAACCTCCAGGCGAGTCGGCTTATATCCATTCGAAATCAAGTGAAACTTGAATAAGTCCGATATAAGTAAATGGCATTTGGCCATGTTTCTTACAACAAATTCTTACAGCTTGAACTGTCACAAAAACCAACTAGTTTGAACTGGGCGCCGCCTGGGATGGCTTGCCGACCCCCTATATTGCTCGCTCCGAGCATGCCTCCGAAGCCGCCACGCCCCCTCCGAAACCTGTAAGGAAATTGTCCCGCGCGGATTGATAGCTAGCTATTGACCTACGTCATAACTCTTCCCCGAAAGGAAGAGCCAACTAAGCACAGTTCCTACTCCTAATGGAGGTGCAAGATGTCAGACTCCACCCAAAAACTCCGACTAGGCGCTTTGGTGGCGCTGGTAGTTGGCTCGATGGTCGGCGGCGGTATCTTCTCGCTGCCGCAGAACATGGCAGCCAGTGCCGATGTCGGCGCCATCCTCATCGGCTGGGGCATCACCGCCGTCGGCATGCTGACCCTGGCCTTCGTCTTCCAGACCCTGGCCAATCGCAAGCCCGATCTCGACGGCGGCGTGTACGCCTACGCCAAGGCCGGCTTCGGCGACTACATGGGTTTCTCCTCGGCCTGGGGCTACTGGATCAGCGCCTGGCTGGGCAACGTCGGCTACTTCGTCCTGCTGTTCAGCACCCTCGGCTACTTCTTCCCGATCTTCGGCGAAGGCAACACCCCGGCGGCCATCATCGGTGCCTCGGTGGTGCTCTGGGCCGTGCATTTCCTGGTGCTGCGCGGGATCAAGGAGGCAGCGTTCATCAACCTGGTGACCACGGTCGCCAAGATCGTGCCGCTGTTCCTGTTCATCCTCATCTGCCTGTTCGCCTTCAAGCTGGACATCTTCACCGCCGACATCTGGGGCTCGATGAACCCCGAGCTCGGCAGCGTGATGAACCAGGTGCGCAACATGATGCTGGTCACCGTCTGGGTGTTCATCGGCATCGAGGGCGCGAGCATCTTCTCCGCCCGCGCCGAGAAGCGCAGCGATGTCGGCAAGGCCACCATCATCGGCTTCGTCACCGTGCTGCTGTTGCTGGTGCTGGTGAACGTGCTGTCGCTCGGCATCATGACCCAGCCTGAACTGGCCAAGCTGCAGAACCCGTCCATGGCGGCGGTGCTGGAGCACGTGGTCGGCCACTGGGGCGCGGTGCTGATCAGCGTCGGCCTGATCATCTCCCTGGTCGGTGCCCTGCTGTCCTGGGTGCTGCTGTGCGCGGAGATCCTCTTCGCCGCCGCCAAGGACCACACGATGCCGGAGTTCCTCCGTCGCGAGAACGCCAACCATGTGCCGGCCAACGCCCTGTGGCTGACCAACGCCATGGTCCAGCTGTTCCTCATCGTCACGCTGTTCAGCGCCAGCACCTACCTGTCGCTGATCTACCTGGCGACCTCGATGATCCTGGTGCCCTACTTCTGGTCCGCCGCCTACGCCCTGCTGCTGCCGATCCGTGGCGAGACCTACGAGACGGACGGCCGTGACCGCAACAAGGACCTGGCCATCGCCGCCGTCGCCCTGGTCTACGCCGTTTGGCTGCTCTACGCCGGCGGCGTGAAGTACCTGCTGCTCTCGGCCCTGCTCTACGCCCCTGGCGCGATCCTCTTCGCCAAGGCCAAGCACGAGCTCGGCCAACCCATCTTCACCAACGTTGAGAAGCTGATCTTCGCCGCCGTGGTAATCGGCGCGCTCGTGGCGGCCTACGGCCTCTACGACGGCTTCCTGACTCTGTAACTCGTAAGGAGACCTGCCATGTCCAAAGTCAAACTCGGCGTTCATTCCGAAGCCGGCAAACTGCATAAGGTGATGGTCTGCTCGCCCGGTCTGGCCCATATGCGCCTGACCCCCAACAACTGCGACGAGCTGCTGTTCGATGACGTCATCTGGGTCAACCAGGCCAAGCGCGACCACTTCGACTTCGTCACCAAGATGCGCGAGCGCGGCGTCGAGGTGATGGAGATGCACAACCTGCTCACCGACATCGTGCAGAACCCCGAGGCCCTGAAATGGATCCTCGACCGCAAGATCACCGCCAACCAGGTCGGCATCGGCCTGACCAACGAAGTGCGCTCCTGGCTCGAGGGCCTTGAGCCACGCAAACTCGCCGAGTTCCTCATCGGCGGGGTCGCGGGCTCCGACCTGCCGGACAGCGAGGGCGTCAGCGCGGTCAAGATGTACCGCGACTACCTGGGCCATTCCAGCTTCATCCTGCCGCCGCTGCCCAACACCCAGTTCACCCGCGACACCACCTGCTGGATCTACGGCGGCGTGACGCTCAACCCGATGTACTGGCCGGCGCGACGCCAGGAAACCCTGCTCACCACAGCCATCTACAAGTTCCACCCCGAGTTCACCAACGCCGAGTTCGAAGTCTGGTACGGCGACCCCGACCAGGACCACGGCAGCGCCACCCTCGAAGGCGGCGACGTGATGCCCATCGGCAATGGCGTGGTGCTCATCGGCATGGGCGAGCGCACCTCGCGCCAGGCCATCGGCCAGCTGGCCCAGTCGCTGTTCGCCAAGGGCGCGGCACAGAAAGTGGTGGTCGCCGGCCTGCCGAAGTCCCGCGCGGCCATGCACCTGGACACCGTCTTCACCTTCTGCGACCGCGACCTGGTCACGGTCTTCCCGGAAGTGGTCAAGGAGATCGTCCCCTTCATCCTGCGCCCGGACGAAAGCCGTCCCTACGGCATCGACATCCGCCGCGAGGAGAAGAGCTTCATCGACGTGGTCGCCGAGTCCCTCGGGCTCAAGCAGCTGCGCGTGGTGCAGACCGGCGGCGACAGCTTCGAGGCCGAGCGCGAGCAGTGGGACGACGGCAACAACGTCGTCTGCCTGGAGCCCGGCGTGGTGGTCGGCTATGACCGCAACACCTACACCAACACCCAGCTGCGCAAGGCCGGTGTCGAGGTGGTGACCATCAGCGCCAGCGAACTCGGCCGCGGCCGTGGCGGTGGCCACTGCATGACCTGCCCGATCCTGCGCGACCCGATCGACTATTGATCCAAGAAGCCGAACCCCGGCGGCCGTCACCCGCGGCCGCCCGCCCCGCCAGCCACGAGCTGTTCTGACGGGGCCTGGATTCCGACCTGCCCAAAAGGAGAAAGACCATGGCTTTCAACATGCACAACCGCAACCTGCTCAGCCTGATGCACCACAGCACCCGCGAGCTGCGCTACCTGCTGGACCTCTCCCGCGACCTGAAGCGCGCCAAGTACACCGGCACCGAGCAGCAGCACCTGAAACGCAAGAACATCGCGTTGATCTTCGAGAAGACCTCCACCCGCACCCGCTGCGCCTTCGAGGTCGCCGCCTATGACCAGGGCGCCAACGTCACCTACATCGACCCCAACTCCTCGCAGATCGGCCACAAGGAGACCATGAAGGACACCGCCCGCGTGCTCGGGCGCATGTACGACGCCATCGAGTACCGCGGCTTCAAGCAGGAGATCGTCGAAGAGCTGGCCAAGTTCGCCGGCGTCCCGGTGTTCAACGGCCTGACAGACGAATACCACCCCACCCAGATGCTCGCCGACGTGCTGACCATGCGCGAGCACAGCGACAAGCCGCTGCACGACATCAGCTACGCCTACCTGGGCGATGCCCGCAACAACATGGGCAACTCGCTGCTGCTGATCGGCGCCAAGCTGGGCATGGACGTGCGCATCGCCGCGCCCAAGGCGCTGTGGCCGGAGGACGACTTCATCGCCCAGTGCAAGCAATTCGCCGAGGAAAGCGGCGCGCGCATCACCGTCACCGAAGACCCCAAGGCGGCGGTCAAGGGCGTCGACTTCATCCACACCGACGTCTGGGTCTCCATGGGCGAGCCGGTGGAAGCCTGGGGCGAACGCATCAAGCTGCTGCTGCCCTACCAGGTCAACGCCGAGATGATGAAAGCCTCCGGCACCGCGCGGACCAAGTTCATGCACTGCCTGCCGGCCTTCCACAACAGCGATACCAAGGTCGGCAAGCAGATCGCCGAGCAGTACCCGCACCTGGCCAACGGCATCGAGGTGACCGACGACGTGTTCGAGTCCCCGGCCTGCATCGCCTTCGAGCAGGCGGAGAACCGCATGCACACCATCAAGGCGATCCTGGTCTCGACCCTCGCCGACGTCTGATTCCAGTTCGCCACAGGGGCGCTGGCGTTGTCGGCGGCACTGCGCGCCATCATCCCTGTGGCGTCCTGGAATGTCCCTGATACCGGAGAAGGAGCAGCCTATCGCTCCTTCTCCACCGCAACAGGAGAACAATCATGCGAATAGTCGTCGCATTGGGCGGCAACGCCCTGCTGCGCCGTGGCGAGCCCATGACTGCGGAGAACCAGCGCATCAACGTGCGCATCGCCGCCGAGCAGATCGCCAAGATCCAGCCCGGCAACGAACTGGTGGTCGCCCATGGCAACGGTCCCCAGGTTGGCCTCCTGGCCCTCCAGGGCGCCGCCTACACGGCGGTCGGCACCTACCCGCTGGACGTCCTCGGCGCCGAGACCGAGGGCATGATCGGCTACATGATCGAACAGGAACTGGGCAACCTGCTGCCCTTCGAGGTGCCCTTCGCCACGCTGCTCACCCAGGTGGAAGTGGACGCCAAGGACCCCGCCTTCCAGAACCCCACCAAGCCCATCGGCCCGGTGTACTCCAGGGAAGAGGCCGAGCGCCTGGCCGCGGAAAAAGGCTGGGCCATCGCCCCCGACGGCGACAAGTTCCGTCGTGTGGTCGCCAGCCCCCGGCCCAAGCAGATCTTCGAGATCCGCCCGGTAAAGTGGCTGCTGGAGAAGGGCTCGGTGGTCATCTGCGCCGGTGGCGGCGGCATCCCCACGTTCTATGACGACAACGGCAAGCTCAAGGGCGTCGAGGCGGTGATCGACAAGGACCTGTGCTCCGCGCTGCTGGCCCAGCAGCTGGAGAGCGACCTGCTGGTGATCGCCACCGACGTCGACGCCGCCTACATCGACTGGGGCAAGCCGACCCAGAAGGCCATCGCCGAAGCCCACCCGGATGAGCTCGAACGCCTCGGCTTCGCCGCCGGCTCCATGGGACCCAAGGTCCAGGCCGCCAGCGAATTCGCCCGCAACACCGGGCGCGTCGCGGTGATCGGCTCCCTGGCCGATATCGAGGCCATCGTCCAGGGCAAGGCCGGCACCCGCGTCAGCACCGCCAACCCGGGCATCAGCTACCGCTGAAGCCCCGACCACGGGGCCGTGCAGGCGGCCCCGACTCCTCCCGCCCGCCCTCGCGACCACACCTGGCGCCCATGCACACGGGCAGTACCGATCAATCCTCAAGTGACTCGACGGTCAGCTGCCGCGTCAGGTTAGGCATTCGAATCTTTCGAGCTGCCACCTGGTTCGTCCACGGTGGCCGGACATCCCCGACGCGTTCCCTGGCCAGCCGCACCCGCGGTCGTCATGGCCCCTCTTCACCGCGCTCGGCCCGGCCCCGGTCACGAAATGGTCTATTTGAGGAGTTCCCGCGTCATGTCTCGACTTCCGGTCATCGTTGGTTTCGGCGGTTACAACGCAGCGGGCCGAAGCTCGTTCCACCATGGCTTCCGCCGTACCGTGATCGAGTCCGTCGACGCCGCCGCGCGCCAGGAGACCCTGGCCGGCCTGGCGGTGATGACCAAGCTGGTGACAGTGGTCGATGGCCAGTACCTGGACGCCGACGGCGCGCCGCTGAGCCTGGCCGACATCGAGTCGCGCTTCGGTGAACGCCTCCTCACCTCGACCCTGGTGCGCCGCATCGAGAAGCAGCACCTGGACGTCGACGCCGCCCCCTGGCAGAAGAGCATCGGCGTCGCCGCCGAACCGGGCTCCAGCATCCGCTTCGTCACCTCGCGCAAGCAGTTGCCCGAACCGCTGCCGGCCAGCTGGTCGGTCGAGCCGCTGGAGTCCGGCGAGGTGCGCGTCACCCTCAATGACGCCACCGAGTTCAAGGTCGAGAGCTTCCGCGCCCTGCCGGTCAAATCCGCCGGCCAGCTGCCCACCGGCTTCGAGCCGGGCGAGCTGTACAACTCGCGCTTCCACCCGCGCGGCCTGCAGATGTCCGTGGTCGCCGCCACCGACGCCATCCGCTCCATCGGCCTGCCCTGGCAGCGCATCGTCGACCGGGTGCAACCCGACGAGGTCGCGGTGTTCTCCGGCAGCATCATGAGCCAGCTCGACGAGAACGGTTTCGGCGGCCTGATGCAGTCGCGCCTCAAGGGTGGCCGCGTCACCGCCAAGCAACTGCCGCTGGGCCTGAACACCATGCCCGCCGACTTCATCAACGCCTACGTGCTGGGCAGCGTCGGCACCACCGGCAGCGTCACCGGCGCCTGCGCCACCTTCCTCTACAACCTGCAGAAGGCCATCGAGCTGATCGGCTCCGGCCGCGCGCGGGTCGCCCTGGTGGGCAACGCCGAGGCGCCTATCAACCAGGAATGCATCGACGGCTACGGCGCCATGGGCGCCCTGGCCACCGAGGACGGCCTGCGCCAGGTCGGCGGCCGCGAGGACGTGGACTTCCGCCGTGCCAGCCGCCCCTTCGGCGAGAACTGCGGCTTCACCCTGGCCGAGTCCAGCCAGTACGTGGTGCTGATGGACGACGCCCTGGCCCTGGAGCTGGGTGCCGATATCCATGGCGCAGTGACCGACGTCTTCATCAACGCCGACGGCTTCAAGAAATCCATCTCCGCCCCCGGCCCGGGCAACTACCTGACCCTGGCCAAGGCCGTGGCCAGCGCCACCCAGCTGTTCGGCAGCGAGACCGTGCGCCAGCACAGCTTCGTCCACGCCCACGGCTCCAGCACCCCGGCCAACCGCGTCACCGAGTCCGAACTGCTGGACCGCGTCGCCGCCGCCTTCGGCATCGAGTCCTGGCCCATCACCGCGGTCAAGGCCTTCGTCGGCCACAGCCTGGCCACCGCCAGCGGCGACCAGGTGGTCTCGGCCCTCGGCACCTTCCGCTACGGCATCCTGCCGGGCATCAAGACCATCGACCGGGTCGCCGACGACGTGCACCAGCAGCACCTGTCGATCTCCACCCGCGACCAGCACATGGAGCAGCGCAACCTGGACATCTGCTTCGTCAACTCGAAGGGTTTTGGCGGCAACAACGCCAGCGGCGTGGTGATCTCGCCGCGCCTGACCGAGAACATGCTGCGCAAGCGCCACGGCGAGAAAGCCTTCGCCGACTACTGCGAGAAGCGCGAAGCCACCCGCGCCGCCGCCCGCCAGTACGACGAGCGCGCGCTCAAGGGCGAGCTGGACATCATCTACAACTTCGGCAACGACCTGATCGACGACAAGGCCCTGGAAGTCACCGCCGAAGGCATCAAGGTCCCCGGCTTCGCCCAGCCGCTGCTCTACGGCAAGGACGAACGCTTCAAGGACATGCTCGACTGATCCGGAGCCGAAGAGCGGGTGGAGCGATGGGTTTCGCTTCGCTCTACGCCATCCTACAAAAGCCGCCGGCCGCAGCGCAGGCAAAGTGGCGATGCGCACATCAATATGAAGCATGAGCATCAATGTTGGAGCAGCAGCCAAACGCCCCTTTCAGGAGGCCGAGCGCAATCGTCGTTTCAGGGGTTGAGCGACATGGATGTCGCGAGAGCCGCGATGGGCCAGGGATGGGCCTTCGCGGCGTGCCCCTGAAACGATGATGGAGCGAGGGAACCCGACGCAGTCGGGCCGTATGCAGGGGCAAGTTTTTTGGTTCCTTTTCAACGATTGGAAAAGGGACTCGCCCGGCAAGGCGAAACAGAAACCATCAGCAAAACTCGGCAACCGGCGTGGCCAAAAACCTTCCAGCAACACTTAGCTCACAATTCATTCGCCCCCGCTCTGATCAATCCAGGGCGCGCGCCAGCTCCAGCAGCTCGCCACGCCAAGCGGCGGCCGCCGGCAACGCCAGGAAGGACGGGTTGAGGAAGGATTCGCGGGCCGCGTAGCCCAGCGGTTCGCCGGCCAGGTCGAGCACCTCGCCACCGGCGCCCTCCAGCACGCCCTGCGCGGCGGCGGTGTCCCACTGCGAGGTGGGCGCCAGGCGCGGGTAGCAATCCGCCGCCCCTTCGGCCAGCAGGCAGAACTTCAGCGAGCTGCCGATATTGGCCAGCTGCAATTCCCCGAAGCGCTCCCCCAGCCCGGCCAGCAGGCGTTCCTGCGCGGGACTCGAATGGCGCTTGCTGGCCACCAGGGTGAAGGCCTGTGCAGGCGCCACGCGCACCGCGATCGGCTCGCGCACGCCCGCGTCGATGCGCCAGGCACCCAGGCCCGCGCCACCCAGGTAGCAGCGGCCGGTGACCGGCACGCCGACGACGCCGAAGACCACCCGCCCACGCTCGATCAGCGCGACGTTGACGGTGAACTCATCGGAGCCGGAGATGAATTCCTTGGTGCCATCCAGCGGGTCGACCAGCCACCAGCGCTCCCAGGCGGCGCGCTCGGCGAGGGGAATGTCCGCCGCTTCCTCGGAAAGCACCGGGATGCCGGCATCCAGCGCTGCCAGGCCGTCGGCGAGGATCCGGTGGGCAGCCAGGTCGGCGGCGGTGACGGGAGACGCATCGGCCTTCTCGACCACGGCGACGTCCGCGCGCCAGAACGGCAGGATGGCCTGGCCGGCGAGGCCGACCAGTTCGATGACGGCAGGCAGCAGCGGGTGGCTCATGCGGGGAACTCCCCGCGCTGGCCCAGCAGGTCGCGGGCCAGGTAGAGCGCCGCCAGGGCGCGCCCCTCGCTGAACTGCGGGTGCTGCACCAGGCTCGCGATCTCGCGCAGGCTGATCTTCTCCACGCCCAGCGGCTCGGGCTCGTCGCCCGGCAGGCGCTCTTCATAAAGGTCACGGGCCAGCACCACCTGGATCTTCTGGCTCATGTAGCCCGGCGACAGCGACAGCTCGGTCAGCAGCTCCAGCTTGCGTGCGCCGTATCCCGCCTCTTCCTTGAGTTCGCGGTCGGCCGCCACCAGCACGTCCTCGCCCGGCTCGATCAGCCCCTTGGGCAGCGACAGCTGGTAGTCGTCGGTGCCGGCGCAGTACTCCTCCACCAGCAGCACGTGCTCGGCGTCCACCATCGCCACCACCATCACCGCGCCATAGCCGGAGCCCTTGCCCACCAGGCGCTCGTAGGTGCGCTCGACACCGTTGGAGAAGCGCAGCTGCAGCTCCTCGACACGGAACAGGCGGCTGCTGGCGACGATCTCGCGGGCGAGCACGGTGGGCTTCTGACGCATAACGGAACTCCTTGGCATGACCGGCGGGTTATCATACCCCGGCTTTTCCGATTATCTGCGTAGGAGATTGCACGCCGACGACCGTCCACGGTGCAATCGCGACAGCCCTCCCACCTACAGCCCCGGACACGCATGCCACAGCTCAACTGGTCCGCCATCGACACCGTCCTGCTGGACATGGACGGCACCCTCCTCGACCTGCATTTCGACAACCACTTCTGGCTGGAATACCTGCCCCAGCGCTACGCCGATCACCACGGCATCAGCCGCGAGGCGGCCGACGCCGAACTGGTGCCGCTGTTCAAGCACCACGCCGGCCAGCTCAACTGGTATTGCACGGACTTCTGGAGCCGCGAGCTGAAGCTGTCGATCCGCGACCTCAAGCGCGAGGTCGCCGACCTGATCGCCCTGCGCCCCGACGCCGACCACTTCCTCGCCGCCCTGCGCCGAGCCGGCAAGCGCGTGGTGCTGATCACCAACGCCCACCGCGACTCGCTGTCGCTGAAGATGGAACGGGTCGAACTGGCCCCCTGGTTCGATCGCCTGATCAGCTCCCACGACTACGGCTTCCCCAAGGAAGACCAGCAGTTCTGGCACGCCCTGCAGCAGGACTCGCCCTTCGACCCGGCGCGCACGCTGTTCATCGACGACAGCCTGCCGATCCTGCGCAGCGCCCGCGCCCACGGCGTCGCCCACCTGCTGGCGGTGCTGCAGCCCGACAGCCGGGGCGCGCTCAAGGACACCGAGGAATTCGCAGCGGTCGACGGCTACCGCGAACTGGTGGCCGGGCTCTAGCCCGGCGGGAGCGACCATGGACATCAAGCAGCTCAAGTTCCTCGTCGCCCTCGACGAGACCCGCCACTTCGGCCAGGCCGCCGCGCGTTGCCACGTCACCCAGCCCACCCTGTCCATGCGCCTGCGCAGCCTGGAAGAGGAGCTGGGCCTGGAACTGGTGCAGCGCGGCCAGCGCTTCGAAGGCTTCACCGATGCCGGCCAGCGCGTGCTCGCCTGGGCGCGCACCCTGCTCGCCGCCCATGACGGCCTGCACGCCGAGGCAGCCGCCTGCCGCGGCCACCTGGTCGGCACCCTGCGCCTGGGCGTAGTGCCCCTGGCCGGCTACGACCCCATGCGCCTGGTCCAGGCCTTCGCCGGGCAGCATCCCGACCTGCGCTTCCAGTTGTTCGCCCTCAGCTCCGAGCAGATCCTCGAGCGCCTGGCACGCAACCAGCTCGACCTCGGCCTCTCCTACCTGGACCGCCTCGATCGCGAACACTTCGACAGCCTGGAAGTCGCCGACACCCGCATGGGCCTGCTGCACGACCGCCGCCACTTCGCCTTCGACGCCCCGCAACTGACCTGGGAGGCCCTCGCCGGCTTGCCCCTGGGCCTGCTCTCGGCCGGCATGCACTTCCGCCAATCGATCGACCACGGCTTCCGCAGCCGGGGCCTCGCGCCGCAGCCGCGCCTGGAGACCGACGCCGTGCACCAGCTGCTGCAGGCGGTCAACGTCGGCCTGTGCTGCGCCATCATGCCGCTCGCCAGTGGCCTCGACGAACTCACCGAACACCTCGCGCTGCTGCCCATCGAGCACGCCCACACCCTGGCGCCGCTGGGGCTCATCCAGCGCCGCGGCCAACCCCGCTCCGCACTGGCGGATGCCTGCTTCGAAGAGGCCCGCCGGCTGTTTGTCCCAGACTGATAGACGCCGTCGATCACAGTATCGGCAATAGCGATTAGACGGACCCCGCCAGCAGCGCCTAGGCTGCCTGTGTCAATCCGTCGCAGGGGCGCCACCCGTGCCACGCCAGCTATCCACCTCCTTTATCAACGACACCGAGCCCGTGACCCAGGCGCGGGGCTATGCCTATGCCGAACTGGGCGGCGCAGCCACGACCGGCGAGGGCCTGCTGGCCGAGGAATGCGCCCTGGCCATCGCCTACAACGGCATCAGCCACGCGGTGATGATGGTCTCGCCCGCCGATCTGGAAGACTTCATCGCGGGCTTCAGCCTCAGCGCCGGTATCGTCGATTCGATCGATGACATCTATGACACCCGCCTCGGGGGCTGCGACGACGCCCGCCAGGCCGAGGTGGAAATCGCCAACCGCGCCTTCTGGGCCCTGAAGGACCAGCGCCGCCAACTGGCCGGCACCACCGGCTGCGGCCTTTGCGGCGTGGAGGCCCTGGAGCAGGCCCTGCCCACCCTCGCCGTGCTGCAGCCACAGCCGCTGCCCCCGCCGGAGCACCTGGCCGACCTGCGCCAGCGCATCGCCGCCAAGCAGGACCTCGCGCGCCGCAGCGGCGCCCTGCACGCCGCGCTCTTCGTCGACGCCAGCGGCGAACTGGCGCTGTGCCGCGAAGACATCGGCCGCCACAACGCCCTCGACAAACTCATCGGCGCCGTCCTGCGGCACAAGCTTGACCCGCGCGCCGGTTTCGCCGTGGTCACCAGCCGCTGCAGCCTGGAACTCATCCACAAGGCGGTGCGTGCCGGCCTCGGCACCCTGGTCAGCCTCTCGGCCCCCACGGCACTCACCGTGCAATGGGCGCGCCGGCACAACCTGAACCTGATCCACCTGCCCCATCACAGCGCGCCCCGGGTCTACAGCCCGGCGCCCCGGACAGAAGAAGTACAGCCATGAGCCTGCAACCCGTGCATCCCCGCTACAAGCCCTACAACGGCGCCGCCGCCGGCTGGGGCGCGCTGAAGAGCGTCGCTCACTTCTGGCTCGACAGTAAGCAGCCGTTCAAGAACCTGCGCGCCCTGCTCAAGACCAACCAGAACGGCGGCTTCGACTGCCCCGGCTGCGCCTGGGGCGACTCCCCCGAAGACGGCCGCATCAAGTTCTGCGAGAACGGCGCCAAGGCGGTCAACTGGGAAGCCACCAAGCGCCGCGTCGACGCCGCCTTCTTCGCCCGCTACAGCGTCAGCCAGCTGCGCGAGCAGAGCGACTACTGGCTCGAATACCAGGGCCGCCTGACCCAGCCGATGCGCTACGACGCCGCCAGCGACCACTACCTGCCGGTCAGCTGGGACGACGCCTTCGCCCTGGTCGCCAGCCACCTCAAGCGCCTGCCCGACCCGAACCAGGCCGAGTTCTACACCTCCGGCCGCGCCAGCAACGAAGCCGCCTACCTCTACCAGCTGTTCGTCCGCGCCTACGGCACCAACAACTTCCCCGACTGCTCGAACATGTGCCACGAGGCCAGCGGCGTGGCCCTCGGCCAGAGCGTGGGGGTCGGCAAGGGCAGCGTGACCTTCGCCGACTTCGAGCACGCCGACGCCATCTTCGTCCTCGGCCAGAACCCCGGCACCAACCACCCGCGCATGCTCGAACCGCTGCGCGAGGCGGTGAAGCGCGGCGCCCAGGTGGTCGCCTTCAACCCGCTCAAGGAGCGCGGCCTGGAACGCTTCCAGCATCCCCAGCACGCCCTGGAGATGCTCACCAACGGCTCCGCCCCGCTGAACACCGCATTCTTCCGCCCGGCCCTGGGCGGCGACATGGCCGCCATGCGCGGCATCGCCAAGTTCCTCCTGCAGTGGGAGCGCGAGGCCCAGGCCGCAGGCCAGCCGGCGGTGTTCGACCACGCCTTCATCGCCGAACACACCGACGGCGTCGACGCCTACCTGGCCGAGCTGGACGCCACCGACTGGGACCACATCGAGCGCCAGTCCGGCCTCGCCCTCGCCGAGATCGAACAGGCCGCGCGCATGTACCACCGCGCCGAGCGGGTCATCATCTGCTGGGCCATGGGCATCACCCAGCACCACCATTCGGTGCCGACCATCCAGGAAATCGTCAACCTGCAACTGCTGCGCGGCAACCTCGGCCGCCCCGGCGCCGGCCTGTGCCCGGTGCGCGGCCACAGCAACGTGCAGGGCGACCGCACCATGGGCATCAACGACCGCCCGCCGGCGGCCCTGCTCGACGCGCTGGAGAAGCGCTTCCAGTTCAAGGTGCCCCGCGAGAACGGCCACAACACCGTGGAAGCCATCAACGCCATGCTCGACGGCCAGGCCCGCGTCTTCATCGGCCTGGGCGGCAACTTCGCCCAGGCGACCCCGGACAGCCCGCGCACCCACCAGGCGCTGATGAACTGCGACCTCACCGTGCAGATCAGCACCAAGCTCAACCGCAGCCATCTCACCGTCGGCCGCGACGCACTGATCCTGCCCTGCCTCGGCCGTACCGACATCGACCACCAGGCCCACGGCCCGCAGGCGGTGACGGTGGAAGACTCCTTCAGCATGATCCACGCCTCCAACGGCCAGCTGGAGCCGCTGTCCCGCGAAATGCGCTCGGAGCCGGCCATCGTCGCCGGCATCGCCAAGGCCACCCTGGGCAACCACCCGGTGGACTGGGACGCGATGATCGCCAACTACGACCGCATCCGTGAGCTGATCGCCGACACCATCCCCGGCTTCGCCGACTTCAACCAGCGCGTGCAGCACCCGGGCGGCTTCTACCTGGGTAACTCGGCCGGCGCCCGCACCTGGAAGACCGCCAGCGGCCGCGCCAACTTCAAGGCCAACCCGCTGCCCGAGACCCTGATCCACGAACGCATCCGCGCCAGCGGCCTCAAGCCCGACCTGATCCTCCAGACCCTGCGCTCCCACGACCAGTACAACACCACCATCTACGGCCTCGACGACCGCTACCGCGGCGTGCGCGGCCAGCGCCAGGTGGTGTTCGCCAACGAGGCCGACATCCAGCGCCT